>NZ_KV801834.1:0-361 GCF_001810555.1 Corynebacterium sp. HMSC063G05 | reverse complement strand
CACAAAGGGTCTAACAGGTCCTCTTAACCTTCCAGCACCGGGCAGGCGTCAGTCCGTATACATCGACTTACCCGTCTTCGCACGGACCTGTGTTTTTAGTAAACAGTCGCTTCCCTCTATTCTCTGCGGCCACAACCAGCTCAACCACGTCGGTCACCAGTCATGGCCCCCCTTCTCCCGAAGTTACGGGGGCATTTTGCCGAGTTCCTTAACCACAGTTCTCCCGATCGCCTTAGTATTCTCTACCTGACTACCTGTGTCGGTTTCGGGTACGGGCCGTATATCCACATCGCTAGAGGCTTTTCTCGGCAGCATAGGATCACCAACTTCCCCAAATACGGGTACGCATCACGCCTCACCC
>NZ_KV801833.1:0-110877 GCF_001810555.1 Corynebacterium sp. HMSC063G05 | reverse complement strand
ACGCCGAGCGGACACACTTTTTGCTACTTAACCCCCAATTTCATCGAGTCCTACCGCTCCCCCGGGTTAAGCAGGAAAAATATTGTCCGGCGGGCGTCTCGGCTGGCAGGTTTTCCAATTCGGCGAGCTTTGCTGAGCAGCTCGCTCGTCTAAATGCTATGGACGGTCAGCCCATGACAGCTCCCCGAATTTCGGTTTGGCTGGACGCCAAGCCCATCAATTGATACCCCAGCTAAATAGAAATGACCGCCCTAGGCAGTTAGCCCCAGGGCGGTCATTTCTATCCAAACTGCGAACCGAGCTCGATATTAAGCTGCGTCGCGAGCGCCAAGCTCCCGGTCGATACGCAGCAGGCCAGCACCGTTGTCGCCAACGATCTCCAGGCGACCGATGATGCCACGCACGGTGTCCTCTTCCTCAATCTGCTCAACCACGAAGCTGTCCAGCAGCGGGCGGGAGTCGAGATCACCCTCGCTATCAGCAAGCTTGCGGAGGTTACGGATAGATGCCGAAACCTTCTCTTCATGCTCGAGAGCAATGCGGAATGCATCGATTGCGGAAGTGACCTTCACCTCCGGTGCGTCGACAGCACCAATCTGCGGGTGGTTGTCGCGAGCATCGAGGTGTGCGATGAACTGATTCGCGTGATCAACTTCCTCATCCGCCTGTGCACGCATCCACTCTGCCATGCCGGAGAAATCCAGCAGGTCCAGTTCGATTGCCAGCTGGCGGTAGACGTGGGAAGCGGTGAGCTCCATAGTGATCTGGTCGTTGAATGCCTTCTCAAGAGTATCTGTTAGTCGCATGCCCCTACTATAAGTCCAATCCTTATAAATGACAACGATTATAACACTTCCCTTATAAGCCAGGCCTTGCCTATTCTGCAATCGTCGGCTTAACCTCGGCGGTATGGCTACACTCACCTCCGTAAGCCCATCGACCGACGAAATTCTGCAGTTTCTTTCTCGACCTGCGCAAACGACACATGATACAGCGGCGGCGTCTCACAACACCTCCACCGTCACGGCCATCGCCGTCACCAGCTTGGACGGACGCGGCGCCGTCGAAGGCACCTCGGGCCAGCTTGGCAACGACACCGATGCCACGGTTTTCAACACGCTTCGCGCGCTTGCCGACGTCGTTTTCGTTGGTACAGGCACCATTGCGTCCGAGGGGTACGGGCCAGTTGAGATACCGGAGTACCTAGAGGCCGTTCGACAGAAGCTAGGTCGCTCCGAGCACGTGGCGATGTCCACACTTTCGCGCTCGTTGGATCTAGATATAGAATCCGACTTTTTCGCGAATGCAGAAGTCAATCCTCCGATAATCTTCACCCCGACTGAGGACGCTTTTAATGATGAAGGAGCAAAGACCGCTCACAAGAACAAAGCTAAAAAGATGGAGTCGGCCGGGGCTCGCGTCGTTAAGCTCCCTAACCCCTCGGTAAAAGCGGCGTTAACCTGGCTGGCTGAACATGGGTATCGGGACATTGTCGTAGAGGGTGGACCGACGATGTATCGAGAAGCATTCAAAAAGGGGTGCGTCGACGAACTGTTCCTGACGTTGTCGCCGATGTGGGTGGGTAACGGTCCCCTGGCTTTCGGCGAGAACGACCCTGATGATGACGGGAACTCGACGAACCCGCAGGCTTTTGAAGTGCGGGATATCCTACGTTCCGACTCACACATCTTCCTACGCTATTCCCGCAGCTTCACCCAGTAGGGTGGAGTATTGTGAGTAAACCAAAAATCGACGTGAGCGCAAGCGCAACGGCATTAACGCAAACGTCCAAGGACACGCCAGAGACAAATTCGGTGGCTCCACGCCCTCTGTCTCGGCACGTGTCGCGA
Source organism: Corynebacterium sp. HMSC063G05 (assembly GCF_001810555.1). Classification (NCBI taxonomy): domain Bacteria; kingdom Bacillati; phylum Actinomycetota; class Actinomycetes; order Mycobacteriales; family Corynebacteriaceae; genus Corynebacterium; species Corynebacterium sp. HMSC063G05. Next base: position 109,027 of record NZ_KV801833.1, on the reverse strand, counting down.
GGACTCAGCGCTTTCTTGTGGCCTATCGCAGCTGTGGTGATTTTTCACCGCACCTGGGTTTTGCCGAAAGACGTTTCTGGCACAGATGACTTTACGACCGTCTGGTCGGCAATTAATCGATTCGTATCGCAGGTACCCGTTTATTCGGAAGACTACGTAACAGCCGATCCGCACTATCTGTATTCCCCAGGCGCTACCCTACTTTTAGCCCCGATTGATTTGTTCGGCTCGCTTGAATCGGGCCGAATCTGGTTTGCGGTGTTTCAGTCAGCTGCAATCATTGCGGCAATTGTATTGCTGCTGAGGTGGCTTGGTATTGCGCGCTCTGGCCCCATCATTCCAGCGTCGATAGCACTGCTCTACCTCACGGAACCCGTTACCAACACCCTTGATTTTACGAACGTCAACGGTTCACTCTTCCTTGCATTAGTGCTGTTTTTTATTGCTCTGACCGAGCGGCGCAATATCCTGGCCGGCCTGATCATCGGTATCGCAATCACCATTAAACCTGTTTTCTTGCCAATGCTGTTCCTACCGTTCATGCGCAGGCAGTTCTCTACGGTACTGACCAGTATCGGAGTGGTAATTGCAGCCAATGTCATTGCGTGGCCGCTCATGGTCCAACCACGTGACTACCTAGATATCACCGTCCCCTACCTGGGAGTTGTCCGTGACTTTGCAAATGCTTCACTGACTGGACAGCTTGTTTGGCTAGGTGCCCATCCGACCCTGATTTTGCTGTGGCAGATCTTTTTCGGCATTTTCGTCTTGGTATCCGTCGTGCTCCTTCTTCGCTGGCTCGAAAGGGATGAGATATTCTGGATTGCTACGACTTCCGGAGTTCTCTTCACCGGCGCGTTCTTCCTTTCCAGCCTGGGCCAGCAGTACTACTCGATGACGCTCTTGCCAATGGTTCTCACCGTGCTTCGCCCATTGGTTTTGGCTCGCGACAATGAAGGAAATATTGGTTCGACAGTCATGTTGAATTGGGGCGCAGGACTCGGAGTCGTACTCTGTTTCTTCTACGCCAATTGGTGGATTGATGAAGATGACCTCTTTTTCCCGTGGTTCACGGTTGCAATCGGCGGTATTGGATGGGCCGTTCTTATTCTCTCCATCACGGCAGCACTCATTCGAATGACGATTGTGGATGCCGTCAATGGGCGTAGCTTTGCATCCGGCTTCAGCTGGCTGAGCGACTGGAAGATAGCAGGCAGGAAGTCTAATCAGGAATCTGATCTCAAGTCTGAGGAGGCTATTCAGAATGGTTGATTCGCATAGCGAAGACTGGAATCTGAGCGAAGAAGAATGGCGCGAACGCCTCAGTGCCGCGGAGTACCAGGTTTTGCGTCAGGCAGGTACTGAACGCGCCTTCACCGGTGAGTACACCGATACCAAGACTCAAGGTGTCTACCGCTGCCGGGCCTGTGGTTACGAGCTGTTTCGGTCGAACGAGAAGTTCGACTCTCACTGCGGTTGGCCATCCTTCTTCTCTCCACTAGCTGGAGACCGGATTATTGAGCGCCGAGACACCAGCCTCGGTATGGTCCGTACCGAAGTGCTGTGCAGTCGTTGCAAGTCTCACCTCGGCCACGTCTTTGAGGGTGAGGGATACAATACTCCGACCGACCTGCGTTATTGCATCAATTCAATTTCACTCACGCTCGAACCGGACAAGACGGCTGAATAACTAGATAGAGAAGCAGCGCCGCTGGTCAAAATCCCGTCAGTTAACGGGGCTTGACCAGCGGCGCTGCTGATTCTCTCGTTGATTGCGTGAGCTACGGCAGAACGTTGATGATCTCTGCGATGTCATCGACGCGACGTCCCGTGTGGAACGGAATCTCTTCGCGGACGTGCAGACGAGCCTCGGTGTAACGCATCTTCCACATCAAGTCCACAATGCGGTCGAGCTCCGGCCCCTCGAATGCAAGGATCCACTCGTAGTCACCGAGTGCGAACGCCGGGACAGTATTGGCGCGCACATCCGGGTAGTCACGACCGGCCATACCGTGTTCAGCAAGGATGCGGCGTCGCTCGGTCGGCTCCAGCAGGTACCAGTCGTAGGAACGAACGAAGGGGTAAACCGCAATCCATCGTCCCGGCTCTTCACCCATGATGAACGACGGCAGGTGCGACTTGTTGAACTCAGCTGGACGGTGCAGCGCAGCGTTCGACCAGTGCGGAGTGGATGCCTTGCCCAGCGGAGTCTCGCGCAGGAAGGCGTTGTAGAACGCCTGCAGGTCTTCCAGCTTCTCTGCGTGGATCCAGAACATGAAGTCGGCTTCAGCACGCATGGCCGAAACAACGTAGAAACCACGGATGATCAGATCAGTGTCTTCGTAACGAGCCAGGAATTCCTTGGTCTTAGCCACTGCCTCTTCGCGGTTATCACCGAGTGCACCTGGGGTCACCTTGAAGGCAGACCACATGGTGTAGCGGATGGTGTCGTTGAGCTTCTTGAAATCGAGCTTGGTCATTAGTTGTCTCCTAGTTCGGTTGAAAGGTTTGTTTAAAAACGATGGGTCAGCGCCAGTTTCGTACTCAGCACCAATCTCGCAGCTTTATGCCAGCTCCGCAGCAATCTTGCTGGCCGCAGCCTTGGCGTTGGAGATACATTCCGGAATGCCCGGGCCACTGAGCCACGCCCCCGTTGCTGCAAGCTTAGGCACCTCGGCCAATTCCTGGCGAGCAAAATCCATCAGGCCGCCATGCCCCATATCGAAGCGTGGAATCCCCGCCCACCAACGCTGGACGAAAACCGCAGTCGGTTCAGCATCAAAGCCAGTCGCCTTAGCCAAATCCGCCTTTGCCCTGGCGATGAGGTCCTCGTCGCTACGATGCACGTGCGAGTCATCATCAAAACGGCCGAAGCTTGCCCTCACAACGGCACCGTAGCGCTCACCAATATGTGGCCACTTCCGGGACGACACTGTAAAAGCTTTCGCGGACAGGTCAGCACCAATCTCGCACAACACGCCGTTAATCTCCGGCAGTCCTTCCGACGAGTCGAAACACATACCGACCACCGCCGAGTTCGACGTGTCTACCCCACCAATGAGCTCGGCCGCCTCTGGCGCAAGATTGCTCAACAGCTCCGATGTGGTTGCAGAAGGTGCCGCCACGACAACGCCGTCGACGTCGATAGTGCTAACGCTCGTGCCGCTTTCCGACGGCAGTTCCACAGTGACCTCAAAGCCATTGTCATGCTGCCGCAGACCAGTAGCCTTCGTCGACAAGAGGAGTTCGGCTCCCGATTCGTCGACAAGCGTGTTGTAGAGAACCTCGAAGCCATCGCGGAACGTTTGGAAGACCACCGGTCGATTCGTCTTCGTCGAGTCTGTCGCAGCCTCACTGCTCAGACGCGCCTGCTGCGCCTGCTTACGTGCTTCCAGAACGCGCTGGACAGCGCCGGTGAGGCTGACATGATCACCGACACTAGCCATTTCATCAAGCGCTGCCGCCAACTGTGGGATGGTCGCACGCAGGCCCAGGTCGTATGCGGTGGTTGAGTAGACGCCTCCGAGCAGCGGGGAGACGATGCGGTCAACGACTTCCTCACCGAGCCGCGCCGCGACCAGCTGGCCGACATTCATGTCGTCACCCAGTACCCAGTGCAAGGCTGGAGTGAGCTCGGGGTTCGACTCGGCATCAATCTTGGCGAGGGTGGCCTCGCTGAGGAGGTAGCCCAACCCTTCTGAACTTCCTGGAATACCGGTGACCGTGTTACGCGGAAGGTCCTTGAGTTCACCGCCAATGTAGAGCTTGGAAGGCAGCCCCGAAGGGGCGACTAGCTGATCTGCCAACCCGAGTTCCTTGAAAAAATCGGTGGCATCGTGACGGAACGCCAGGTACGCCTCAGCGCCCGCTTCGAGAGGGCCGTTAGTTCCTGTTCGAGTCTTCAGCTTGCCGCCGACCTGTGCACTGGACTCGATGACAATTATTCTTGCGGCGGGTCCGAGCTTTTTACGCAACTCATACGCTGCGCTCAGGCCGGAGATACCGCCACCTATGACGGCAATGGTAGAAGGTTGTGCAACCACGGTATTTCGTACGCTTTCTCTATGCCCGCGCCTCAAGCGGGCACGGTCGATAAGACTTGTAGGAAATTAGCTAGTGCGTGTTTTACACGCCTGTTGCGTCGGCTTTTACGTTGCGTGAATGATCTCAACGGCGCGCGTAATCGCGTCGGCATCGGTATTCGGTAGCACCCCGTGACCCAAGTTGAAGATATGTCCACGGGCGTCACCACGCTTAATTGCACGGTCCGTCTCAGAGCAGATGCGCTGAATCTCTTGGGTCATTGCATCTTCACCGGCAAAGAGAATCGCCGGGTCAAGGTTGCCCTGCAATGCAAGGCTGTTTTCCGCCGGGTCTGCGCCTCGGTGAACGTCGGAAAGCGTGGCACGAATGCGGTTGGCAGCAACGTCCAGTGGCACGCGCCAGTCGACGCCCATGACTTCTGGGCCGGCTTCAGCCATCGCACCGAGAAGCTCGCCGGTGCCCACACCGAAGTGGATGCGCGGAATGCCGGCGTCGGCGACAGCCTGGAAGATTTCCTTCGAGTACGGCAACACAAAGCGGCGGTAATCACGCTCGGTGAGATAGCCAGCCCAGGAGTCGAAGAGCTGAATAGCGTCCACACCAGCGCCAATCTGCGCGCGCAGGAAAGCAATCACCATCGGAGTGATTTTCTGCATCAGGTGATCCCACAATTCAGGGTCCGAGTGCATCAGCGCCTTAGTGCGCTCGTGATTGCGGGATGGACCGCCTTCAATCAGGTACGACGCCAAGGTGAACGGTGCACCGGCGAAACCAATGAGTGCCTGGGTATCAGTCAGCTCTTGCAGAATGAGGCCGATACCCTCGGCCACCGGAGCGAGTTGCTCTTCCGTGACTTCCGGTAGAGCCTTGATGTCTGCTTCCGAGCGCACCGGAGTATCCATTACTGGACCGCGGCCAGGAACAATATCCAGGTTGACACCCGCAGCCTTCAGCGGCACGACGATATCGGAAAAAAGAATCGCAGCATCAACGTCGTGCCTACGTACCGGCTGCATAGTAATCTCAGCGAGCAGTTCCGGACGGAAACAGGAGTCCAACATACCGATGTCCTTGCGCACCTCACGGTATTCAGGCAGTGAACGACCGGCTTGCCGCATAAACCACACCGGGCGGCGCGACGGAGTTCGACCGTAAGCTGCATCAAGAATCGGGGCATCAGTCAAAGTGCGACGATTGTTCATACGGACAATCATGCCCCACTTACCTTAGAAATTGATGTGTGGGGTACTAAGAACAGGGAAATCGCTCGCCCTGCTGTGCGTTTTCGACGAACCGCTTGGTCGCTTCCCACTCTTTTCGGCGCGCCTCCCACTAACGCAAGCGTCATATGGCTAAGTTCAGGCGCGTGAATGGAACCGATTCAATGCCACAGAACTTCCGCGCCGCGGTCCAGTCAATGCACTCTGCTGAACTGCGACCTGAGATTGCTCTGGGCACCGTTCGGCCACCGCAGAAGCTGGCACCGTTTAGCCACGCTGTCTCGCTTGAGGTCACGCAGCCCGAAGCTGATATCGTCCCCGAGTCCTCGGACGACGATGCCTTTGGTCGTTTAATTTTGCTCCATGACCCCCGCAGTGAGGAAACCTGGGACGGTGACATGCGCTTGGTTGCATACATCCAGGCGGATATGGACGCCTCCCTCGCGGAAGATCCGCTGCTTCCCCAGGTTGCCTGGCAATGGCTCACCGAGGCTCTGGCTGAGAACAACGCCGAACTGTCGAACTTGGGTGGCACGGTGACTACTACGAACTCTGTCCGCTATGGCGAGATCGGCGGCAAGCCACAGGCCTTTCAATTAGAAATGCGCGCATCGTGGACTGCTCGTGGCACCGACCTGCGCACCCACGTTGAATCCTTCGCTCAGGTACTAGCGAACGTCGCTGGTCTGCCACCCGTCGGCGTTTCCCTGCTGGGCTGATACCGGCGACTGCTGATACCGACGACCGAAGAGGCGTGCGATGAGCTCCGACGTGGAAACTAGTCCCGACGTAGAAGTAAGACTTGCCCCAGCCGAGGGAACTCCACGCGTGCTTTCTGCCATCGACGACATTATTGACGCCGGTGAGCAGCTGGCCAAAGGACACGGTTGGCTCGCAGTCGATACTGAACGAGCTTCGGCATATCGCTACGACGACCGCGCCTTCTTGCTTCAATTTCGCCGCCGTGGAGCGGGCACCTTTCTCATCGATCCCGAAGATGGTCGCAAGGCGATGGCCGTTTTCGGTTCCTCAGTCAACGACCTGACCTGGATTATTCACGCCGCTCATTCTGACCTTCCCTGCCTCGCAGCTCTGGGTCTCTACCCCACCAAAGTCATTGACACTGAGCTGGCCGGCCGCCTTCTCGGCCTGGAGCGAGTCAACTTAGCAGCTCTGACAGAGCGACTCCTCGGAGTTGGACTTGCCAAGGGGCACGGTCGAGAGGATTGGTCTACTCGTCCACTGCCAGCAGATTGGCTGGACTACGCAGCCTTGGATGTCGAGCTGCTCATCGAACTCGCCGAGGTTCTTTGTCAGGCGCTGACTGAGCTCGACCGTTTGGAATGGCTGGAACAGGAATGCGAACGCGAACTCGCTCTAAACCGTAAATACCTCGATGGTCTGCACGTCGGACACTCGTGGCAGGGGCTCAAAGGGATTGGGAAGCTGCGCACTCCCGAACAACTTCACGTCGCCCGTGCACTGTGGACTGAGCGTGACGAAATCGCGCAGCGCCGTGATGTCTCCCCAACACACGTCATGGGTCACAGCGTTCTACGTACAATCGCAGAACAACTCCCCGGTACGCAGCGTGAACTAACTGCAATCCGTGGATTTCCACGTCGCCGTCGCGGTGCCGCGGACGCTTGGTTGAAGGTCGTTAATGAAGCCCGTCAGGAACCCAGGTCGTCATGGCCGAAGCCCCAGAAGCAGGCTCCCAACCAGATGCCCCACTTTCGCCGTTGGGCTGAACATGCCCCACAAGCCGCCGAGATTTTCGAAACCACGCGAGACTGCATCGACAACGTCTGTGCCCAAATACACCTGCGCAAAGACACACTCATCACTTCCGCGCAGACACGTGAACTGGTGTGGTGGATTCACAGTCGCGCAGTCGGCTCATTCGTATTCCGCCACCACGACAACTACGCTGGCGGCCTGCCAGCCGTTACAGAAATCTCCGCTCACCTCAGGGAACAGGGTTTCCGCCCATGGCAGGCACATTTGCTTGCCGACGTGATCGGCGCCAACGTTCTTGCGCCCATGCGGCAGCCACTCTAGCTACAGCTGCTCCAGCACCGCGATGGTTTCAAAGTGATGCGTTAGACCAAATGCGTCCACGACCTCGAGGTGTTTGAACGCGTAGCCATAGTCAGCCCAGTACCGGGCATCGCGGGCAAAAGTCGCCGGATCGCAACCGAAATGTACGACCGTGCGTGGCTTTGCCTCAGCAATAGCGGCAATGGCATCCTTACCAGCACCGGAGCGCGGAGGGTCGAGAACGACGATATCCGGGTTTGGTGTTTCCGCATTAGCAACTTCGCGGCGCACTACCTTGGTGACATCCCCGGTTACGAACCGGACTGGTGCCGCAGGCGACGCATTTCCACTGTGGTCAGCTGCAGTGAAAGCCTTGCGCCCCGCCGTCGCGGCCGCGGCAAAACCCTCGACAGAGAGAATTGAACCCTCTGCGTCAACTAGCTTGCGCAGTGCCGCCGACAGAACGCCTGCGCCACCGTAAAGATCCCAACCGCAGGAGAAAGACTGACCAACCAACAGGTCGATGATGCGCGATCCATAGAACTCAGGGGCATGGCAATGGGCTTGCCAAAAACCGGTCGTCGGCACATCGAAAGTAATTCCGTGAACGGTGTGCTGTGTAGTTGGCTCGCCTTCAATCAACGTTTGCGTGCGGTTCCTGCCGCTGCCGGAAACGTATACAGCACTTCGGTTACCCTCCGTGTCCATGGCCACATGGAGTTCTCCTGGCTTCGGCTTCTTGCTCCCTCGACCGCGAGCAGGCTTAGCAACAGGGATGGTTCCGGCCGTCGAAAAGCCAGCGATGAGATTGGGAACTGTTTGGACGCACTCGGAGCCGATGACGAGCTCGTGGGAACGGGAACGACGTAATCCCGCTCGTCCCTGGGAATCCACACCCAGCCGCACGCGCGTGCGCCAACGGGAGGTCGGAGCCAGTGGAAGAACATCGATAGCTGGCAGCTCGTCGGCGGTGAAACGTCCAAGACGGCGCAGGCAATCGGTCAAGACATCAGCCTTGAGACGCGCCGCGTGCTCAGGATCAATAAAACCCCAGTCGCAACAGCCCGCGCCCTGCTGAGCTGCTTCGCAACGCTGCGAAATTCGATGCTCTGAGGCATCCAGAACCTCAACGACATTGCCGCGCCAAAGCTTGGCATCAGGTTTGGCAATTTCGACAACAACGCGTTCGCCGGGGATACCGCCGGTGACGAAACCGATACGTCCGTCATAGCTGGCAATGAATTCTCCGCCGGCAGCGGGACGGTCAATAGTCACTTCGATGTTCACGCAGTGTGATACTACCCGCTGACAAGAGAAAAGCCGCCGTCGGGTGACGGCGGCGGGCAGTGCACAGTGGCACCTGCAGATCCTCTTCTACCTTGTCAAGCAGCTAGCCTCTCTCTGCTGGCGGGTTAACCAAACTAATTGGTGGAACCATCCGGGTTGATACCAGTAGCGCCTGGCACCTGTCCAGGTTCACCTTCAGCTTGAGCAGCCTGGGTCTGCTGCTGGTATGCCTGACGAATCTGCTCGGCCATCTGGGACGGCAGCGTAACCGGAAGCGGCTGACCTGCTGGCATCGGGTTCTCACCGCGAGAGACGAAGCTACGGGCAAGGAGACCGCGGGCGAGATTCGCAAGTTCCTCCGCCCGATCAGCCGGACCGGAGGCCGTCATGCGAAGCATCCAACGCGGGCCGTCGGCGCCGATGATTCGCATTTCCATATCGGAGGTGCGACCTACGACCTCAGAACCCCACGGCCCCTGCTCGACATGGACATCGAGGCCATCGGACTCAAGACCGTCCTTGATTTCCTGAGCGGACTCCTCCCAGAGGCCACCCGACGTCGGAGCAGCGAATGCTACAGGAGTTACGCGGCCATGCTCAGTGGCGACGTGCAGCATGGTTGGACCTGTCGGCCCCATCTCCACCTGAATATCACCAACGTGAGGAATAGGCAGCAGCATCGAACCGAGGTTCAGGCTGGCCTTCGCGAAGTCCGAAAAATCAAACTGCGTCGGGCTAGCGCTGTTGATATCGAAGGGGCCGTTTGCTGGTGCGTTCTCCGCGGCGGTTTCCGACGCGTCGTCATGCACGGTTGCGGTAGCCTCCTCAGAAGCTGGCGCCGCAGAGTCGGTGGCAACGGTCTCTGCCTCAGCAGCTGGTTCTTCTGGCTGGTTCTTCTTTCCAAATGGCCACATGGTGGTTTATTGACACCTCGCTAAAAAGAAATCTTTGTATACGCTTTTGTAAACGCTTTATTGAGCTCTTCACGCATTGAACCACACTTGGTAGGGTCCCCGCGCTGTCAGAGGCGTTTTAAAGCGTCGTGGACACTCCGGTTGACCCGTGACCTCCCACGCCGCGTTCAGTTTCATCGAGCTCATCGACTTCCACCAGCGGGCTGAGCTCGACCTTCTGCACAACCAATTGGGCAATTCGATCGCCCTTGGCGATCTCCACCGCATTGGTCGGGTCCAAGTTGATCAGGCAGACTTTAAGCTCACCACGGTAACCGGCATCAATCGTGCCGGGAGCGTTGACGATGGACAGCCCCTTTTTGAAAGCCAATCCGGAGCGAGGATGAACCAATCCCACTGTGCCCGCCGGCAAAGCAATGGCAATACCGGTTCCCACGAGCGCCCGCTGCCCTGGTGCTAGGATGACATCCTCCACTGAGCTCAAATCCACACCGGCATCATCGGCATGCGCACGCTGGGGAATCACTGCGTCTTTAGCGAGCTTTTTCACTTGCACCGGGGCATAAGTCATCTCTTTGTATATCCTTCGCTGTCGCGTCTTTTAAGAACCGCACTTCGGCCTTGTCAGTACCGAGCATAGCCGTGCCCTAGAATGGATAACCGTGAGTGGAAAAGATAACCTGCAGCCTCGTCGCGACGACAGCTCAGCATCCGTCTCTGAAGGTGCGGCAATAGCAATGAGCTCGAGCGGAGATTCATCGATTGTCTATTCCGAAAAGCTCTGGGTTCCCTGGTGGTTCTGGGTACTCGGCGCTGCTGCCGTTTTTGTATGCACGGCCCAGATTGGCTTTAACCGTTCACCGTTTTGGCTTGTCATCGGCGGCATTATTTGTCTGGCCGTGGGCGTGTGGGTGCTGTTGACTATGTCGAAGACCACGGTGTCCGTGGAAGTGGACAGCACTGGTGAACGCTGGCTTCACGCTGGCACGGCAGTTTTGCCAGCATCGGTTGTTGCCAAATCCCTGGTGGTCCCGAAGTCCGCGCAGCGCAATGCGTTGGGCCGTCAGCTCGATCCAGCAGCGTTCCTGGTTACACACACGTGGATTCCCACGATGGTGCTGCTAGTCCTCGACGATCCGGACGACCCCACCCCCTATTGGCTGGTCTCCACCCGCCACCCCGAGGCACTGCTTGACAGTCTCTTCGACCGCTAGGTCAAATCTCTCACCGCCGCTACACGCTTGCCGACGGCCCCAGCGCCGCCAGAACCGTGGTAGTGGCGGTTTTCCTTTTTCCTAGGAAGCTATCCCGGCTGTGCGGGGATTAGGCACAGTCCTGACAGATGGGGAATCCATCGCCGTTATCGATTGCGATCATTGAGCGGTGCATCACCATGAAGCAGGAGCCACAGGTGAATTCATCCTCCCCCTTCGGGGCAACATCCATATCGAATTCTTCACCCGCGATGTCGGCAACCGGCAACTCGAACGGCTCAACAATTTCGCCGTCGTCAGTGTCGTCGATTTCCTTCTCAGCAGATGCAGCCTGAAGGCCCTCGAGGGAATCGGTCTCCAGCTCTTCGGTTTCACGAGTACGCGGGGCATCGTAGTTTACAGCCATGTCCCAAACCTTCTTTCTGGACCTTTGCTAGACATTGTGAACTGACTTTTTCTCGGAGAATACAACGCGTTGAGACGATTGACACCCTGTACTCTCCAGCGCCTTTCTCAGCGGATATTAAGGCAATTCACGCAATCTGTCATCTCTGCAGGTCAGAATAGGTTTCTATGCCCATAAGCCGAGGAGAGGATAACATGATGGCTATGAGTTCAGGCCCCGCGAGCACTTCGAGCACATCACATCGACGAAAAATTGTTCCCTACGTGGTGGTTTCCGTCGTTGCTGTAGTGATTGCCGCTACGTTGTGGGTATTGGCATTCCGCAGCCAACCGGCAAGTTATCCGGTGTCCTGTTCCCTCCCCGCGGCTGGGGCCCCTGTTTCCTCCACCACGCTAATCGGAGAGCACGTCGTTCCACCGTCGGATGTTCATGTGCGCGTTTATAATGCCAACGGCAAAGTCGGCCAGGCTACAACCGTCGCCGAGCAATTGCGGCAGCTCGATTTTGTCCTCGATGAGCAGGTTCCCTACGGCAACGACCCTATTGTGGAAAACCAAGACCTCGGTTGCTTCGGCCAGCTGCGTTATGGCGAGGACTTCAATGGCCACGCCGCGGCGCTTCACGCTCTTTTCCCCTGCTTTGAGCTCATCCACGATGGTCGGCCGGATGCAACCGTCGATGTGTCGTTGGGTAAGGGGTTTAAGGATCTCGAAGTAGCCAGCCAGGTTGAGGAAACGATGTCCGCATTGAACCGTGGCGAACAAGCCGACCTAGAGGGTTTGAGCTCGTTAGGCTCGAGCACCTGCTCCTAGACCGACGCACTAATTCCTAGCCTTCGCGATAGCACCATCCAATGCCTCGAAGAACGCATCGGCAACTTCAGAGTTCGCCGCACCGACACCAAAGTCGAGCGGGTCTCCCTCCGGCCGGCCAGTAACGTTGGCACACTGAGTGAATTCCGGGACCCTAATCCTTGCGCCTGCTTCAGCCGCAATCAGAGCACCAGCTGCATAATCCCAAACCTTGATGTCGTGTTCGTAATACGCATCAACACGGCCGTGCGCCACCATGCACAAATCCAGCGCCGCCGATCCCATGCGCCGAATATCTCGACACTCCCCCAGCAACTGCGACGCTATCCGGCCCTGCACCTGCCGGAGACTAGCGGAATAGCTGAATCCCGTTGCCACAAGTGTCTTTTCCAGCTCGGCCGTTGGGGAACAACTAAGCGTCTGCACAGTGCCGTCCCGTCGAGAAACCTGAGCGCCCTCTCCCTTAGCTGCACTGTAAATCTCTCCCGAGGACGCATTTGCCACTGCACCCGCCACTACCTCATCGCCTACGGCGCAAGCGATACTCACGGCACAATTGGGCAGGCCGTAAAGGAAATTCACCGTGCCATCAATGGGGTCTACAATCCAGGTCACCGCTTCGCCCTCGTTGGCAGCCTGCGCTGGGGAACTCGCGCCGTCGTCAAGCCCGCCTTCTTCGCCCAAAATGCGGTCAGAGCTGCTAAACGTCTTGATAAGCGAACGAATGAGCTCCTCAGATTCACGGTCGACGACGGTGACGGGGTCAACAGATGAGGACTTCGTTTCGGAACTTGCTAAAACGCCATCGGAGCCGAGTTCGACCCGACGACTGGCGATGTGCGCCGCGGCTGCGCGGGCGATAAGTACCGCGCGGTCACGCAATTCCCCGACGCTGGGCCGCACGGACCCGGGGCTATTCGGTGCAGCAGACCCCCTATTATCCGCGCTGTTAGCGAGTTGTTCGGTGCCATGCGAGTTATTGCTCATGCCCCCATTGTGTCTGTTTCGTACAATTTGAGCTATGGGACAACGAATTGGATTTGGCATCGACGTGGGAGGCTCTGGAATCAAGGGTGGCCGCGTAGACCTTGAAACTGGGCAGCTTATTGGCGACCGCATTAAAATTTTCACGCCACAGCCGGCAACTCCGGAAGCGGTTGCGGAGACCATTGCAGAAATTGTGGACATTGCGAAGTGGGATTCCGATGTCGGCATCACGATTCCGTCCGTCGTACAGAATCAGATTGCCTTGCTGGCCGCCAATATTGACGGTTCTTGGGTTAATACGAACTGCCAAGAGCTCTTCGCTAAATACCTGCCCAACAACAAGGCGCACGTGCTTAACGACGCTGACGCTGCCGGCCTCGCTGAAGTCCAGTTTGGCGATCCGGGCAATAAGACAGGCGCCGTGTTGTTGCTAACTTTTGGTACAGGCATCGGCTCCGCGCTTATTCATGACGGACTGCTCTACCCCAATTCGGAGTTAGGCCACCTCATCATTGATGGCATGGAGGCCGAACACTTTGCATCCGCGAGAGTTAAGGATGTGGAGGGGCTCGGCTTCGAAGAGTGGGCTGAGCGCGTGAGCAAGGTGCTTAAGACCTACGAGGCGCTGTTTTGGCCGTCACGGATCATCGTCGGCGGCGGAATCAGTCGCGAACACGAAAAGTGGATTCCGCTGTTGACATGTAAGACTCCAGTTGTCCCCGCAAGTTTGGATAATAATGCGGGTATTGCTGGCGCCGCCTTTGCAGCTGACCAGGGACTTTACCCTTAACCACTTTCATTTCTTATATGGGGATTGGTAGCTACGTGTCGGGCGTGACACGTGCTTGAAGCCATGCCCCGTGGCGGCGATTTTAAGAATTGGTTTACAATAAGAAGTTGACTCACGGCAAGGTTGAATAATCAACAGGCTCGAGGAGGATTGGGAAAATCGAATTCCAGCGCACTGCTTCGATGAGGATTTTCACCGATTACTTCTTCGCTAGGAGCCAGAAAGCAACACTGATGACCGTGGCACGAAAAGGTCAGCTCTGAATGTTTTCCATTCGGCTAGTTGGCTATAGACGAAGTAAAGGCGCACCACTGGCGCGTTGAGCTTCTCTTCGACCGAGAGAAGCTGGCGGCGGCTTTGGCGGCGCACACAACGTACATCGTGAAAGGGCGTTCGTGGCAGGCAACGAACTGGGGCAAGCTCAGGACCAATCCACCGGGAGTGGCACCGGTTCAGCTACTCCTGCAAAGAAGGCTGTAAAGAAGGCCATCAAGAAGGCAGTGAAGAAGACCGTGGCAAAGAAGACTGCCGCGAAGAAAACTGCTGCCAAAAAGACGGCTGCTACCAAAACTGCGGCGAAGAAGACGACCGCTAAGAAGGCAGCGGCCAAGAAGACCGTGAAGAAGGCGGCCAAGAAGTCCGTCGCTAAGAAGACCACGCGTAAGGCCGCCGCCAAGAAGGCAACTAAGCGGACAACGGCTGCGAAGGCCACCGCGGCCAAGGCTGCTGCAGCGAAGGCGAAGGACGCGCAGGCTCTCGACGCAACTGAGAACGAAGAGCTCGAGGACGAGGAACTCGACCACGACTTGGAGCAGGAGCAGGACTACGACCCGGATCTGGATGATGATCTCGAAGACGATGATCTTCACGACGATCTGGATGATGACGACCTCGAAGACGACGACCTCGACGATGATGAAGAAGAGGACGACGAGGACGAAGACGAAGACGAGGATGAAGAGGACGAGGGCGACGAGGTCTGGAACGAGGACGAGTCCGCTCGTCTGCGTCAGGCCCGCAAAGATGCTGCCCTCACCGCCTCCGCCGACTCTGTCCGCGCCTACCTCAAGCAGATTGGTAAGGTCGCGCTGCTGACTGCCGAGGAAGAAGTCAGTCTGGCAAAGCGCATCGAGGCCGGTCTGTACGCGCAGTACAAGATTGACGAGGCCAAGGAAGCCGGCGAGCGCATCGCTTACGCTCAGAAGCGCGACTTGCGCGAGATTTCTCGTGACGGTCAGCGCGCCAAGAATCACCTGCTCGAAGCCAACCTCCGTCTTGTGGTGTCCCTGGCAAAGCGCTACACCGGCCGTGGCATGGCTTTCCTCGACTTGATTCAGGAGGGCAACCTCGGCCTGATTCGCGCCGTCGAGAAGTTCGACTACACCAAGGGCTACAAGTTCTCCACCTACGCAACGTGGTGGATTCGCCAGGCCATTACTCGTGCAATGGCCGACCAGGCTCGAACCATTCGTATTCCGGTTCACATGGTCGAGGTCATTAATAAGCTCGGTCGTATCCAGCGTGAACTGCTTCAGGATCTGGGCCGCGAGCCCACCCCGGAAGAGCTCGCCAAGGAAATGGACATCACAGAGGAAAAGGTTCTCGAGATTCAACAGTACGCTCGTGAACCGATTTCCCTGGACCAGACCATCGGCGACGAGGGTGACTCTCAGCTCGGTGACTTCATCGAGGACTCCGAGGCAGTTATCGCCGTGGACGCCGTCAGCTTCACGCTCCTCCAGGATCAGCTTGGCGACGTCTTGGAGACTCTCTCCGAACGTGAAGCCGGTGTCGTCCGCTTGCGCTTCGGCCTTACCGACGGCATGCCACGTACCCTGGACGAGATTGGTCAGGTCTACGGTGTGACACGCGAGCGCATCCGTCAGATTGAGTCCAAGACGATGTCCAAGCTGCGTCACCCGTCGCGCTCGCAGGTGCTGCGCGACTACTTGGAGTAAAGCTTTAACCTGGAGTTGTTCAGGGGCTAACAGCTAGACCCAGAGAATCGGGCTTGAATGAGGTTTCACACCTTATTCGAGCCCGGTTTTTCTTTTGGTGTCAGCGCTAGTGAGTTACTGACTGCGTTTATGTCAAAAATGACCTCAAAAATGGCCTGAAAGTGTCATAAACTCACACAGTTTCACATTTGCAGCCAAAAGCCCCGAACCACCAAAGTGGAACGGGGCGAAGGAGCATCTGAGCAACGCTAGGCGGAGAAGCCCGACGGTGGTTCAGCACACTGGCCCACCATCCACTACGGGCTACTACCTACCCAGCTAGTACACGACGCCGAATACCCACTGCAGCAGCGTCAGCGATGCCACAGAAATCACGATCAGTGCGACGACGTTCAGCCAAACACCGGCCTTGACCATGTTGTCCATGCTGACGTAGCCGGAGCCGTAGGCGATGGCGTTCGGCGGTGTTGCAACCGGCATCATGAATGCCGAAGTAGCTGCCAGTGCAACTGGAACTGCGAAGATCATCTGGTCGTGGCCCAGACCGATTGCCATCGCACCAACCAGCGGCAGGAAGGTCGCGGCCGTCGCGGTGTTAGAGGTGAACTCGGTCAGGAACAGCACAACGGCGCCGACGACAACCACGAGTGCAGCCACTGGCATCCAGCCGAGAGTAGACAGCTGCTCGCCAATCCAGTCCGACAGCCCAGAGGCACCGAACTGCGAGGACAGCGCCAGGCCACCACCGAACAGCAGCAGCACACCCCACGGCAGCTCCAACGCATTTTCCCAGCGCATGAGCTTCACGCCATTAGGGCCACCCGGAATAAGGAACAACGCAATACCCACGGTCATTGCGATAACCGCATCGGCAATCTTGGTGTCGGGCAGCAGCACCGGAACAAAGACCCACGCCAGTGCCGCCGCGATAAACACTAGGAGCACTCGGCGCTCTCCAGTCGACATACGGCCAAGGCGCTTCAACTCGTCACGCATGAGTTCGCGCCCACCTGGAATATGCGTAATCTCCGGCTTAAACAGAACATTTGTCAGCAAAAACCATGCACAGAGCATGAGCACAACCGCCACCGGGACACCCAGCAGCATCCACTGGCCGAACCCAATGTTGACACCCTGCTCCGCCATGTAGGCCGCCAGCATCGCGTTCGGCGGAGTACCAATAATCGTGCCCAGCGAGCCAATCGATGCCGCGTAAGCGATACCCAGCATCAGCGCGATACCGAAGTTTGACTTTGGCATCGGGTCATAGCTTGACGACGACTCCTCGGCCTCCTCCAGCGCATCCCCACCGGGGGTTTCAGCGACGGATTCACTCGCAGAGCCCGTATCCTCTGCAGGAACCTTTTCATCGTGCAGCATTCGGACAATGAGGCTCAGGACGGACACACCGATTGGCAGCATCATCACGGCCGTGGCCGTGTTGGAGACCCACATCGACAGGAAGCCAGTAGCCACCATGAAGCCGAGAATCAGCATTTTTGGTGACGACCCCATGAGCACCAGAACCCACAATGCGACGCGCTTGTGGAGGTTCCAACGCTGCATCGCCAGCGCCAACAGGAAGCCGCCCATAAAGAGGAAGATGGTCGGGTCTGTGTACTTGCCCGAGAAATCCTTAATCTCCGCGAGGTTGAGAATCGGGAATAGAGCCAGCGGCAGCAGAGCCGTAACGGCAATCGGGATAGCCTCGGACATCCACCACACGGCCATAAGCACTGCTACACCTGCGGTTGCACGCAGGTTGTGATCGAGCTCAGCCGGCATAAAGAAGTACACGAGCAGGGCCAGGATGATACCGAGTCCTAGACCGGTGCGCTTACGGAAAAGCTCCCGGCTGAGGTATCCACGGTCTTGTTGGCCAGGTGACAGTTCCGGGGAGTTATCGCGCGTAGATGTCGCTGCCACGATTCACGCTCCTATTTAATAATCAGCAGACATCCTGTATTGCACGCATGTTCAAACGTTTACCGCATGTGGGGATGCCAAATGTGGGTACTTTCTGACACCAATATCATTACCAACACTCGGCCAAATATGAGATTTCACTAAGAAACCCCCGGCCGAAACTGCAGGCAGTTGGGCTTCGGGGGTGGACTACGGGGTTAGCTCATTTCCTGATTGCGTATCTGGCATTGACCGAAAACTCCGGGCACAAAGTAAGACCGCCATTGATGTCGCTTCCAAACTCACTCCGATTGCTTCTTTGGCTGATCAGTACCCATCTGCTTAGAGATGCACTCGGCATACTCTCCAGAGGTGCGCTCGAACTTCTCGCACTTCGACATCGCATCTGATGTCGACGAATACAGCATCAGCGATACCACGGCGGCTGCAATACCCGTCACAATGCCGACCACGCCCAATCCGAACGAACCGCTGATGACCGCGTCTCCCCCGGCTGCCTGCACGCGTTTCTTGGCACTCATTGCCTTCGCCATCGCGATGATGCCCAGAACAATGCCAAAGACACCGAGGATGCCACCAACAATCATCCAGGACATCAAGAGTCCGCCGACGCCAAAGATCAGTGCCAGCACGCCAATAGTCCGACCGTCATTGCCTGGTACAGCTGACAAACCACCGCCGGTCAATTCCGACGGCCTCGACTTATCACTGCTTGCCGACATTCTTCTCTCCACCATAGATTGCTCAGTTCGTTTGAAACCCTACCAATTACGCAGGTAGCTGATGCGATCACGCAACTGTTCCTCCGTACATAGCGCAGTCGGCGGGCCACCACAGGCGCGCCGAACCTCGTTATGCACTTGACCATGTGGCTTACCGGTTCGCGCCGCTGTCATCGACACCAGCGTATTGAGCTCCTTCCGCAACTTCGGCAACACCTCACTGGCCACCTTCTGCGGCCTTGGGTACGCCGATCCCTCAATCCGGTGCACCGCGCCCCCTTCGCCTCCGCTTGACGACGATTCCCTCGCCTCCTCGCGGGCTTCCTTCTCTCGGGCACTGGCGGCTTTAAGCTGTTCATCCTGCCGCTGACGCAGCAAGAGTCGCATCTGATCGGCGTCGAGAAGCCCTGGCAAACCCAGATAATCGGCCTCTTCGGCGGAACCGGCAACGGTTGCGGTGCCGTAGGAGGAGCCGTCGTAGATGAGGTAGTCAAGTTCAGCATCCGCGCCAATGGATTCGTAGGCCGGCAGCAATTCGTCGGGCTCATCCTTGCGGCGATTGGCCTCAGCGACCAAGTCATCCTCCCAGCCTTCCGAAGGCCGATCCGGCTTGCCGAGCACGTGGTTGCGCTGCACCTCCATCTGCGAGGCCAAGTCGAGCAGCACCGGAATCGACGGCAAGAAGACCGAAGCGGTCTCCCCCGGCATGCGGCTTCGCACGAATCGTCCGATAGCCTGCGCGAAGAATAGTGGAGTCGAGGAACTGGTCGCGTACACGCCGACCGCCAGCCTCGGCACGTCCACGCCTTCGGAGACCATGCGCACGGCCACCATCCACTCATCGGTGGACTCGGAGAAAGTCTTAATTCGTTCCGACGAGCCCGGTTCATCCGAGAGCACTAACGCCACCGGCGTAGAGGCAATCTGCTCGAGAATGCGTTTGTACGCACGGGCAGTTGCCGCGTCGGAGGCGATAACCAGGCCACCCGCGTCCGGGATATGCTGCCTCATCTGCGAGAGCCGGGTGTGCGCTGCCCGCAGCACAGATGGCATCCACTCGCCCTTTGGGTCAAGCGCGGTGCGCCAAGCACGCGTGGTCTCCTCTGGACTCATCACGGTGCCCAGACGCGCAGCAAACTCATCGCCCGCACTATCACGCCAGCGGGCTTCACCGGAATAAGCCAGAAAGACCACCGGGCGGACAACGCCGTCGGCAAGCGCATTGGAATAGCCGTACGTGTAATCAGCGACGGAACGCGAGTAACCATCGCCGTCCGGCGAGTAGCGAACAAACGGAATCGCTGCGTCATCGGAGCGGAACGGCGTACCAGTTAGGCACAGGCGGCGTTCGACATCGCCGTAAGCTTCGGAAATACCGTCGCCCCAGCTCTTGGCATCGCCGCCGTGGTGCACCTCGTCCAGAATCACCAATGTCGGCCGAGCGGTGGCTACGGCATGGTGCTTAAACGGATGCACTGCGACTTGGGCGTAGGTCACAACAATTCCCTGGTAGGAGGGGTTTACCACACCCTTGGCGTTGGTGAATTTGGGATCCAACGCAATCCCCGAACGAGCAGCGGAAGCAGCCCACTGCACTTTCAGGTGCTCAGTGGGAACCACGACGATGATGCGCTCGACGATCCGGCGCGACAGCAACTCACTGGCGATACGCAAGGCGAAGGTCGTCTTACCTGCGCCCGGTGTCGCCACTGCAAGGAAGTCCTTGGGGTTAGTCGCCAGGTATTTGTCGAGGGCCTCCTGCTGCCATTTACGAAGCCCGCTCACTTGCGACGCAGGGACTTGTAAATCCGCTCGCAGTCAGGGCATACCGGTGAACCCGGCTTCGCTGACTTCTTCACAGGGAAGGTTTCACCGCACAGAGCAACGACGTAGGAGCCGTTGACCGCGGAGTTCACGATCTGGTCCTTCTTGACGTAATGGAAGAACTTCGGGGTATCGTCCCTCGTCGACTCATCGACGCGGGTATCGGTGCGTTCAATCGTCTTTGTCGTCTTCAATGGAGTGCTCACAGATTCCAATTGTGCCCCATCGGTCAAATTATGCCCAGTGACCCAGGTGCTGGCCGCTGCTGACTGCTGCCTTCCACAGCCATCCACAACATCGCTACGACTACGCGAGCATGCGGCTGCAACGGACATAGCTAGTTGAGACGACCCCACGCCACAGGCGTATGCTAGACAACCATGGCGCGAATCAATGACCGTCGCGACTCCGCGCTGCCGAAACGCGGAAGTTCCCGGCGACGCAAGAAAGACGCGGCGTTGATTACCGACGCCCGCGGCTCTCGGATTCGCAACTATGACCACCGCCGCCACGTCTACGCGGCTCTGCAATGGTCTCGCATTCCGCTGCTGCTTCTTTCCGGCGCTTTTTATCTGTGGTGGGATGTGCCGTGGATTGCAGCGATTCTCATGGTCGTCTCCGTACCCATGCCGTGGATCGCGGTTGTCATCGCCAATGGCGTTGGAGAACCCGCTGACAAGCGTAAGCCGCGCGTCTACAAGCCTGGAGTTGTACGCGAGCAAAACCGCAAATGGGAGGAGCAGCAACGCCAGCGCGCCCTCAAGGAAGCAGAGATGCGCGCGCTCGGTTCTGCCGCCAGTACCGAAGACACCGACGCACCGACGCAGTCCGGTAACGAGACCACCTCAAATCCCTTCGATGACGCAAATGTCATCGATATGCCGGAAGACGACGATTCGTCGTCAAGCTCCCCTAACTAGCCCCTCCGCCCCGCTTTACGACGAAGGTAGTGCCTACGATGACCTTTTCCCCCTCCACCTTCACCCCACCGACTGATCAGCAGCTTCGTGATTTTGTCGACTGTGCGGAGGAATTTGCCACCGCGCTCAGGCGCCTTGAGTTTTCCAGTGAGTCACTGCGTCGAGTCCTAGGCGCCGAGGGACTGGCCGCGCTGGACCGCGGTGAGCCCGGCGTTGTCGATGTTCTACTTACCGAAACTGAGGGCGTTTCTGCGGACACTGTGACCGCGTTGCGTATTTTCATCCTGGGCGATTTCGCCGACGCACAGCAGCTATTTGGGGCTGAGCTGACAGCCAAGTTACTGGGCAGCGGCATACTTGCCGGCACCGCCACCAACGCACAGGTGTGTATCGATGTGCGCCCGGTCGAGATTGCGGGAGTCGACCGTATTGTCTTTTCCGACCGCGATGCCTCTATGAGCGATCACGTTCCTGGACCCGATCATGTCTTGGGCGTAGGGCGGGCTTCCCGCTCCCTCCTCGATATTTCGCCGACCTCGGCGGTGGAATCCGTACTCGACCTCGGTGCCGGTTGTGGCGTCCAGAGTCTTGCCCAGCCGGATGCAAAGTCGATTGTCGCGACGGACATTCACCCCCGGGCGCTGTTTTTTGCCCGCGCTACTTTCGCCGCAAATGGCTTCGACCAGGCGCAGGCCGTCGAAGGTTCGTGGTTTGAACCGGTTGCAGGCAAGAAGTTTGACCGCATTGTGGCGAACCCGCCGTTCGTCGTAGGGCTGCCAAGTGTGGAACATGTTTACCGTGACTCAGGATTGAATCTGGACGGTGCCACCGAACTTATGATCCGCGGTCTGGCCGACCATCTCACCGACGGCGGCACGGCGCATCTGCTCGGTGCTTGGGCCCATATCGAAGGCGAAAGTTGGCAACAGCGCATCGCCTCTTGGCTCCCTGCTGAAGGCCTCGAAGTGTGGGTAACACAACGAGATGTCGCCACGCCGGCGGAATACATCGGCACCTGGCTTCGAGACGAGTCCATCGACCCCCGCAGCCCAGAAGGCTGCGAGCGCTCCCGTGCCTGGCTGGAGCACTTCCGCAACAGCGGCGTGACAGGCATCGGGTTCGGCTACATCACAGTCCAACGCATTGCCGGCCCGACTTCCGCCGTGTGCGAAGAAATGCCGCAGCCTTTGGCCGCTCCCTTCGGCGCCGAAGCCCAGGAGTATCTCGGCCGCGCCGAATGGCTTCGCGCACAAACTGCTAACACCATCCTCGAAGCTGCCTTTACTCTGCGCCCTGGCGTCGCCTTAGAACGCGTTTCGCTTGCCGACGTCGACAGCGGCCAGGGCTTCACTGAGTTCGATACGCGCATCTCACGCACCGACGGCCCCGCCTGGACACACTCAATCGATGAGTCCGTGGCAACCATTCTGGGTGCGCTGCATCCCGAAGCTGCTCTGGGCTCCGTCATCGACATCATGGCAATGTTTGGAGCCTTTGATGAGTCCGAAGTCCCTGCAATCAAGGACGCCCTAGTTCCCATCGTCGTTGACCTGGTTCGCCATGGTCTGATTCTCCCCACCGAGCTCTTGGAGGATAAACAGTAAATGAAAGCCGTTCTCACCCTAGTTAAATCCGCGTCAGTCACTGTCGACGGCTCCGTTGTTGGCCACGTTGACGGAGGCGATACCGGCGCCATTTTGGCGCTCGTAGGTGTTGGCCGCGAGGACACTGCCGATGCTTGGGAAACGATGGCCCGCAAGATCGCGGAGCTGCGCATTCTGGATGGCGAGCTCAGCGCTGTCGACGCTGGCGCCCCGGTGCTCGTTGTTAGCCAATTCACGTTGATGGGGGCGACAAAGAAGGGACGGCGGCCGTCGTGGGTAGACGCGGCTCCGGGCCCAGAAGCCGAACCCGTCATAGAAAAAATTGTCGAGAACTTGCGCAATCGTGGCTTGACGGTCGAAACGGGACAATTTGGAGCGATGATGGAGGTCGCATCCGTCAATGATGGACCCTTTACAGTTCTCGTAGAATGCTAGTCGCGGCAGTTTTTCTTAACATTATATTTGCATGCCAAAATTACCCTATTGACATTCATCAACTTTCACGGGAACATTTCCGTAACTCCGTGCGTTGTAGTTATCGAGTCCACTTAAAAATCCAGGAGGCAGATTCATGAAGAGTGCCGATATTCAAAATGACGAACTGGAAGGTCAGCCACGGGACAAGGGGCGCCGCACTGGCAATAACTCCAATCCGTCCGCCGATTTGGTTCGTGTGTATTTGAACGGCATCGGAAAGACTGCTCTTCTCAGCGCTGAAGAAGAGGTGGAACTTTCTAAGCGCATTGAAGCCGGTGTATACGCCGAGCATTTGCTGCAGACCGGCGCGAAAATGACCCGCGCAAAGAAGCGTGATGTCAAGATTTTGGCAAAGGAAGGTAAGGCTGCACGCGCCCACCTACTCGAAGCCAATCTCCGTCTTGTGGTCTCGCTGGCGAAGCGCTACACCAACCGCGGTATGCCTCTGCTGGATCTAATCCAGGAGGGCAACTTGGGCCTCATCCGCGCCATGGAAAAGTTCGACTACACCAAGGGTTTCAAGTTCTCCACTTACGCAACGTGGTGGATTCGCCAAGCTATTACCCGCGGTATGGCTGATCAGTCGCGCACCATTCGCCTCCCTGTTCATTTGGTTGAGCAGGTCAACAAGATTTCTCGTATCAAGCGTGAGCTCTACCAGCAACTCGGCCGTGAGGCTACGAATGAGGAATTGGCAGAGGAATCCGGCATTCCAGAAGCCAAGATTGAGATGCTGCTGCGTCAGTCCCGCGACCCGGTGAGCTTGGACATGCCGGTGGGCACTGATGAGGAAGCTCCTCTGGGAGACTTCATCGAGGACTCAGAGGCAACTGATGCCGAGGAGGCAGTTGTCGCTTCCCTGCGTCACCACGATGTCCGCAAGGTTCTGTCCACTCTCGAGATTCGAGAGCAGGAAGTTATTAAGCTCCGCTACGGTCTCGACGATGGCCTGCCCCGCACGCTGGATCAGATTGGCCGCCACTTTGGCCTATCTCGAGAGCGCGTCCGCCAGATTGAGCGGGAAGTTATGTCCAAGCTCCGCGAGGGTGACCGTGCTGACAAGCTGCGTGAGTACGCAAACTAACGCCACATGGCGGTGACATCGATAGGGTTCCTAATTTCAGCCCTGAGATAGAGCTGGACTTCAATGCCGACCCCGTGCCGGAGTTTCATCCACACTGGCGGTCGGCGTTTTCGTCTGCACGTCGAACTTTCGACATCGCGTACGCTCCCTTCCGTCTCAGCAGCGCCCACCGAACCAAGCTTTTCGCTGCCTAATCAGCACCAAAGCCACTAGATTTGCGAGCCCTAACATCTTTCTTGCGCAAGTGTGGTTATCCTAATACTTGAGTGAAAACTTTTAAGACTGTGTTATCGGAGGAAAACCGTGAGGGATTTGGTTGACACCACGGAAATGTACTTACGTACGATTTTCGAACTCGAAGAAGAGGGCATCATTCCTTTGCGTGCTCGCATTGCCGAACGCCTTGAGCAGTCGGGGCCGACCGTTAGCCAAACCGTTGCGCGCATGGAGCGCGATGGCCTTCTCGTAGTTGCCCCAGATCGCAGCTTGCAGCTTTCCGACGAGGGCCGCAGGCTGGCCACGGCTGTCATGCGTAAGCACCGCCTAGCTGAGCGCCTACTTACGGATGTCATTGGCCTCGAATGGGACAAGGTTCACGACGAAGCCTGCCGCTGGGAGCACGTAATGAGTGACGAGGTCGAGCGCAAACTTCTCGACGTGCTTGACTCTTACACACGCTCCCCATTCGGCAATCCGATTCCCGGTTTGGGAGACCTCGGTGGGACTCAGTCACCAGAGTCGTTAGAGAACGTTCGCCGACTGTCCGATCTAAACCCCGGCGAGTACACCGTTGAGATCGTCCAGATTAACGAAATCCTGCAGGTCGAGCAGAGCTACATGAAGCGTCTCCACAAGGCTGGAATTATGCCGGGTACTGAGGCACTTGCCGAGGTTGCCGCCGGCCGCGTGACTCTCGCCCGTGGTGATCATTCTCTTGACATTCCGGATACTCTGTCTCACGCAATCATGGTGATTATCAAATGAAACTCCTCGTCACTGGTGGTGCCGGCTACGTCGGTAGCGTGTGCTCGGCAGTATTGATTTCTCTTGGCCACGACGTCACCATTCTGGACAACTTCTCTGTTGGCAACCGTGATGCGGTGCCAGAGGGCGCGACCCTAGTCGAAGGCGATGTGGCGGACAAGGCCTACGAGGTTCTGTCCTCCGACAGCTTCGACGGCGTCGTTCATTTCGCTGCGAAATCGCTTGTTGGCGAGTCTGTTGAGGTTCCTTCCGACTACTGGCACAACAATGTGGGCCAAACCCTGAAGCTACTCGACGCAATGCGTGATACCGGTACGAATAACCTGGTGTTCTCTTCGACAGCTGCAACCTACGGTGAGCCAGAGAAGACACCAATTACCGAAGACATGCCAACCGCACCGACCAACCCTTACGGTGCCACCAAGCTGGCCATGGACTACGCCATCTCGTCTTACGCCAAGGCATACAACATCGGCGCTACCAGCTTGCGTTACTTCAATGTGGCGGGTGCCTGGGGCGGTTTTGGCGAAAACCGTGAGGTGGAAACTCACCTCATCCCCCTGGTACTGCAGGTTGCGCTCGGTCACCGCGACAAGATTATGGTCTTTGGCAATGACTGGCCGACTCCGGACGGCACCGCGGTTCGTGACTACATCCACATCAAAGACCTCGCCGATGCGCACGTCTTGGCACTGGAGTCCAACACGCCGGGAACCCACCGTATCTTCAACCTCGGTTCTGGCGACGGCTTTTCGGTTCGCCAGGTTATTGAGACCTGCCGTAAGGTCACCGGTCACCCGATTCCTGCTGAGGATGCACCGCGTAGAGCCGGTGATCCGGCAACCCTTATTGCCTCTTCTCAGCGCGCCATGGACGAGCTCGGATGGAAGCCCAATCATACGGAGCTGGAAACCATCGTCGCCGATGCATGGGAGTACACCAAGAACCTCGGCGACCGAGCCCACTCGGCGCACCGCTAGGTACTGCAGCACAGCTTGCAGGGTCGCTAATCAATACGCGGCATTTTCACCTTGTATACCCTGCGCAGCACCTCTTGTGCCGCACCAAGAATTGTGCCAACGCACCTCGGCACAATTTGATTGGCGACCGCAATTTCCAGCAACTGAGTCAGTGAATGATTCGGTTGCTCCCCCGCTGCCTCATCGAGAGCTGTTTGCGCATAGTTCTCCAGCCCAGCCGCGAACTTTGCGATGGCAAAACACGCTAAAGCGTTAGCACGCAGGCTGCCGCGGTGGACGATTGCGGCCTCGCGCCAGATTTCTCCCATTGATTGCGCCAACTGCGTAGTAATGAAAATCATGGACATATCGCGCAAGGTGACGTTGGTCAGTGCTGCAGCAATGGCATATCCCGCGGTTTCATCGCGAACCGCCTCATGTGCATCCATCACACCATCGGCCACGTTTTCCACGGCGGCTTTTAGCATGTCGAAATGCTCGATGAGCGCGGGATTGTCCGAACCAATTTTGAGCTTCCTAGGCTGCTCAACGGCTGTCGCTCGTTCCCGGAGGCGTTCAATCAGAGCCCTGTCTTTACTGTCGCGGAATTGGCCACCTCGAAAATAGCTGCGGTACTCCTCATAGTTTTTGAAAATCTGCTCTCCCTGCCGAGAGATTAGATTTGCATTGTCGGTCATCAGACTGTCACCGACAATGCCGACGATCTCTCCCTGCTCGTCCGTGACAACTTCCCCCGCAGCAATAGTGGCAACGCCCGCCAAACGCACCTCATGCAGGCCGCCTTCTCGCAGCCAGCCTGTAATAGGTGTGGAGTCCTTTTCAATCCCCCAGGATTCGTCGATGATAAACACATCTGCGTGAGTGCATCCTTCATCGAGCAGGAAGTCCGCGGCTGCCCGCACCAAGTCAGGATTGTTCTCCATCGAGGCCACATCCTTAATCAGCATCGGGCCAGCATGCGCTGTCGGATCAAACTCGACCTTGCCATCGATGAGATCTTCGACCTGCTGACGATACAACGCCGCAATCACTACCTGCCCCCGCGGATAGAATCCAACGATTCCCGGCAGGTTCGTCAGAAAAACACTCGGCTCAATTTCAGGCTTTTGTCCTGCACCGAAGTTCTGTTTGTTTCCCATTAATTCCTTACCCCTTTTCCCCCATTGGAATAGCTCGACAGCGGACAATCCTCTCGCCATCTGGTGGCTCTCATTGTTATCGAATCCGCAACAGCCTTGCTTGTGCGCGACCGGAAAAATCGGCCCATCTGTGGACTACTTTCTACTTGTGGATAACTGGAATAGTTTCTGCGGTATCGTGGTTGTTTACTTCAAATGACGAAAAATGTGATGCAGGAGGTAGTCGTACGTGAGTGATCCGACCGACAAGCCTCAGGGCAATATGTACGAGGTAGTTTTTCCGGTTCCTGACGTAACGGGAAGCGAGGGCCATCTGACCCTGGTCATTGCACTTAGCGGTTATGCGGATGCCGGTAATGCCGTCTCGGAATCAGCTAGTTTCCTCTTGGATGCTCTCGAGCACCGTCCATTGGTGAACTTTTCTATCGACGAGCTGATTGATTATCGTTCTCGCCGTCCCTCTGTGACGATGAACCACGACCAGATTGTGGATGTATCCGATTTGAACCTGTCACTCAATGTGGTTCGCGACAACGTCGGTAAGCCGTTCTTGCTGCTTTCTGGCCCTGAGCCAGACATGCGGTGGGAGGCTTTCTCGACTGCCGTTGCAGAGTTGGCGGAGCGCTACGATGTCGGTCGGACTGTGTCGCTGTACTCGGCTCCGATGACGGTTCCGCACACCCGACCACTGGGCATCATCGCCCATGGCACAGATAAGCGGAAACTCGGTGATATGCATACCTGGGGAAACCGCGTCACAGTTCCGGGTGCTGCGAGCCTGAACATTGAGTACGAGCTCGCAAGCCGCGGTTGTGATGCCTTTGGTTTCACCGCACAGGTGCCACACTATGTCGCGGCCTCTGAGTATCCGCTGGCGTCACTGCGGCTGTTGCAGGAGGTAGCAAAACTAGCCAAGCTCGAGCTCCCGCTTGAGGCGTTGGAGAAGGAATCCGCGCGGGTGGCGGAGCTGCTCAATACGCAGACGAATGATTCCGGCGAGGTCTCTCAGCTGGTCAATCTTCTCGAGGAACAGTACGACCAGGAAGTTCAACGTCGTCAAGAGCTGGAGACTTCTCCCCTGCTTGGACCTAACGGCGAGATGCCTTCGGCCGACGAGATTGGCGCTGAGTTCGAAAGGTTCCTCGCTTCTCAACCGCTGCGCCCAGTAGAGGATTCTTCCTCGCTTGACGACGAGGCGGAGACCCCGGCCAGCTCGGATTCCTCGGCAACTACATCAGAGGACACTGACGCACACTCGGAAGAATCCGAGTCGGCCTCGGCGGATGATAGGTCTGCGGAGTTTTCTGCAGACGGCACTGCCGAACAGCCTGAGTCAGAACAGCCTCGGGAAGAGCAGGCGGAAAGCGAAGAATCCGGTGAACCGGAACAACCTCGCCGTCGGCGCGGCTGGAAGCCCTGGTTCCGCTTCTAATCCGGGGTTACCGCTAGGGTGGGAAGCGTGTCACTATCTGAAATGCTTCCCGACCTAGCTGAGGTTCCAGAGTCCCTTTTCGACGATGCGATTATGGACTCGTTCATTGCCTGGACCAGGGATCAGGGCATCACGCTCTACCCGGCCCAGGAGGAGGCCGCTATTGGTCTCGCTGGTGGCGACCACGTCATCCTTGCCACTCCGACAGGTTCGGGCAAGTCCATGGTGGCTATTGCTGCCCACTTCTGCGCCCTCGCTCGTGGCCAGCGCAGCTTTTACACAGCGCCTATTAAGGCCTTGGTCAGCGAGAAGTTCTTTGCCCTCTGCGAGGTCTTTGGCGCTGAGAACGTCGGTATGATGACCGGCGATGCCACCGTCAACGGTGGTGCACCCATCATCTGCGCAACTGCGGAAATTGTCGCCAATATCGCCCTGCGCGACGGGGCCGACGCCGATATTGACCAGGTGGTAATGGATGAATTCCACTTCTATGCGGATCCCGATCGCGGGTGGGCATGGCAAGTGCCCTTGCTCGAGCTTTCCCGTTGCCAATTCCTGTTGATGTCCGCCACTCTCGGCGATACTCAAAAGTTTGAGACGGATTTGAAGGAACGCACGGGACTCGACGTCAACCTCGTTACAGGTACGACGCGCCCGGTACCGCTGGATTTCCACTATGTCTACACACCAGTTCATGACACGCTGGCGGAGTTGCTGGAATCCGGCAAAGCCCCAATCTACATCGTCTTTTTCTCCCAGCGCCAAGCAGCTGAACAGGCTCAGGCACTGACCGGTCTGAAGCTGCTGACGAAGGAGGAGAAGGAGCGGATTCGCGAAGAGATTGGCGATTTCCGGTTTACCACGGCCTTTGGTCGAGTTCTTTCCAAGTTGGTGCGCCAGGGCATTGGCGTCCACCATGCGGGAATGCTGCCGAAGTACCGTCGTTTGGTTGAGCGTCTCTCTCAGACTGGTCTGCTGAAGGTCATCTGTGGCACGGATGCCCTCGGCGTCGGCATTAACGTGCCTATTCGCACGGTGCTGATTACCGGTTTGGCCAAGTTCGATGGCCGTCGTAGCCGTATTCTCAAGTCACGCGAGTTCCACCAGATCGCTGGACGCGCCGGCCGTGCTGGCTACGACACCGAGGGCACCGTAGTTGTCGAAGCACCTGAACACGAAATCGAAAACGCCAAGCTGCGGCGCCGTGCCGGCCAGGATGAGGCCAAACTGAAGAAGTTGCGGCTGAAGTCCGTTCCCAAGGGCGAAGTGACATGGTCGGAGAAGACCTTCGACAAAATCGTTTCTCAGCCACCGGAGCCGCTGACCAGCCGCTTTGCAGTTACCAACGGTATGTTGCTCAACGTCATTGCACGTGGTGGCGATACCTACGAACACATGCGTCATCTGCTGCGCACCAATCACGACACCCGCCACCAGCAAAATGAGGCTATTCTGACCGCAATTGAGCTCTACCGCGGTTTGGTCAACGCGGGAATCGTCGTCATGCATGGCGAGGGCGATGACTGCCGCCCCGAGCTGACAATGGAGCTGCAGCGTGACTTCGCGCTCAATCAGCCGCTGTCGCCTTTCGCCATCGCCGCGCTCGAACTGTTGGATAAGGACAGCCCGAACTACGCACTCGATGTCATCAGTGTGTTTGAGTCAATTCTGGAAGACCCTCGCCCACTGCTCATCGCGCAGCAGAAAAAGGCACGCGGTGAAGAAATCGCCGCGCTCAAGGCCGAGGGTGTTGATTACACCGAACGTATGAACATCGTCGAAGACATCACATGGCCGATGCCGCTTGCCGACGAGCTGGAGGGCGCATTCGACACCTATGCTCAAGGTCACCCGTGGGTGCGTGAGTTTTCGCTGTCGCCCAAGTCTGTGGTGCGCGAGATGGTGGAAAAGGCCATGACTTTCTCGGACGTGGTATCTGAGTATGGAATTGCCCGCTCTGAAGGTATTTTCCTGCGCTACCTCACCGATGCCTGGCGCACTTTGCGACACACTCTCCCTCCGGAAGCCGCTAACGAGGAACTCCGGGACATTGTGGAATGGCTCGGCGAGCTCGTTGTGCAGGTGGATAACTCCCTGGTGGATGAATGGGCGCAGATGGCCGATCCGGACAAGCCATTGGACGAGGAAACTCTCAAGGAAGCGGCTTTTGGCACCGACGAGTCGCGGCCCCTTACAGGCAACGAACGTGCATTTACCCGTATGGTGCGCAATCTCATGTTTCGCCACGTGCAGCTCTTTGCCTTTGAAAAGGAGGAGGAGCTGGCCGACCTGGACAACTACCTCGACGATGCGCCAGATTGGCCTGCCGCGATGGATGACTACTTCGATGAATACGATGACCTAGGGATCGATGCAAAGGCTCGCGGCGGCGATATGATTTCGATTGACCGCAAGGCTGGTGAGGGCCTATGGCATGTGATCCAGATACTCGATGACCCTGAGGGCGACCACGGCTGGCGCTTTGAAGCGGGCGTTGACTTGGCTGCATCTGATGAATACGGCGAGGTCAGGTTGGCATCGCTGCGAATTATTCAGGGATAAACGCGAAAAACCGGGCTGGAACTACCAGCCCGGTTTTGCTTATTTCATACGCTACTGCGGCATGCGCCAAGAGAGCTTTAGGCAACAGCGTCTATGTAGGCCTGCCGTACCAGTTCAGCAATTCGATTGAACTCGCCGCCGCGTACCGATGATGCGCGGTGAACCAGCCCAATGGTGCGTCCCGGCCGTGCCGGACCTTCGAATCGCGCAACAGCCAGGCCGGGACGGTCGGCCTCAATCTTGACAGCCGATTCCGGTACAAGCGACTGCCCCAACCCACCGGCAACACACTGCACGACGGTCGATAGAGAAGCCGCCCGTGTTTCCAAGCTGGAGGTCTCGCCGTGAACAGCATCGACCTTGCGACAAATATCCAACACTTGGTCGCGCAGGCAATGACCGTCGTCAAGCAGAAGCAAGTCCAAGTCTCTGATTGCCTCAAGCTTTACCTCTTCCTTACCTGCCAGCGGATGATCCTCTGGCACGACGATGTAGAACTCTTCGTCGTAGAGGTAGATCTCTTCAAAGGAAGGCACATCGGACGGCAGTGCCATGATGGCTGCATCAATGGTGCCGGAGCGAAGTGATTCGATGAGGCGCTCGGTCGGCTCTTCGACGATCCTAGGCTTTAGATCTGGCAGCTCGTCACGAACCAACTGGAGGAAGTTGGGCAGCACGTATGGAGCAACCGTAGGGATAACACCAATGGATAGTGGTCCGGACAAATCATCTGTACGGCCAGAGGCGCGAGCAACGATCTCGTCAACAATTTCAGATGCTTGGCGGGCATATGGAATCAGACCGCGACCGAGTGGCGTCACCAGCACTCGGCGAGTCGAACGCTCTACAAGCTGCACCCCCAGTCCCTGCTCAAGGGTGGAAAGCGCTTGTGACAGGCTGGGCTGTGAAATGCCGAGGCGGGCAGCGGCTTGACCGAAGTGACCGGTATCGGCAATCGCGACAAAGGCACGTAACTGAGGCAAAGTGGGCCGATAATCTCTATTACGCATACCTATAAGCCTACACGAGCTTATTAACTTTTTCCTCTTGACGGTTCGGGAATCCATAGGCATAATGGTGTGTGACCCCAAAAGGAATACATTCAGGAGGATTCCATGGCAATTTTGACTGTTGGCGACAAGTTCCCCGAGTTTTCTCTGACCGCTCTGAAGGGCGGCAACCTGCGTGATGCAAACGCTTCTTCTCCGGATGACTACTTCGAGCAGGTAACCAATGAGTCCTACGAGGGTAAGTGGAAGGTCGTCTTCTTCTACCCGAAGGACTTCACCTTTGTCTGCCCGACTGAGATTGCTGCATTCGGCAAGCTGAATGAGGAATTCGAGGACCGTGACACCGTTATTCTCGGTGGCTCTGGCGACAACGAGTTCTCCCACTTCAACTGGCGTGCAACCCACGAGGAACTGCTGGACATCCCGTTCCCGATGTTCTCCGACATCCGCCATGACCTGATGCGTGCACTCGGCGTCGAGAACGCTGACGGTGTTGCAGACCGCGCAACCTTCATCATTGACCCGGACGGCATCATTCAGTTCGTTTCCGTTACCCCGGACGCTGTCGGTCGTAACGTTGACGAGGTTCTGCGTGTTCTCGACGCTCTTCAGTCTGAAGAGGTCTGCGCATGTAACTGGCAGAAGAATGACCCGACCAAGAACATCGACAAGATGGACGTTCTGAAGCAGGAGCTGAAGTAACTCATATGAGCATCGATAACCTTCGTTCCGGTCTACCGGAGTACGCCAAGGACATGAAGCTGAACCTTGGCACTCTCACCCGTTCTACGGAACTCTCCGAGCAGCAGCTGTGGGGTACCCTGCTTGCATCCGCTGCTGCCACCCGCAACGAGACCGTTTTCTCCGAGATCGCTGAGGAAGCCAAGGAGCACCTGTCTGACGAGGCTTTCGAATCTGCGCTTGGTGCGGCCACCGTTATGGGCATGAACAACGTTGCTTACCGCACTCGCCACATGCTCGGTGATGACTACGCACAGGTCAAGTTCGGCCTGCGCATGAACATCATCTCCAATCCGGGTGTCGAGAAGGAAGACTTCGAGCTGTGGTCTCTGGCAGTTTCTGCCATCAACGGCTGTGAAGCTTGCGTGACTTCTCACGCAAAGGTCGTCCGCGATGCTGGTCTGACCAAGGAGCAGGTCTGGGAAGCTGTGAAGATTGCAGGCACCGTCTCTGGTGTTGCACAGGCTGTCTTCGCTGAGGCTACCCGCTAAATATTCAGAGCTTAGGTTCGG
Organism: Corynebacterium sp. HMSC063G05; assembly: GCF_001810555.1. Lineage (NCBI taxonomy): Bacteria > Bacillati > Actinomycetota > Actinomycetes > Mycobacteriales > Corynebacteriaceae > Corynebacterium > Corynebacterium sp. HMSC063G05. The sequence goes on along the minus strand of NZ_KV801833.1, from coordinate 75,438 downwards.
CTTTTGATAGCCGAACGCTCCCCCGCAGGATTACCTGCTGACGAAATAGCGCCCGAGGAACCAATTTTTATCGGTTCCTTGGGCGCTTTTTCTTGTACGTTTTTGGCTACTGCTGTGGCGGGTAATAACCCGGATTCTCCTGGGCTTCATTAACTACTCGACGGCCACCGATGAGCTGACGGTAGATATGTACTTGCACGAGGAGAGCAAGCGGGACTGTGTACAACATACCGATATAGAAGAGCATTGCACCTGCGGAAGAAACAATTGACGTCAGAATGAATGCAACGAGCATCGTCCAATACTGAGGCTTCACCAAGCGCCATGCGACGACCGGAGCCTCAAGTGCTGTTGCTCGACCATCAAAAACAAGAAGCGGCATAGTCGCTGTGATTGGCATGATGAAGATGGACAGCACAAGTACCAACAGGTAGCCGATGGGAATCATCGCAGCTGCAGCTTCACTGCCGTTGGCAGACAGGGATACTCCAGCGATGAAGAGCACCATCCCCGGAAGCATGGCGAGCAGCCCCACCAGGAACGTGACAATGTAGGCACCGATAAGAGATCCCCACCGGTTTACACGGAAGAAAGTACCGTAGCTCGGCACTCGGCCGTCGACAGCTTCGAATGCACCGCGCAGCATAAATGCCTGCATCGCGAACATGCCCACGGCAAATAGGAGTGCCATCGCGCCGAGAGTCGCGAACATTGACCCTAGATCCTCAAACGGAACATCGCCTGGATAGTTCGGCTCAAAGTCCGGATCGAAGTCACCAGTCGCAAAGAGAATTGCCGCTGCGCCAACAATCAGTGCGACTAGTACGGCGAAGAACGTCAGCATGATGCCAAGCCAGGAAGCAAAATTGCTGTTTAGACTACGAAACGCCGCGGAAAAGGCACTTCCAATGTCGACCTTCGTCGGCCCCTGTGCCACAGGCTTCACCGGCGGCTCATCGCCACCTGGCATGTTGACTCCGGGAGCAAGTGCACCGGCTGCAGAAGCCCCGCTGGACTGGTGCTGCCAGTAGCTCGAGTCCGCACCATAGGGTTGCCCGCCGTAACTATCGCGCGACTCGCCAGTTCCATAAGAAGGAATTTCGCCATAAGCCTGTTCACGGCCGTAAGTCTGATTCCACTGTGGCGAATCCTCTGGTCCACGCGGGCCATGTTGTGCGTCCGAATCGAACCCGTAAGGGTTGTAGTCCTGCGAACCATTGTTGGGAAAACCGTGACTCTGGGAGTCATAGTTATTGGACTCATTGTCCCGGCTGCCGTCACCGTAAGAATCGTTGTTGCTATATGGATCGTTTGAGGTATTCATGAAGCAAATTGCTCCTGCCAAATTGACGGATACATACAAATAACGCGCACAACGGACTATACGTGAGACAAGCCCTTGATGAGTTTTTAAAGGCCGAAGTATAAGTCACATTGTGCGCATGGACGTATTTAATTGGACGTTCTTACACGAGCTCCACCGCGGCGACTCCCTCGAACTCGTTCAGCGAATCACCGGCACCCAACGCGCTACCACGCACGATGATGTCATACTTGCCCGGCGCGACTCCTCCGGTCTCCCAAGTGACCTTGGCGGTGGTGTAATTACCGTCCTTGGCAAATTCAATGACAGTTGCCTGGTCCCAGTCGTCAGAAACGATCTCACCGCGGTCATTCTTGATGAGTAGGTAGCCGTCTTCCAGTCGCAAGTCGTTATTCGGATTTGCCGCGACGAATTGGGCAACGGCCTGCTGCCCTACCGTGACGCTTGCAGTCGATTCGAGCACGTCACCAAAATTCTTGCCCATTGGTACGGAATCGATAGTCTTTCCTCCTGCTGGCGACGGCGGGATGATGCCAGTGAGATCACCTGCAGCACTGCCCGGGTCGACAGCCATGCCGTCGGCAAGCGCGTGGGCGAGATCGTGATAGATGGAGATCATCGCACTGAGCGTGTACTTGCCGAAAGCCGTTGCGCCGCCCTCGTAGTCCTGCTGATCGTATTCCTCTGGGGTAACGACGTAGTGTCCATAGCTGTTGGTGTAGCCCTGGCAGATGACAGTGTCGATTGGAACGCCGAGGACATCGGCGACGTGCTGACGCATGCGGTAACCCGACATCGTGGTGGGTTCAAGGCCGTTGGTAATCAAGGTGAAGCCACCGATGCGGGTGATGGAGAACATGTGGGTCTGCTGGAGAAGACCATCGATGTAGCCCACTGGCAGCAGGCATTCTTTCTCGCCCTGAATCTCCCCGATATTTTTCGGGAGTACGACGTTATTGAGCTGACGTACCCACGGTGTGCCTCCACGCTGGCCCTCGTTGAAACCTAGGGCTGGTTCGCCGCCGCCGTCCTCCTGGCTACTGGCTGCGAAGGCCGCACCGAGGATTGCAGGTCCAGTGCGGTGCGGCTGGCCGTCGGGCGTGAATTGGCCGTCAATGTCGACATCGCCGAGGTTGACCCACTTGTGGACGGTAGAGATTCCGCCTCCTGGCAGTGCAATGGTCTGACCCTGGGTAGCGTCAATCTGACGCTGACCGAGAATGCGGGCGGACTCTGCTTCGTCTCCGTTGCCGGGACCCGAATTTGGCACGAGCCCCATGTTCGGGCTGATGTCACCCGGGCACGACATGGTAAATGCGGCGACAAAGGGGGCATCGGCCGGCTCACGGTGGGTAACCCCGCGGTCGACCTCAACCTTCCATGCTGCATAGCCCTTGTTGTCGCCGTCGATGATGGTGTGCTCGGGGCCGAAGGTGGTCGGATGAATTCCATACCAGTTAATGAATCCGACTTCGCGACCACCGCGACTCACGTGCAGTGTATGGCTTTCCGGGTTGACTCCGTCGGGGAAAAGACGCTGTTCTTCCTCGGGGTTACGCCTGAATGCCTCCAGGGAGCGGTTAACACCCGCATCCTTGGCAATCCCCTTGGTCAGGTGGATAGTCGACGGCTGGTAATCAGCGTGTGCACGTTCAATAGCCTTGACCACACCGACGACCACAGCTTCGAAAGTGACGGGACGGAAACCGAGAGTAGTCAGGTCGACCATAAGATGGCCCGATGTACCACCCGGCGCGACATGCGTATGAGATGCGCAGATAAGCACGTTGCCCTCGTGGTAGAGGTCTCCGAAGAGAGCTCGCAGTCGCCGCAGAACTTCCATCTGGATGGACTGGAACATGAGCCCCATATCTGCGGTGACGTGGACGACACGGTTGTCGTTGTCATCACCGAAGATGAATGCACGCGCCATCTGGCGAAGACGCAGACCCGAGGTGGTCTGGTCCATGACCGCATACCCGTTCATGCCAGCGCCGAGTGGCTCGCCTGTCATGTCAGCCATTCCTCGACCGACATTCAAAGTGGTGGTCGAATTCCCCGCGGCGGCAGAAGCCCCGTTTGCAGGAGCGGCGTTTGCCTTTGATGCACCATTTACGGCAGGCATCATACTCGCAGCTGACACGGCAGTTGCTCCGACGAGGAAGCCTCGCCTGCCCACTTGGTACGGGGCGCGTGCGGTTGGTTCTGCCGAATTCGACGATGATGCCATCTGGGGATCGAGCATGTCACATCCTCTTCATATTTCTTTTTGAATATCAATATGTTGGACTTTAATCAGACAATCCCCTACGCGTGGCCTAATAAGCCAAAGTTCCCAAAATTCCCCCCGCGACAGCAGTAACCGATACGACATTCGCAAGGCAGTATCACTACCATGGACACAGTAGAATTTCGCAAGCTTTAGCGCGCTCCTCGCAGACACAACTTCAGAAAGGGCACCATGGCTCAGGCTGTCGGTTTTAACCGCGAAAAGTACATCGAAATGCAATCCGCTCATATTAAGAAGCGGCGCGCAGACATCGCAGGTGAAGGCGGCAAGCTCTATCTCGAAATGGGCGGCAAGCTATTTGATGACATGCATGCCTCGCGCGTGCTCCCCGGCTTCACGCCTGACAATAAAATCGCTATGCTCGATCGCCTCAAAGACGATCTGGAAATCATGGTGTGCATCAATGCCAAGGATTTGGAGCGCCACAAGGTCCGCGCTGACCTCGACATCACTTACGAAGACGATGTGCTGCGCCTCGTCGATGTCTTTCGTGAACGCGGGTTTCTAGTCGACAGCGTCGTCGTCACGCAGCTTTCCGACGACAACACCCTGGCAAAGAACTTCATTGAGCGCCTGCAGCGACTCGGATTGAGCGTAATCCGCCATCGCAATATCGAGGGCTACCCGACAAACACGGAGAAAATTGTCAGTGAAGCCGGCTTCGGGCTGAATGAATGGGCGCAAACGTCGCGGGACTTGGTCGTTGTTACAGCGCCGGGCCCGGGCTCTGGAAAGCTGGCGACCTGTCTATCGCAGATTTATCACGATCACAAACACGGAATTCGTTCCGGTTACGCAAAGTTTGAGACCTTCCCTATCTGGAACCTGGCACTCGAACACCCGGTAAATCTGGCCTACGAGGCGGCAACAGCTGATCTCGATGACATCAATCTCATCGACCCTTTTCATTTGGCCGCCTATGACACCAAGGTCACCAGCTATAACCGTGATGTCGAGGTCTTCCCACTGCTGCGCACTCTGTTGGAGAAGCTCGCGGGCGAGTCGCCGTACAAGTCACCGACCGACATGGGCGTCAATATGGCCGGTTACTGTATCGACGATGACGAAGTGTGCCGAGAGGCATCCAACCAGGAAATCGTTCGCCGTTACTACAAGGCTCTTGTCGACGAACACAAGAACAGCGCAGACGACGAAGTCTCACAGCGCATTGCCATGATTATGAGCAAGGCCAACGTGTCGACAGCCGCCCGCCGAGTCGTCGCACCAGCACTTGAAGTTGAGAAATCTACCGGGGCACCGGGTAGCGCAATCGAATTGCACGACGGCACAATCATCACGGGCAAGACTTCTGAACTACTCGGATGCTCAGCAGCAATGCTCCTCAACGCTCTCAAGAAGCTCGCCAATATCGACCCGGACTTGCACTTGCTCTCCCCAGCTGCCATTGAGCCAATTCAAACGCTTAAGACGCATCACCTGGGCAGCCGCAACCCCCGCTTACATACCGACGAGGTTCTTATCGCCCTTTCCGTGTCGGCGGCCACCAGCGACGATGCCCGCGCAGCCCTCGCCGAGCTGAAGAACCTTCGAAACTGCGATGTCCACACCACCACCATTCTGGGCAGCGTGGACGAAACAATTTTCCGCAACCTCGGTGTGCTAGTGACTTCGGAGCCTAAGTACCAGAAGAAGGCTCTCTATCAGAAGCACTAAGCCATACCAGCAGCTCACGCCGAAAATAGGATAACTGAGAGAGCAGACTAGAATAGTCCCCGTGAGCATCAGCAAGATTCTTCTGTACTACCAGTTCGCCCCACTGTCCGATCCGCGTGCCATCATGCTATGGCAGCGCGATCTTTGCGAGTCGTTAGGGCTCAAGGGCCGCATTCTGGTGTCCGAGCACGGCATCAATGGCACCGTCGGCGGTGATCTCGATGCCTGCAAGAAGTACATCAAGAAAACCAAGCAGTACCCCGCTTTTCACTCCATGCAGTTCAAGTGGAGCGAAGGCGGCGCTGATGACTTTCCAAAACTCTCCGTCAGGGTTCGCGACGAAATCGTCGCTTTCGGTGCTCCGGGTGAGCTGAAAGTCGATGTCGATGGTGTCATTGGCGGCGGCACACATTTGAAGCCGGAAGAGGTCAATAAACTGGTCGAGGAACGCGGCGACGATGTCATCTTCTTCGATGGCCGCAACGCAATGGAAGCCGAGATTGGCAAGTTTAAAAACGCTGTCGTCCCGGACGTAAAGACCACGCACGACTTCATCGACGAACTGGAATCCGGTAAGTACGACTGGATGAAGGACAAGCCGGTTATCTCCTACTGCACCGGCGGCATCCGCTGCGAGATCCTCTCCGCACTTATGAAGAACCGCGGTTTCGAAGAGGTCTACCAAATCGACGGCGGTATTGTGCGCTACGGCGAAAAGTTTGGCAATAAGGGGCTGTGGGAAGGCTCCCTATATGTCTTCGACAAGCGCATGCATATGGAGTTTGGCGATGGCATCGAAGACGAGGACTACGTACAGCTCGGGCACTGCGTCCACTGCGGCAAGCCCACAAACACCTTCCAGAACTGCATCAACGAAGATACCTGCCGTCGTCAGGTGCTTATTTGCGATGATTGCTGGGAGCACACCGAGACACAGCACTGTGGGCGCGAGGACTGCAAGGAAGTTGCCGAAGAGCTAGCAGCCGCAAAGTAGGACGCTCCCTGCTGCCATCGGACTATCTCGAGCACCTCTTAATCAGCACAGATGTGGGTTGTCTCCCCAGACGCGGCTAATCTAGTAGGCAACCATGAGTACTCCTAGCCGTTCTGATAAACCAGCTCCACGTGCCCAGTCGGGAAACCACCACTCCGGCCACCGCAATTCCGCCAGGCCACAGCGCTCTGGCAAACCTGCTAAGGACACGCGTAAAAAGGAGCTCTACCAGCTCGCTGATCAATTGCCGATTCGGGAGGCTCAGTCCTTCCGACGCCGGCTAAAGCGAGCATCCGCGCCGAAGGCGCTGTCTGCAATCTCTGCAGACCTCGACTTTGCGCTGGAGCGGTTAGAAGATCGTCGTAAAGCGATTCCTCGCATCACCTACCCTGCCCAGTTGCCGGTGTCCGCGCGCCGCGACGACATTGCAGAGGCAATTGAAAACAACCAGGTCGTCATTATTGCTGGTGAGACTGGCTCTGGTAAGACTACGCAGATCCCGAAGATATGCCTCGAACTGGGACGCGGCGTGCGGGGCAAGATTGGTCACACTCAGCCACGTCGTATTGCGGCGCGTTCCGTCGCGGAGCGCATCGCTCATGAGCTGGGCGAAAAGATTGGACAGCACGTCGGCTATGCAGTGCGTTTTGATGATCGCGTGAGCAAGGATACCTGCATCAAACTGATGACCGACGGTATCCTGCTGGCCGAAATTGGCCGCGACCGACTGCTACGCGAGTACGACACCATCATCATCGATGAGGCGCACGAGCGCAGCCTCAACATCGACTTCCTGCTGGGATATTTAAAGCATATTCTGCCGCAGCGTCCAGATCTGAAAATCATTATCACTTCCGCGACGATTGATCCGGAACGGTTCGCTCGTCATTTCGCGCCTGACGACGAGCACCCTGCGCCCATCATCGAGGTGTCGGGGCGCACCTACCCGGTGGAAATCCGCTATCGCCCGCTGGTGCGGACCGTTGTTGCGAAGAATGGGCAGGAAAAGGAAGTCGCCATCGAGCAGATCGATGGTGTAATCGCTGCGTGTGAAGAGCTGATGCGGCTTGGCGACGGCGATATCCTGGTGTTCTTTTCGGGTGAGCGAGAGATCCGAGAAGCTGCCGAAGCCATCGAGGGCAAACACTGGAAAGGTGTAGAAGCCGTTCCACTATTCGGTCGGCTATCTAATGCAGAGCAGCATCGGATCTTCACTCCGCATTCCGGGCGTCGCATTGTGCTGGCGACCAACATTGCGGAAACGTCGCTGACGGTCCCTGGTATCGAGTATGTCGTCGATACTGGTACCGCACGCATTTCCCGCTACTCCACCCGCACGAAGGTGCAGCGCCTGCCAGTTGAGGACATCAGCCAGGCATCCGCGAATCAGCGCTCTGGACGCTGTGGCCGTGTAGCTGATGGTGTGGCGATTCGTCTCTACAGCGAAGAGGATTTTCTCTCGCGCCCCGAGTTTACGGATCCGGAGATTCTGCGCACCAATCTCGCTTCGGTTGTACTGCAAATGATTTCACTGCGGCTTGGCGCGATTGAGGACTTCCCCTTTGTCCAGCCACCAGAGCACAAAGCAATCCGCGATGGCATTAACCTGCTCACAGAGCTTCAGGCTATTACCACCACGTCGGGGTCTGATGCCCCCGAGCTGACGGACATCGGCCGACAAATTGCCCGTATCCCAGTCGACCCGCGTCTTGCCCGCATGCTGGTCGAAGGGTACGAGAACACCACTCTTGGGGCGGTAACCGTCATTGTCGCCGCTTTGTCTCTGCAGGATGTGCGCGAACGTCCACTGGAGTTCCAAGCTCAGGCAGATCAGCTACATGCCCGTTTTAAGGACACCACCAGCGACTTCAACTCCCTACTGAAGCTCTGGGAGTACCTGGAGGAAAAGCGTCGCGAGCTTAGCGGTAACCAATTCCGCAAGATGTGCAAGCGCGAGTACCTCCACTATCTGCGCGTTCGCGAGTGGCAGGACTTGGTGCGTCAGCTCCACCAGGCAACGGCCGAGCTGGGCTGGCATCTTTCGGCCCGCAGCTCAACCAACGGTGTCGACAATCCCGACGAGGTGGCAAAGTCACTGTTACCGGGTCTGTTATCGATGATTGGTACGCGCGAGGGCGAGGGCAAGGAATTTACTGGCACCCGCAACACTAAGTTCCTCATTCACCCCTCGTCCGCGTTGGCAAAGAAGCCGCCTCGCTGGGTGATGGCTGCGGAAATCGTCGAGACCTCGCGCACTTTTGCGCGCAACGTCGGCACGATTCAGCCGCAGTGGCTAGAGAAGGTAGCCCCTCATCTGCTCAAGCACCAGTACTCAAAGCCTCACTGGTCTACTAAGCGCGGTGCAGCGATGGCTTACCAGAAGTCGACGCTCTACGGCGTGCCCGTGGTGGTTGACCGTTTGATGCCTTATCACCGAGTCAATGCCGACGCCGCCCGCTCGATCTTCATTCGCTCTGCGCTTGTCGACGGCGAATGGAACACACATCACGAGTTCTTTAAGAACAATCAAGACAAACTTGCCGAAGCCGAGAAGATCGAGGAAAAGCAGCGTTCCCGCGGCATTGTCGTCGATGACGACGTGCTCTACGCGTTCTACGACTCCAAGCTGCCCGCCTCTATCACCACGGCCACCAATTTTGACCGCTGGTGGAAGAAAACTAAGCCCAAGCAGCCAAATCTACTGGACTTTGATCCCAATAAGCTGCTCAACCCCGAAGCCGGCGACATCGACGACAACGCCTTCCCCGAAATGTGGCAGCAGGGCTCGGTCGATTTCTCTCTGTCCTATAAATTCGAACCGGGCGCCCCTGATGACGGTGTGACTCTCCGTGTCCCCGTGCCTCTTCTTGCAGGTCTGCGTGAAGATGGCTTCGACTGGCAGGTACCAGGTCTTCGCGCTGAGCTCGCGGAAGCCTACATTCGCACTCTGCCGAAGGCACTGCGGAAGTCCGTTGTCCCCGCCCCGGATTTCGCACGCCGCGCGCTGGAGACGATGACTCCGTACTCAGGCCGCTTCGTCGATGTTTTTGCCGATGCTTTACGACGACTCGGAGGCTCGGGCATCAATGGTGCAGACTTTGCCCCTTCGAAGCTGCCAGCACACTTGCGCTTTAACTACGCAGTGGTCGACCGCCATGGAAAGATCGTCGATCAGAGCCGAGATCTTGCTGCGCTTCGAGACAAGCATGCCTCGACGGTCTCAACTGCTGTGTCGAAACGTTCGAAGTCTGCAGCACGCGAAGCTGTGAAAAAGTGGACTTCAGAGAACTTGGGCGCCGTCTCATTAACGGTCAAAAGTAATGTCGACGGTCAGTCCGTCACGATGTATCCGACGCTGGTGACCACCAAGGATGGCGTGGCCATTGAGGTCAAACCAACTAAGGCTCAGGCTGAGGCGACGTTGGCGACCACAAACTTGACAATGCTATTGCGGGATTGCCCAGTAAATGGTGCACAAATGACTAAGGGGCTTCCACTCCAGCAACGTGTTGGCGTGGACGCATGGCCACATGGGGGCGCCGATGGGCTTGTCGAGGACTGCCGTGTCGCAGTGATTCGCGACCGTATGATGGCTGCCGGCGGCCCGGTCCGCGATCCGAAGGAATTCGACAAACTACTCGAACACGTTCGTTCTGGAGTCGCCTCAGAGGTGCGCCAATTGGTCGTCGGCGTTGCCCAGGCAATGCCTCGTTATGTCTCGGTGGTAAATCAGCTAAACAAGTGGGAAGGCGATGCTATTGACGATATGCGTCGCCAGCTGGAGTTCATGTTCCCTAAGGGCGCTGTGGCAAGGCACGGTTGGCAGCACCTACGACATTTGCCACGTTATCTCCAAGCGATGGAGATTCGGCTTGAGGAAATGAACCGTGACCCGGACCGTGATGCCGAACGTGAAGATGAGGTGACTGAGGCCCGCGAATACTTGGCGGCAAAGCTTCAGCAGCTGCCTAAGGCACGTTCGAATTCCGCGGAGGTACGGGATATTCAGTGGCTCATTCAAGAGCTGCGCGTCAGCCTTTTCGCACAACGGCTGGGTACCGCCCAGAGCGTATCCCTGACTCGAATAAAGAAACGTGTGGATAAACTGCGTTAGTTCTTTTTAACCTCGTTGCCATTAGCCTGCGGTCCTTTCCCCTTGCGCATGCTGGCAATCTCTTGCGCGAAATCGTCCGCGGAGGAAAAGGACTTGTACACCGAAGCGAAGCGGAGATAGCCAACTTCGTCCAGTTCTTTGAGCGGCTCAAGGATGGCAAGGCCGATATCGTTTGAGTCCACCCGGGGCGTGCCTTTCTCGCGGAGGCTCTCCTCCACTTTTTGTGCAAGTTTCTTCAGCTGAGACTCTGATACTTCGCGCCCCTGGCACGCACGTCGAACACCCTGGATAACCTTTTCGCGGTTGAATTCCTCAGGGATTCCATCCCGTTTAACGACCATCAGCTGCGAGCGTTCAATCGTAGAAAAACGTTTGCCGCAATTCAGGCATTCCCTTCGGCGACGAATCCCCATACCGTTATCTATCAACCGTGAGTCCAAGACTCGTGTCTGATCATGATGACAAAACTGGCAATACACGGTCTCCAGTCTACGTCCCACCCCAACACCGGAAACTGGAATGATTATTGCGCGGAGTAGGAAGCGTACGTAGACGTAAAGGTGCTTTCGACCGCCTCACTTTGTCCCTGTTCAAAGACCATGCTGCCGAAAACTCCGAAGAAAGCACCAAGCCCTAGAGCCCATACCGCCATCAGGCGAGTCAGGTTAGTGCCTGCGGATACATCACTACGATTGGACTGCTGCGCCCTGCTAACGGATAGAGACGGACGCCCGTAGTTGACCGAGACATGACTGGGCCGCGACCTGTCCCTCCGCATTCGCGCCGATGAAGCCCCATTTCGATTGCGCTGTGCAATACGTGCACGCTGACCGGGCCGAACGATGTGCTGTGTGCAAGACGCACTACGTTCACCCCACACCAACGGGGCTTTCCGTGTCGTCCGAGCAGGGAGCTCGGAAACTTGAGAAAAGTCAATATCAGATGTGCTGCTAACACCAAGTGCGGTTGAAACCGTAGACATCATGTTTTCTCCCTTTCCAACGTTGACTCTCCCACCGTTGCCGGCCTGGAGAGAATAAGAGTTGTACGACCGTTTCCCGACGCTGTGGAGACTATGTCCAAGGGCGGATGCGGAGAATCCGTCTAGACCCTTTCATCAAACGACTGTTCGAGTAACTTGTCATGTTCGATTTATAACACCATGTTCGAATATTGTCTACTGCTATCCGGATTTATTTTCGATTTTCGACATCATCACCGCCTCCGAGCACGGATAATGTACACGTTTTCTAAAGAATTCAAGGGCGCACAGTGTTCGATGCTCGACGATTCGAACAGTTTTGAGTTATGATTCATTCGAAAGAGTTTGAGAAGGGATGTTCCATGGCTCAAAAGAAGAAAGCGAACCCTAAAACACTCACCGATCGGCAGCGTCGGATTCTTGACGTCATTTCGGATGCCGTCGTACTTCGCGGATACCCACCGAGCATTCGAGAAATTGGGGATGCTGTGGGCTTGAATTCCACCTCGTCGGTGGCATACCAACTCAAGGAGTTGGAGAAGAAGGGCTTTCTCCGCCGCGACCCACACAAACCCCGCGCGGTAAACGTAAGGGATTCGAAGTCCTCCGCTGGCACTTTCACTCCGGTAAAGCCTGGGCCAAAGGCTACTGGCACCACCCAAACTCCCGAGATGCCAGAGGACATGCCAGAGCCAATCTTCGTTCCTATCGTTGGACAGATTGCGGCTGGCAACCCTATTTTGGCGGAGCAGCATGTGGAAAGTCACATGGCACTTCCGATGGAGATTACGGGCTCTGGTCAGCTATACCTACTCAAGGTCGTGGGTGATTCCATGGTTGACGCGGGCATTCTCGACGGAGACTGGGTGGTAGTCCGTTCCCAAGACGTGGTCGAACAGGGAGATTTCGTTGCAGCCCTGTTTGAAGATGAAGCAACAGTCAAGGAATGGCACGAAGACGCTGCTGGCAAGTGGCTCATGCCCCATAATCGCGCCTTTGACCCACTCCCCGCGGAGCACGCCAAGATCCTCGGCAAGATTGTCAGCGTCCTACGCAGCCTCTAATTTCCCACATTTTCGTTGCCCGAAACAGACATAAACGGGCATACTGGGAACAGATAGTAAAGCTGAGATTTCTTAACAGCTAAGGAGCGGGGAATGTACGCAGAGGAACGCCGCCGGAAGATTGCGTCTTTGACAGCAGTCGAAGGGCGCGTGACGGTCGCTGATCTTGCGGAAGCTTTCGATGTCACAGCAGAGACGATTCGCCGTGACCTAGCTCAGTTGGATGCAGAGGGCGCAGTTCACCGCGTACACGGTGGCGCTGTGGCTACTCGTTCTTTTCAGACTGTTGAGTTTTCAGTTGCCGCTCGAAAGAACGCGCAAAAGGACGCGAAGCTCTCTATTGCCCGCTGTGCTGCGGATTTTCTGCCTGACTCTGGTGGTGGAATTTTTCTCGATGCTGGAACTACCACCGAGGCTCTTGCAGAGCTGATGGTCCACTCCCCTGATAACCGCCGTTGGTCGGTTGTCACAAACTCTCTTCCCAACGCCATCACACTCGCAGGATCGAACCGCATTGAGCTTCAACTCCTTGGCGGCCAAGTTCGCGTCATTACTCAGGCGGTTGCTGGCGATACGGCACTCCGCACTCTCGCGGTTATGCGTGCCGATGTCGCTTTCATTGGTTCTAATGCCTTGACAATTGACCACGGTCTTTCTACTGCTGATCCACAGGAAGCGGCGGTAAAGCGCGCGATGATTACGAATGCGCGCAAGGTCATCGTTATGGCGGACTCGACGAAACTTGGCCGCGACTTCCTCGTCAGCTTTGCAGCATTGGAAGATATCGACGTCGTGATTACAGATTCCTCTGCCCCGGAACAGTTCGTCAATGACCTCAGGGAGCAAGGTGTCGAGGTTGTGGTTGCTTCATGATCCTGACCTTGACTGTAAATCCGTCAATCGATCGACTTGCTCGACTCGATACGGAGCTCAAGCGAGGTGGCGTGTTCCGTCTACCAATGGCTGAGGACATGGCTGGTGGCAAGGGAATTAATGTGTCCAAGGCGTTGCACTACGCCGGAGAAAAGACGCTCGCGCTCTACCCGGCATCGGACTCCGGAAAATTCACGCGCCTGTTGGAAGTCTCTGGCATACCTCATGAAGCCATCAACACGACTAACGAAGCCCGCGTTAATCTCACACTCGCAGAGCCAGATGGGACGACCACCAAGCTCAATTCCCCTGGCATGACATTGACGAAAGCGCACCGTAGGCGTGTCCTGGAGAAACTTATCCACCATGCTAAACACGCCACGTGGGTAGTTTTCGCAGGTTCATTGCCCCCTGGTGTCCCCAGGGATTTTTACGTTCAATGCACCGAGGCGGTGTATTCGGTCAACCCGAATATTCGTGTTGCTATGGATACGAGCGACGGCCCACTGACTGAGGTCGTTCGCGCATTTCCAAAGGTGCGACCTTTCTTGATGAAGCCGAACGCCTACGAACTTGGTCAAATCATTGATCAGGACGGCGAAGAACTTGAGGCCGCTGCAGCCGAAGGGAACTATCTTCCCGTAGCGCAGGCTGCTCGTGCGCTGAACGAGCTTGGCGTTTCCGAAGTCCTGGCCACTCTCGGCGAAGCAGGGGCGGTGCTTTCAGTGAAGTCAGGCGGTTGTTTCGCTGCTACCTCCCCCTCGATAGTCGCTCAGTCGACGGTCGGTGCTGGAGACTGTGCTTTGGCCGGCTACGTTATGTCCCGCGAACGCGGTGATAGCTACCAAGATGCACTAACCACCGCCGTAGCTTATGGGGCGGCGGCAACCAGTCTTCCCGGTACGACCATCCCCTATCCAGAACAGGTTCACCCCGAGGCCGGCCGGTTATGGCAGCTCGACACTTAGCTTTTCGATGCCTAGATAAGGAGCATTAGAAAACCATGTCTTCTTCGGCAGATTTTTCCGCTATTGCATCAGACCTAGCCGATGAGTCGACAGTGTTCCTTGACCTAGATATCGGTCCGCAAAAGGAGAAGATCCTTAACTATCTCATCGCTAAAGCTGTAGAGACCGGCCGCGCCACCGACAGCAACGGCATCGTCGCAGCAGCCCTCGAACGCGAAGAGAAGGCCCCGACAGGTCTGTCGGGAGGGATAGCCATCCCCCACTGCCGCCATGAGGACTGGTCGAAGCCGACCCTGATGTTTGCCCGCTTAACCAGCGCTACAGAATTCACCACACCAGATGGGCCGGCGGACCTGCTCTTTTTCATTGGTGTCCCATCTAGTAACAGCGATGTCCACGTCGATATTCTGGCCGCACTCGCAAAAGCACTTCGCGATAAGGGGTTTCGCGCAGCTCTTCGCGGTGCTGATAGCGATGAAGAGACTGCCCGGATCATTAGCGAGCACGTCACCAAAGCGCCTCGTCGGAAAGCGAAAAAACCTCCGGCGAAGACCAATATCGTCGCCATCACGGCCTGCCCCACGGGCATCGCACACACTTATTTGGCAGCCGAAGCGCTTACTGGCGCGGCAGAAAGCATGTCTGATGTCACACTAACTGTAGAGACGCAGGGCTCGGCAGGAACCCAGGAAGCCCCCGCAGAGGCAATTGTCCGGGCCGACGTGCTAGTAATCGCAGCCGATATTGGGGTTACGGGGCTTAAGCGCTTCAGCGATAAACCACAGGTCAAAGTGCCAATTCGTAAGGCAGTCAATGAACCTACTGCAGTTATTAAACAAGCGAAGGCAAAAGCAGAACAATCACGGGTTCGCGCCTACGACCGAAAGGCGCCGCAACCTAAGGATGACCACGACAAGGAGGCCGGTTCGCAAACCGGTACTACAGGCGCAGACCCTTCATCTGAGAGGGTACAAGCAACTACGAAGGTGGGGGCACATAAATCATCCTTAGGCGGTGACAAAGCCTTCGGACACTGGGTTCGTGATGCCATTATGACCGGTGTCAGCTATATGGTGCCGTTCGTGGCCGCATCGGGGTTGTTGATTGCGCTGGGATTCCTCGTCGGCGGTCATCAGGTTGGTGTAGTAGCTGACGCCGTGACTAGGGATTTGCGGCTGCCGGAGATTATCGGACTCGATGCCCCGATTGCTGTGCCGACAAAAGATCTCGGCACCGTGCTAATTGATCGTAGTGGGCTGTGGCTGTATCTCGGCTCGGCGCTTTTTGCCATTGGCAACCACGGCATGCAGGTCATTGTGGCTGTAATGAGTGCTTATATCGCCTTTGGCATGGCTGGCAGAGCCGGCATTGCACCAGGCTTTATTGGCGGTGCCATCGCGGTCACGGTTGGCGCCGGCTTCCTTGGGGGCCTGGTGACAGGCATCCTGGCGGGACTAGTTGTAGCCCTACTGTTGAGGATGAAAGTCCCGGACTGGCTGCGACCGCTGATGCCGGTTGTCGTGATTCCTATGCTCGGAGCTATGGCCGTTGGGCTCACCATGTACCTGCTGCTCGGGATGCCGCTGGCGTGGCTGATGACGGCTCTGCAGCAGTGGCTGCAATCACTGGATACGACGGCGGCGTTCCTGTTCGGTGGTCTTCTCGGCGCAATGATGTGCGTGGATATGGGCGGAATGATCAACAAGGCTGCTTATCTTTTTGCCGTCGCAAACATCGCCTCAGCAGATCCCGCATCATGGAAGGTCATGGCCGCTGTGATGGCGGCGGGCATGGTACCTCCATTGGCTACATCTCTGGCAGTTGTGCTCCGACCAAAGCTGTTCAGTTCGGCGGAGCGTCAAAACGGCAAAGCGGGCTGGGTGCTCGGTGCGGCCTTCATTTCAGAGGGAGTGATTCCCTTCGCCGCCGCAGATCCGCTACGTGTGATTCCGTCGATTGTGATTGGCGGTGCCGTCACCGGTGGCACCTCAATGGCTTTGGCTGCGGCCACACGTGTTCCGCACGGAGGTATTTTTGTGCTGTTTGCAATCGACAACCCTGTCGCATGGCTTGCTGCAATCGTCTTGGGCAGCATAGTGGCAGCAATTCTCGTTGTGGCAGCTAAAAGCCTGTGGCCGCGGCAAGTCAGCACCGATAATCAAAACCTAGAAGCAAACATTTCAGCGGAAGCGTAGTTTTTACCGCACCGGCTGGTTTATCCCAACGAGCATTTCTACGATTTTCAGCAAACATTCCCCAACCCATCCGGGCAACCTATTAAGCTCAGAAATGGCATCGAGGAAATCGAGAAGCAGAAAGGCAGGATGCCGCTCGCATGGTTACTCAACATGTCCACGTCGGCTCCAAGGTGGGTATTCATGCCCGCCCTGCAACGGTCATCGCTGAGCGTGCCTCCCGTTTTCAGGAAGAAATTCTGGTCGAGCTCCTTGACTCAGACGAGCCCGACAACGAACCGGCCGATGCTTCATCCTCGTTGATGCTCATGGCACTCGGTGCCGAATTCGGCGATGAAGTCACTGTGACCAGTAGTAACGCGGTTGCGGTAGAGAAAATCGCCGAACTCATCGCCCAAGACCTGAGCGATTAAAAAGCAAAAGAGCTTAACGACGAAACATCGTGGCAACGGTCACGGGGTCCGTCGTTAAGCATTCGTGCGAGATTCTGCCCTGGACGGGTGGCCTACGAGCGGTTCTCGCCGATGCGATTGTAGAGCCAGTTCAAAATTGGATAGCCGATAATAATGCCGACCGACCCCCAAGCAATACCCTCCAGCGTCAGCGAACCAATGTCGAGGGTGAGGTTACCGATACCCGCGATCAGCGCGGTGGCGGCAGCGGTGAGATTAACCGGGTTGTTGAAGTCGACCTTTTCGTCCATCCAGATGCGCACACCGAGCAAACCGATCAGGCCGTAGAGCACCATCGTTGCCCCACCGAGCACGCCGGTAGGAATGGTCAAGATGAGTGCGCCGAACTTTGGAATGAAAGCCAGTGCAATGGCGGTGAAAGCTGCCACCCAGTAAGCTGCGGTCGAATAGACACGGGTAGCGGCCATAACACCGATATTTTCAGCGTAGGTAGTGGTACCAGAACCACCAGCTGAACCGGCGATGGTGGTGGCTAGACCGTCTGCAATAAGAGCATCGCCAGCGATGTCATCGAGGTTTCGGCCGGTCATGGCAGCAACAGCCTTGACGTGACCGACATTCTCTGCGATGAGTACTACGATGACGGGCAGACCAATCAGCATCGCATTGAAGTGGAACTCCGGCGCGTGGAATGCGGGCAGACCAATCCAGGCGGCATTGCCGACAGTTTCTGTAGCCTCGGGCGAGAGATTTCCAGTGGCAGCGGCGAAGACCCAGCCGATTAGTACGCCGATAAGGACACCCAGACGGCTGACCATACCGCGGCCAGCGACGGTTGCGAAGACAATGGATGCCATCGTGACAAATGCGACCAACGGCTGAGTGGCGAAGTTCTCCGTGGCGGCAGGCGCCAGGTTAAGTCCGATGAGAGCGACGATGGCACCGGTTACTGCAGGTGGCATCACTGCATCGAGGACACGCTTGCCGGCGAACTTTACAACGCAGCCAACGAGCATGAGCGCGATGCCGGCGCAGAGCACGACACCGAGCTGAACACCAATACCCTGCGCCTGTGTCGCGGTCAGTGGTGCGATGAAGGCAAACGACGAGCCCAGGTAAGAGGGCAAGCGGTTTCGGGTGATTAGCAGGAAGACAATCGTGCCGATACCCGAGAACAGCAGTGTGGTATTGACTGGGAAACCAGTCAACAGCGGCACCAGAAGAGTTGCACCAAACATGGCAATGACGTGCTGTGCGCCAATGCCAATTGTACGAGGCCAATCGAGGCGTTCGTTGGGAGCCACCACGGCTCCCGGTGCAATCTTTCGACCGTCACCGTGAATATCCCAACCGAAAAGACGGCCACGTTCGGCGTTTTCAGCAGGCGGATTTGCGGAGGTTCCCTGTTGGGTCTCCGCGTCAGAAGTAGAATTCATGGTTGTAATGCTAGTGGATGCCCACCGCAGATCACGCCACGGATACCGCATTAAACCCAGGACTGCCGGAGCTCTTTGTCGCTCTCCCTATTCCAACTCCGCTCTCCCTTTTCCGACTAGGCGTCGTTGCTACTATCCTCATTCGCATCCGCCGTGAAGTGAGGATCCGCTGCAGGTTCGATGCGGTATGCCGACAGTTCATCCGCGAGGCTAGTGGGCAAACGCACATCCATCTGGGTGCCTTGCTCTGTCCATGTCTCCGACAGCACGGTCGCATCTTCGTGGAGCATGGAGACAATATTGCCCTTGTCATAGGGGATCAACATGTGGACGTGAGACTCCAGCTCATTGAGTGCAAGCTCGAGTCGGGTCTCCAGTTCACCGATCCCCTCACCCGTTCGCGCAGAGACAAAGACCGCATCATCGAGCTGGTGGCGCAGTTGCGCCAGAGTGATGCCATCGGCCTTGTCCACCTTGTTGACTACCAACAGCTCGGGCGGAATCTCGGCCTTTTCTTCCTCCGCGATTTCGTTGATGACTTTGTTGACAGCCTTAATCTGCTCCAGCGGGAATGGGTCAGAGGAGTCTACGACGTGCATGATGACGTCGGCTTCGAGCACCTCTTCCAAGGTCGAGCGAAAAGCTTCAATGAGCTGCGTCGGCAAGTGGCGAACAAATCCGACCGTATCGGTCATAATCACCGTGCGACCGTCGCGAAGCTTGGTGCGACGAGTCGTCGGATCCAGCGTCGCAAACAGCGCGTCTTCCACCAGCACACCAGCGCCTGTCAGTGCGTTGAGCAACGAAGATTTACCCGCGTTGGTGTAGCCGACAATTGCCACGCGCGGCAGGTGTCCAGCCTTACGACGTGCGCGTTTAATCTCACGCGCAGTCTTCATGCCAGCTAATTCCTTGCGGATTCGCGCCATATCTTGGCGTAGGCGCTGACGATCGGTTTCGATCTTAGTTTCACCCGGACCACGCAGACCCACGCCGCCGTTGGAGCCCGCGCGACCACCAGCCTGACGCGATAGGTTGCCGCCCCAGCCGCGCAGACGCGTGTACAGGTACTGCATTTGTGCCAGCGAGACCTGCGCCTTGCCCTCCTTGGACTTCGCGTGCTGAGCAAAGATATCCAGAATCAGCATGGTGCGGTCAATAACCTTGGCGTCAAGGCGATCCTCCAGCGCCACCAATTGACCGGGAGACAGTTCACCGTCGCAAATAACTGTATCTGCGCCGGTAGAGGCGACAATATCGCGAAGCTCGTTGAGCTTGCCAGATCCCACGTAAGTACCAGGGTCCGGCTTATCGCGGCGCTGCAGCACCATCTCTAAAACTTCCGAACCTGCAGTCTCTGCCAGTGCGGCGAGCTCCTCCATCGCCACTTCAGCTTCCTGAAGGGTCCCGGATGTCCAGACACCGAGCAGCACCACGCGTTCCAGTCGGAGCTGACGGTACTCGACCATCACTTCTTCAGACTCAGTATGTGCTACTGACCTGGTCAGCCGGCGCAGAGAGGAACGCGCCTCCAAATCCAAATCACCGACGGTAGGTTCCCTTTGCGTGCCGACGTTCGTTGCGAACGCATCCCCGGAGGCACTATCGGCGTTCTCGCCAGCGGCATTAGCGTCGATGAAAAAATCGTCCATCTCGTGCGAGGTGCGAGCTTGCTGCGACGTTTCGTCGCTGACCTCATCAAAGTTGTTGGAAAAATTCGTCATACTAGCTGCTATTGTCACATGACAAGCCAAATTCTCCGCATTGTGTGCGGAGAATACCGAGCCGAAGCTCAAGACTTAGGCTGCAGAAGGTGGCCTGCGTGTCAGAACCAGTGCGACCGGACCACTATTAGAACTACCGCCAGCACACGTACCGCTGTCGGACATTCCACAGTTGGAACAACCTCCGCCTGGGCACATGCCACCGAGGGATTCCCGTCGCAATTGGCCGGTGTGTTCCATGCGGTCAAGGATGAGGTCTACCGTTGCTCGCTGCAGGCCGGTGATTTCGCAAATTTTGCGTCGGGAGCTAATGCCCTGCGCGATTGCATCCTGAACGGCTTCTGAAGGCCGACGAGTAACCGTCGTATTCTTCCTGGCTCTAAAGAGTCCCACGGCGATAGCTCCTTTCCGTATCGCGATTCTTGTTGGATCTGATTTCTAGTTCGCAAGTGTGCCCTAGTAGCTTTGCCGAAGCTACTAGGAATCAACGAGGCTTTACAGGAACAGCTTTAACCCTTGGAAAACAATCACGGCCAGTGCCCATGCAACGACCAGCTGCGCTAGCAAACCGAAGCCCGTCCACTTCAAGCCGATCTCTCGACGTTGTGCCGCGAGCGTAGCCACGCACGGTGTGTAAGCCAGCAGGAAGATCATATAGGCCCAGACTGCTGCCAATCCGTGTCCATCGGATGCATTGTCAAAGTCACGTCGAATATTCTCCGCGAGCGGGCTGGAGGCCTGTTCGCTCGAATCGGAGTCGGTGACGTCCTCCACTGCATAGGTCTGTGCCCAGGTAGAAATGACGGCTTCCTTGGCCACAAAGCCCGTCACCAACGGACCTGTCAGAGACCATGTACCGAAACCTGCCGGGTTAAACACAGGAGCAATAGTTTCGCTGACTGCACCGTATGCGGAGTCCTGCGGTGCTAGATTTTCATCGGCAAAGGAGTGCCCGGAGACAACCGGAATAGACATCAGTAGCCATACGACGATGACGGTGCTGACGATGATTCCACTAGCGGTCTGCAGGAATCCCTTCAGACGCATCCACATCACAGATAGTGCCAGCCGTGCGGTCGGAAGCTGGTAGGTTGGCAGGTCAATGACCAGCGGTTCCGACGGCATGGTGCGCCACAGGGTCTTACGCAGTGCAAGGCCGGTCAGAACGATCAGCAGAATCGAGATC
This sequence comes from Corynebacterium sp. HMSC063G05, assembly GCF_001810555.1. NCBI lineage: Bacteria > Bacillati > Actinomycetota > Actinomycetes > Mycobacteriales > Corynebacteriaceae > Corynebacterium > Corynebacterium sp. HMSC063G05. The sequence continues at coordinate 54,201 of NZ_KV801833.1, read as the reverse complement.
ACGTACATAGCGAAGACGACTGTGCCCGCGTGTTCCGGAAAGAACACCGCACCCAACATGACATACACGGTCAGGCGCGCCGAGCAGGAGGTAAACGGAACCAGTAGAGCCGTCAAAATGCGGTGGCGCGGATTACTCAGCACACGTGTTGCCGAGATTGCTGGCACATTACAGCCAAAGCCGACGATGAGCGGAATAAATGCCTTACCCGGAAGACCAATTGCACGCATGACACGGTCCGCCACCACGGCTGCACGCGCCATATACCCTGAATCCTCGAGTACTGCGAGGCACAGGAACATGAGTGCCATTAGCGGAACGAAGGTCAGCACCATGCCGACACCACCGATGATGCCGTTTACAAGCAGCCCGGTGACAATCGGATGATCCCATCCCACCGCTTCTAATCCACGGGTAACCAAATCTGCGAAATTACCGGTAATAAGGGTTTCCAAACCGTCCTGCAACGGTGCTGCTACCGTCGTCGTGATTTGGAAGACTGCCCACATAACTGCCAGGAACACAATCGGTCCGAGCACCGGATGGAGGACCACGTTATCAATGCGGTCGGAGAAAGTCTGGCGATCTTCCACCCCGCCCGTAGATGCCGCAACCGCCGCATCAATCGCGGCAAAGCGTGCGTCGTCCAGGCGTTCAATCGATTCACCATCGGCCTGGCGAATCGGTGACGACACCGAACTACATCCGTCCAGAGCCGCTGCTACCGCGTCGGCCAACCGCGCCATTCCCGCTTTACGACGGGGATCCAGCGCCACCACCGGCATCCCCATAGCTGACTGCAATGCGTCCGGATTCACATCGATGCCCTTGGCCTTGGCAACATCTAGTTTGGTCAGAGCCAGAACGATGCGCTGGGGCTGTTCCGCCAATTCCGCGGCCATGTAGAGGCCACGGCCCAGTGCCGTGGCGTCGACAACGACAACGACGAGATCCGGGCGTTCTTCTTCTGGTTTCTCGATGAGCATCTCGCGAGTGAGCTCTTCGTCCGGACTCATGGCATCCAGCGAGTAGGCACCCGGGAAATCGATGACATCGTACTCAGCGGCATCGGTCTTCCACGCGCCACGGCTGACCTCCACGGTCGTACCAGGCCAATTGCCCATCTGCGCTTTCGCACCAGTCAAACTATTGAACAGTGTTGACTTACCGGAGTTCGGTGCGCCGACTACTGCGACAACAGGTGCACCATCCTTTGCTGGTGCTCCGCCGCTGCATGCGTGGCAGCTGGGCGTGGATGCGAATTTTCGCGTTGAGGAATCCGTAGGTGTTGTCATTGTTTACTTTCAGGAGGGAGGTGAGAAAAGAGATGTAGGGGACCTAACCCACGACGGACATCTTGTGCAGCGTGCTGGCATCGATGGCGTAGCGCGTTGCGCCAGCATGGACGATTCGCCCACCGCCGCTGGTACTCCGTCCCACAGTGACACTCATTCCAGGGCGAAGCCCCAGTTGCGAAAGCCTGCGGCACAGGCGCTCATCCACATGCGACGTTCCCAGAGTGACGGTTACCCCCACCGGGACGTCGGCAAGCGACTGAATGTCATCCGACTGTTTTCGAGACCGTAATCCGAGCATGAGAAACCTCGCTTATATAGATAAGAATTAAGCTAAGCAAATGGTGTTTACGGAGATGAGCTTACTCTTAGGCATGCCTAAATGGAATAAACCCGGCACACCTAAGGAAAGTTATTTATGCCACACTTAACCTTTACCTATTTAGTGTGGCAGAATTGTTAGCCCCATCCGAATAGTTGCCGCGGCGTGAAGGAATGGTTCTAGGTACCCCAGAGCACAATGCGCTCACGTGCGATTCGTTAGTTCGCAGATGAAGATATGGGAAGTATCATCGAAAAGTATGACTACTGACTTGCGAAGCATTGGCATGGACTACCCCAGCTGGCGAGACGCGATGGAAGCCGCGATTGCCAGTGACAATCTGTCGGTCATCGGCGAGGTCCGCGGTGGCCAGCTGGTCCGTTTCGAAGATTCCTCTGGTGCGCGTCTGCACATCCTGGGTGTTGAACCATTTTCTACCTACGCCGGCTTCGCGGGCAGCCCGACCGTCACTGCCCATGTATCCAGCGTGGACGATGTCTTGGCGCTCGTGGAAATCGTCGAGGATGATCCCTCCTCGGATAACTTTGACAAGGTCATCGAGGTCGCTACCTGCCTGCTGTCACAGGGGCCAATGATTGTTGATGCCGGAACTCAGACTTTTGAGCATGTCGCGCTATCAGCTCTAGCAACTGATTTCACCCTCGACGCATCCATCGAAGAGTACGAGAAGCGCACCGGGGCAACCCCGACAACATTGGACTTCGAAGGTGCTAAGGCAATTGTCGGAGATCAGGTCGGGAAGGCATCGCCTAGCGCAACCGTGAAACTGGCTGGTGTTATCAATAACTCCCGCAAGCATGTCAATGAGCTAACCGGCAAGAAGTTCTGGGTGCTCAACCTTGCTCTGCCGACTCCTATGGACGTACTTGTCCCCGGCGGCGACGAAGCTCCCCAGCCAGGCATGGTCGTTTCCGGTACTTTCTCACTGACCGGTGAGATCATTCCGCCTCAAGGTTGCGGAGGCGGCTGTGGCGATGGCGGCTGTGGTTGTGGCGACGGTGGCTGCGGCGGACACTAGTCCGCTGATTCCCCACCGCTTCCACTACCCCGCTAGTGCTCCTGCAGCAATAGCTACCAGTCACAGGGCTTCCAGCTCAATATCGCCGAGCGTGTGAATCACGCTCGGCCCGGTCAAGGTCGCCGAGAAGTCCCCATCCGCATTGCTGGCCTTGTGGACATCCACAGTCACCACACCGCCGGGCACCTTGACTGTCACAACCCCCTCAGTCCGGCCGGCATCGGCCAGCGCGGCAATAGCTGCCGCAACCGTACCGGTGCCACACGAGCGGGTCTCACCAACTCCACGTTCAATTACTCGCATGGACACCGAATCACAGGCATCCAGCGGGGTGACAATTTCCACATTGAGGCCGTTCGGGAACATGGCTTCGTCGGCACGCACTGGCTTCGCGACACTACCCGCCGCTTCCAATTCCAGCTCCGCCAGAGCGGCGGCATTTAGGCCAGGCATGACGCAGGCCAAATGCGGATTTCCCACGTCGACACCAATCCCGGCGAATTTCTGGGCATTGTTGCCCGAACCAATGAACGCAGTAGCGAGGCCGAGGACTTCCGGCTGGCCCATATCCACCCCAACGACCGCGTGCCTGCGGCTGTGCTCATCAATCGAAACAGCGCGCAGCCCTGCTCGAGTGCCCACCCGCAAAGCTCCGTCGACGACACTGTCCGGGCTGTGAATCGCGGCAATATAGTGTGCAAAGACGCGGACACCATTCCCGCACATCTCGGCAATAGAACCGTCACTATTGCGGTAGTCCATAAACCAATCGTCGGCTTTAACGCCCTCCGGCAATGCCGCCAAAACACCGGCATCGACGAGTTTCCCCGCTCGGGCAACCCGCAGGACGCCGTCAGCGCCAAGACCCCGCTGTCTATCGCACACTGCTGCGACCAGTGATTCGGTCAATTCGATGGACACCAAATCATCTGGAAAAATCAAGAAATCGTTTTGCGTACCGTGGCCTTTGGCAAATGAAACCATGCCCTTGATGCTAGCGGGAGGTCCGAATCTCTTACAGACCAAGTGCGGAAAACGCCTGTCCCGGCACGTCACCGGCAGCGTCTAGCCACATGATTCGATGATCACGGTTGAACCAGGAGCGCTGACGTCGCACATACCTGCGCGTACCAGTAATCGTGCGTTCACAAGCCGTATCCAGGTCGTAAACCCCATCGAAGTAGTCCAGCACCTGTGCATAGCCGATCGCGCGACTAGCGGTCACACCTTCGCGCAACCCTTGCGCAATCAAACTCTCAGTTTCTTCCACCAGGCCAGCGGCAAACATGCCCCGCGTACGCTGTTCTATCCGCGGATTTAGCCATTCCGCCTGCGTGCGCAACCCCAATATGCGAGTGTTCCACCGCGGTGGCTTATCAATCGACGGCTTCGACGCTGCAAAAGGTTTACCTGTCAGCTCGATGACCTCCAAAGCCCGGACAGTGCGCCGCGGGTCGTTGGTTTCAATAATTGCCGCCGCATCCGGATCAATCTCTGCCAACCGATCGTGCAACGCCGCCGGACCAATCTCGTCTTGCACTGCCTCCCACTTCGCACGTACCTCAGGGTCCGTAGGTGGGAACTGCCAGTCGTCCACCAACGCCTGTACGTACATCATCGACCCGCCGACAAGGATGGGGACTTTCCCCCGCGCGCGAATGGCCTCAACATCCGCGACCGCCTCACGCTGATATGTCGCTACACTCGCCGGCTGCGTCACGTTCAGCACATCGAGTTGGTGGTGCGGAATCCCCCGCCGCTGGTCCACCGACAGCTTCGCTGTTCCGATATCCATTCCTCGATAAAGCTGCATCGAATCAACATTGACGACCTCACCGCCAAGCTGCTCCGCAAGCACCAGCCCCAAATCCGACTTTCCCGACGCCGTCGGCCCTACCACCGCAATCGGCACCGGCAAGCTCTCACTCTCGAAAGCCGTCACTACCCAGTTCACACTCCTGCACAAAAACTAAAAACGCGAGCTCCTACTTCGCAACACACTGCCAGCTGGCCACGTGGTAACCGATGCCGTAAGGCGCCCCGTCATAGTAAGAACGCTTTACGACGGTCATTCCAGACCCCGTCCAGCTTTCAGCAGCTTTACTCAGCTGCTGCCATAACTCGGCCGCGTACGCGCCGGGAGCTGGAAACACAATATTTTCCACGTTAATGCTTGAGCAGTCCTGACCAGCAATCAGACTGCACAGCGCATCAACCTCCGCTGCACCTTCAATTACGCCGACCGGGGAATCGTCCGCAAGGCCGAATGCGCCGTCGACAAGCACAAGCAGGCGCGTGTGACCGGCAGCGATTGCCTCAGCGATAGAGTCGAAGCACGTTGCCTGAATGACGCGGCCAGTGGGTCCTTCAGAATTCCGTCGCGCGTAGTCTTCGATAAGCCAGCGTCCCAGCAGCTCAGGTAATTCGGTTCCGCCTGACACCGTGACATCAACCCCATACGGAGAAAAACTGCCGGGTGCGCTGGTCTGGTGCGGGGACTTCGCTTGCATCCTGCCAGTGATAATAGCGACCGCGCCGGGCTCCCCGGGTTCGTCATGTCTCCACAGCGTCGCGACCGTTTCACGGGCATGACGGCGCAATTCCGTGGCGGTGGGCGCAAAACCACCCAGCTCCTCGACGATGAGAAGCGCACGCGGAACGATAACAAGCCGAGGCAAACGCGAATTCACGTCCTCAACGCTACCGTGAGGGGCTAGTCGATGCCTTATTCCGGCGGTGTTACGCGCGCTGTGCCAAAATTTTTGGGATACTCGAGCACATACCGTAAGTGTTTGATGGCAGCCGTGTCGCGCGGCAGTTCTGCATGAAGATTGGAAGAGGTTTACCCACTATGACCGGTACCAGCAATTCCCCTAAGCCAGGTCCACGCCCGGGTCCACGTCCGGGACCTCGACCAGGCGCAATGCCGGCTCATCGTAAGGCCCCTGGAGCTACTCCAGCGCCTGCGGGGTCGGCCGCTGTGGCACATGCCGTCCACAATGATCCAAAGAAGTTTGGCCGCATTGATCAAGACGGCACTGTTTGGCTGGTCACCAGCGCCGGCGAGCGCAATATTGGTTCCTGGCAGGCCGGCACCGTAGAAGAGGGTTATGCCCACTACGGCAAGCGCTACGAGGATCTGGCCACCGAGGTCGAGCTACTGGAATCTCGTGTAGTCTCCCACCCGCAGGAGGCAAAGACCATTTCTCACAACGCAGTTGAACTGCGTGAGAGCCTTGCCACCGCCACGGTTCTCGGCGATATCGATGCGCTGGATAAGCGCCTTGCAGAGGTCATTGCCACCTCCCACGTCGCAGAGGAGAAAGTCGCTCACGACAAGGCAGAGCGCCGTAAGAACGCCATCGCACGTAAGGAAGAGCTCGCCGCAGAGGCCGAGGAGCTCGCAGAGAACTCCACCGAGTGGAAGGTCGCCGGCGACCGTATCCGCGAGATTCTCACGGAGTGGAAGCAGATTCGCGGCATCGACCGCAAAACTGATGATCAACTCTGGCGCCGTTACTCTCGCGCGCGTGATTCTTTCAACCGCCGCCGCGGTGCCCATTTTGCGGAACTGGACCGCAACCGTGCGGCTGCTCGCCGCGTTAAGGAGGACATCATTGAGCGAGCTGAGGCCCTGAAGACCTCCACTGATTGGGGTGGCACCGCTGCTGCCTTCCGTGACCTGATGGCTGAGTGGAAGGCCGCTGGTCGAGCCCCACGCGAGGTCGATGACAAGCTGTGGGCGCAGTTCAAGGCCGCCCAGGATGAGTTCTTTGGTGCTCGCAACGCGGTCAACGAAGCTCGAGACAAGGAGTTCGAGGAAAACGCTGCGGCCAAGGACGCACTGCTGGCTGAATACGAAGACCGCATTGATCCGTCCAAGGGCCTCGATCACGCTCGCAACGAACTGCGTCAGTTGCAGGAGAAATGGGAGGCCATCGGCTTTGTGCCGCGTGGTCGTGTGCGTGAGTATGAAAACCGCATTGGCGCACTGGAAAAGCGCGTCTCCGATGCTGCCGATTCGCAGTGGCGCCGTACCGACCCCGAAGCACAGGCTCGCGTCCAGCAGTTCGCCAACCGCGCAGCGGAGTTTGAGCAGAAGGCCGCCGAACTCGAGGCGAAGGGCAAGGCTTCTCAGGCCGCCAAGGCTCGGGAGCAGGCCGAACAGTGGCGACAGTGGGCAGAGCAGGCCGCGGAGACTCTCAAGGAGCTCTAACAGAAGCTAGTTGTGTGTCGGGGAAGCAGGTTCTCGCTCTCCGGCGTCCGCAACAGAATCCTGGCTCAGCTACGCGCTGGCAACGCGTCGATGGTTAAAAGTAAGGGGCTCTCTTCCGGAATGGAAGAGAGCCCCATACTTACTGCGCTAGTTAAAAAGTCTCACTACTCGTCGCTGACCTGTTCGTCCTTTTCGCCGGTCTGCTGAGAGACATTATCCGCGCTACTGCCCTGCTGGACACGATTGCGTCGGCGAGCGCGTTCACGGCGGTCGTCGACGACCTCAACATCCGTAGTCGTATTCGGGGTCAGGCCCGCCCGCAGGTAAACCTGCTGCGCGCGCAGTACCGGATCGGTGTCAGCGTGCTTGCGACGTTTCGTCGCGATTGCGAGCTGCTCCTTACTACGTCGGAAAGCGATGAAAGTCACGGAGATGGCCAGTAGAAAACTGCAGAAAATACCGAGCATCAGGCCGAAGGAAATACCCTCGCCGGCCAGTTCCTGTGGACGAGACTGACGCATCCAACCAGCGAAGACTGAGTAGACCATCTGAATACAGGCAAAAAACCAGGTGACGAATGCGAGAATCGTCGTCCGCGTAATCAGCGTGGCAATAGCTAGCAAGACACCTACCACCACGAGAATGGAGTAAATTCGCTCCGGTCGAGTCGTGAAGTACTGATGCGCAACATCCGTATCCAGCAACACATCAAAGCCCAAAACAACGCCCGAGTGCGGAAGGAAGAAACTCGTAATGAGGCCGATGACGGCAACCATCATCGGAATCACTGCACGGCCGAGATCCAGCTCGCCAGCGACCTTGCGCTCCTGAACCCGCAACGCCTGCGCGGATTCCACCGACTGCTCGCTAGTGGATTCCATATCACTTTCCGGCGAAGCCTTGTCACTACTCACAGCCGCATCCCTCACTTACACTCGTTTTCTCCGGGCGCCCAATCTTTGGCAAGCCCAGACCAACTCCAATCGGAGCGGTCGTCGGAGTCTGACCGACCTCTACATTATCCCCCGCCTTAGTGCGGCGGTGTGTGAGCACTCCGGAGTCGGCAATGAGGAAGTGCGGTGCGAAGTCGGTCACGCGTACTGTCACGTAATCACCTGGGCGAATCTTGCGGTCGACGACGCCTGGTTCGCTTTCCGACGGGCTGAAGTGCACCAGGCGGCCATCCCGACTCCGACCTGACATGCGATGAGTCTCCGCATTCTTACGGCCATCGGACTGGCTGACCAGCAGCTCGACTTCCCGGCCGACTAGCTTAGCGTTTTCTTCCTCGGAAATACGCTCCTGAAGCGCTAGCAGCCGACCATAGCGTTCCTTCACAACCTGTGGTGGAACCTGATCCGCCATGGTTGCCGCCGGAGTTCCCGGGCGGGGCGAGTATTGGAAGGTGAACGCCGAGCTAAAACGAGCCTTTTCCACCACGTCGAGAGTTTGCTGGAAGTCCTCTTCAGTCTCGCCTGGGAAACCGACAATGATGTCAGTGGTAATGGCCGCGTCCGGCATTTTTTCCCTAACCTTCTCCAGAATTCCCAGGAATTTCTTGGTGCGGTAGGAACGGCGCATGTCTTTCAGCACTCGGTCGGAACCGGACTGTAGTGGCATGTGTAGCTGATGAACCACATTCGGTGTCTCCGCCATAGCGTCGATGACATCATCGGTGAACTCAGCTGGGTGCGGAGACGTAAAGCGCACGCGCTCCAACCCCTCAATCTGGCCGCAGGCGCGCAACAACTTGGAAAAAGCCGAGCGGTCGCGTTCCATGTCAGGGTCGGCGAAGTTAACACCATAGGCGTTGACATTCTGTCCGAGGAGGGTGACGTCAGTAACGCCCTGCTCCACGAGTGCCTGTACCTCAGCGAGAATCTCGCCCGGACGACGATCGCGTTCCTTACCACGCAAACTGGGGACGATGCAGAAGGTGCACGTGTTATTGCAGCCTACGGAAATACTCACCCAACCTGCATAAGTGGATTCACGCTTGGCCGGCAGCACCGAGGGAAATTCTTCCAGCGCGTCCTTAATCTCGACTTCAGCCCGGTCATTATGAGCGGCGCGTTCCAACAAAGCTGGCAACGAACCCAAGTTATGCGTGCCGAAGACTACGTCCACCCATGGGGCCTTCTTTACGACGACGTCCTTATCCTTCTGGGCCAAGCAGCCACCGACGGCAATCTGCATGCCTGGGTGAGCATCCTTGACCGGTTTGAGCTGTCCCAATGTGCCATAGAGGCGATTGTCCGCATTCTCTCGAACGGCACAGGTGTTGAAAACGACCAGATCAGGATTATCGCCTTCTGCAGCCGCTACATAACCGTTTTCTTCCAGCAAGCCAGACAGTCGTTCCGAGTCATGGACGTTCATCTGACAACCGAACGTACGTACCTCATATGTGCGAGGCGAAGACTGCTGCTGAGAGTTCAAAGAAGGGGTAGTCACGGCAGTTTAGGTTAGCTGTTTATGGCCCATTTCCCCAATCAGCGACCCCTTTAAACCTGACGGGTCCGCAGCCGGCGTGCTAATCCGGCGTGCGGTGGCACCGGCGCTAATCTGTGTCCTCTTCGAGTTCCCGGTATCGCTCTTCTAACTGATCCCGAGCAATGCTCATGGACAATTCAGAGGGGAAACCGCGCCGCGCCAGCACACCGACGACTTTGCGTAAATCCTTTTGCTTGGTGTTGAAGTCAGGTGCCACTGTTTTAATAGTGGCCGCTTTCTTCGCCGCTAGCTTCCGGGCGACTTCTTCTTCCGCGTTGTGCGTAATCTGCTCCAACGCATCTGCACGAAGCGAAGCATCAATGCCCTTTTCCTGCAGCTCCCGGTTCAAAACCATCTTCGACTTGCCGCGACTGGCAAAGCGCTGCCGCACCCATTCGGATGCGAAAAGCTCGTCATTAACCAATCCACTTCGGGTCAGGTCATCAACGACTTCTTCAATCATCGAGGTTGGAAACTCCTCGACTGCCTCGAGCCTTTCTACGAGTTCCTTGCGGGAACGCATTCGCTGATCGAGCAAGCGCAGTGCCTTAGCACGAATCGGGGCCTTGGATTCCTCACGACCCGCATCGTAGAGCGAACCACCGTCAGCTTCCGCAATCTGCTGAGCAAGCTTTTCGATAGTCTCCCGCACATCGCGGCCGTTACGATCCTCCACGGTCCTCTCTTTTCGTGTGTCGCGGCACTACGCCGTGAGCTAGCTAGTCTTCCAAATCATCGAAGTCGATGTCCGGCACGACATCGACAGGGGCATCGATATCGGTCTCATCCTCGACCTCCGCGAATTCCCCGACACCGAGCTTCTTCTTAATCTTGACTTCGATTTCCTGGGCAATTTCTGGATTCTCGCGCAGGTGCATACGAGCCTTTTCCTTGCCCTGACCCAACTGATCGCCCTCGTAGGTAAACCACGAACCGGACTTCTTGACAATGCCGTTATCAACGCCCATGTCAATCAACGAGCCCTCACGCGAAATGCCCTCGCCGTAGATGATGTCAAACTCTGCCTGCTTGAACGGCGGCGACACCTTGTTCTTGACTACCTTCAAGCGCGTGCGGTTACCCACCGCATCCTGGCCGTCCTTCAACGTCTGAATTCGGCGTACGTCACAGCGAACGGAAGCGTAGAACTTCAGTGCTTTACCACCCGTGGTGGTCTCAGGAGAGCCGAACATGACGCCAATCTTTTCACGCAGCTGGTTAATGAAGATGGCAGTGGTGCCGGTGTGGGACAGCGCACCAGTCATCTTGCGCAGCGCCTGACTCATCAACCGCGCCTGCAGGCCAACGTGGGAATCGCCCATTTCACCGTCGATTTCAGCCTTCGGAGTCAACGCGGCCACCGAGTCAACCACGATGATGTCAATAGCACCGGAACGCACCAACATATCTGTAATCTCAAGTGCCTGCTCACCGGTATCTGGTTGGGATACCAGAAGGTTGTCCGTATCTACTCCAAGCTTGCGCGCATAAACCGGATCCAGCGCATGCTCCGCATCAATAAATGCGGCAATACCGCCCTGCCGCTGCGCCTCTGCAATAGCATGCAGTGCGACTGTGGTCTTACCTGAGGATTCTGGACCATAGATTTCTACGATACGACCACGCGGGAACCCGCCCAGGCCCAAGGCCACGTCGATAGCGATATTGCCGGAGGGAATAACCTGAATTGGAGGACGATTGTCGTCCCCCAGGCGCATAACTGCACCCTTACCAAAGTCCTTCTCAATGTTCGCCAGAGCTACATCGAGCGCCTTCAGGCGATCATTGCCCTGGTTCGAAGCCGTAGCCTTCTTACGAGCCATAGTTCGTTGTTCTTCCTCATTGTCATTGTCGCGGTCATTGTCGCGTACGGTATCGGGTTCTGGAGCCGTACTCAGAGAATGTGTCTCCCGATTTTCATCCAAAACAGAAACTTCGCTCACACTTAATTAGGCGCGAAACTAGCCGTTCCGGTTCCAAATTGGTCCGCGACACCTCTACTGCCGGTTACACCCGGAAGTTATACCGAATCAGACGGATTGACTTCATCAGCACTTTCGATAATATGCGAAACCCTGTTCGAATGGCAACGACACGCAAGAGCCGTCGGCAAGCATTCACCGTCGTCTACGCCGGAACCTATTCGTCAGGACCGTACCAGCGGTCTTCAGGAATATCGTGTTCCCTACACAGCGCCCACCAGATATCCCGAGGTTCGACCCCGTCCTCGAGCAGTTCCGCGGGAGTTTTTCCATATTCCATCAGTACGTGGGAATGCAACAGCCACGGGCCGTGCTGAGGCCCAAATTCGTGGTTGACGAAGTTGTGAAAATCGGCCAATCGCATGAGACCAACGTACAAGATACCTGTCACTGATACCTACCTGGGCGCCTTTTTGCATAGACGAATCCCCGGTCCCCTGCCTGAACAGTGCTCAACTCAGGGGTTTAAGATGAGAGCTGTGAATAATTCCAAGGTGTATGACCTCACTATTATCGCTGCTTTCGCAGCACTAATCATCGTGCTCGGCGGCATTGCCATTCCCGTTGGCGGCCTCGGCGTGCCAATCGTGCTACAGAACATGGGCATCGCACTGGCCGGGATGATTCTCGGATTCAAACGTGGCGGCCTCGCCACTACCCTGTTCCTGGCTGTTGGTCTCGTGGGTGTCCCAAACATGGCGGGCTGGAAACCACTTCTCGCCGCACTCCCCGGCCCTACCGTGGGTTACATTGTCGGCTATTTAATTGCCGGTTTCGCAATCGGCGCGATTGCCCAGCAAGCACCACGGGCGAAGGTTTCACGAATCAGCGTCTTCATCGGCGCAGGCCTCGTCGGAGTTCTACTACAGTACTTCTTCGGATCTGTCGGATTGACTTGGCGTATGGGACTTAGCTTCACCGACGCACTGATTACCAACGTCCCGTTTATCCCAGGCGACGTGGCAAAGGTTGTCGTAGCCGCGCTTATTGCTACTGCCGTACTGCAGGCTTTCCCTGATTTGCTTCCCGACGCTGCCAACCGTAAGCAAAGTCGTTTGGTTAAGGAAGCAGCCACCTCGGGCAATTAACCCCACAGAATTAGAAAGGGTCTCGAGTCGCACTATGCCCACCATCGCTTTTGACCGCGCGTCCGCAACCTATTCGGGACGCCAGATACTGAAGCCGACCACGCTAACTCTCACAGAGAACCGCATTGGCATTATCGGCGAAAACGGTGGCGGTAAGTCCACGCTGGTGCGACTCATTAACGGCCTGGGCCCGGTCACTGGTGGCACGGTCACGTATGAGGGCATGAATGTCGCAAAGCAGGCAAAGGCAATTCGCAAGAATGTCGGCTTCATCTTTTCTGATGCGGATAACCAAATTGTGATGCCGACAGTCGCAGAGGACATTGCCTTTTCACTACGCAAGCGAAAACTGCCAAAGGATGAGCGCAACCAGCTGGTGCAGGAAGCTCTTGAGCGATTTGGGCTCGCCAATCATGCTGACGCCTCGCCACACTTGCTCTCGGGTGGACAAAAACAGCTACTGGCGCTGGCGGCAGTGTTAATTCTTAATCCCACGACCATTATTGCCGATGAGCCCACTACGCTCCTCGACTTGCGCAATCGTCTCCACATTCGGAGTATTTTCGCCCAGCTTGAGCAGCAAATTATCGTGGTCACTCATGATCTGGATTTTCTTATGGACTTCGACCGGGTTATCCGCGTAAGCGCAGGAGAAATCGTCGACGACGGTGCGCCGAAGGAAGTTATTGACCGATACGTCAGCGATATGACTCGTGCGGAAGAAGGCCGCTCATGATTCATCCAGCCGATGTCCCGTTAGGGCTTTACCTAAACCATAAGTCGCCTGTGCACAGGCTCCCGACGGCCCCCAAACTCATCATTGTCATCGCATTTTTATTGCTCACCGGGATTCTCGTGGATACCTGGCTAGGCGGGGCGATTGCCCTGGCAATTGTCACCCTCGCTTATGCGGTGGCCAAGGTGCCACCAATGGTTGCTTTCCGACAGCTCCGTGGAGCCGTAGTCATTTTGGCGCTGCTTTCGCTTCTCCTGTGGTGGCGCGCCGGGGGTGAGCAAGCGCTGACGACCTTCCTCGCGCTTCTCGCCGCAATCGCAGCGGCAATATTGCTAACGCTGACGACCCGCGTCAGCGACATCATGGATACTTTGACCACTGCGATGCAGCCGTTCGCCCGTTTCGGCCTACCAGTCGACACCATCGCGCTCGCACTATCGCTGACGCTGCGTATGATTCCGCTTCAGGTTATGGCCGCTGCCGAGGTACTGGAGGCTCGAAAAGCACGAGGGGCTGCCGGCTCAATCATTGCCTTCGGCGTACCTGTGGTCATCCGAACCATTAATCGCTCGAAGGCAATGGGTGATTCGCTAATCGCACGTGGTGAAGGTGAGTAGGAGAATTAATTGCCCTCACGCAGCTGGCGCATGCGCTCAGCAACAGCAGGGTCAACGTTGGAGGCAGCGCTTCCCTCGATGGACTTCTGAGCCTCGCCACCAGAGAGCTCGTTGCCACCGTTCATTTCTGCGCGGATTTGCTCCAGGCGAGAGTGCCCAGCAAGCTGAACGCCTGCGGCCTCTACCTCAGCCATACGCCCCTGAACCGAGTTCTGAGCTAGCTCGGCCTGACCAAGAGCGTTAGCGTAACGACGCTCAATCTTGTCACGAACCTGATCCAGATTAGGTGTAGCCCCCGAAGAAATCTGATTCATCGACTGCAGGGACTCAGAGACTTTCTCCTGCATCTTTGCTTGCTCCAGCTGGCTGAGGAGCTTTGCGCGCTCCGCGACCTTCTGCTGCAGCTGCATGGAATTACGCTCGACGGCCTTCTTAGCCTGAGCCGCCTGCTGCAGCGACTGATCGTGCAGAGCCTTCAAATCTTCTACCGACTGCTCAGCAGTAACCAACTGAGCTGCGAAAGCCTCAGCTGCGTTCTCATACTCCGTAGCCTTGGCAGTATCCCCCTCAGCACGAGCCTTGTCAGCGAGCTGCAATGCCTGACGAGTGTTCCCCTGCAGCTTCTCAATCTCAGCGAGCTGACGGTTAAGGCGCATTTCCAGCTGGCGCTGATTACCAATCACCGCCGCTGCCTGCTGCGATAGTTCCTGGTGCTGCCGCTGGGCATCCTCGATAGCCTGCTGAATCTGCACCTTCGGATCAGCGTTTTCCTCAATCTTGGAATCAAAAGCGGCCATCAAGTAATTCCACAGCTTTACAAATGGATTAGCCATAGCGTCCCATACACCTTTCTTATTGCAACTACCTCAAAGCAGGTCTGTGCTTATCGCGCACCCAATCTTAACTAAAGCCGAGCGTCTTCGGGTGCTAAGTACCGGAGCAATGGAATGAAATTCCATCGCCGCAACCAATTTCTACATCGCTGCCAATTCTGGGCTCGCCGAATGCAGGGCCATCGCTGTGGCTGCTTCCATCATCAAATCCGACACCGTCACACCAAGCGCCGCGCATACCGACGCCAGCAGCTCAGATGAGACTTCTTTCCGTCCACGCTCAAGCTCAGACAAATAACCAGGGCTAATAGCCGCATTTTCAGAAAGCTCACGCAGCGTCTGTCCACTGCGCGAACGGATATCACGCAGCGTCTCCCCCAGTGCCTCTCGCAGGAGTGGCTCACGGGATTCTCCCCGTTCCGCCAAATCCTGTGCCGTTAACTTTGCAACCGATCCAGGCTGCTCCCCTACAGCCACCCGCGCCGACGGTGCTGTGGCATCCATGGAAACTTCGAAAGCGGCAGCGCTATCTACCTCTGGGTAGCGAATGGTCATAAGTGCAGTATTGTTGGTCATCACTTTCTCTAACGCTTTAGAAGGCCGACCTGTTCCCAATTTTCAAAAATTCTACTCACCGTCGAGATTCTGCAACAACAGTTCTAACGCCAATACCACTGCTTGACGACGAATCTCCGCGCGCGAACCCTCTTTATTCACCGGCAACCTAACAGCGGTTACCCCATCAAGGTACGAAACTCCTGGCGGTTTCAGACCACACCAGACTTCACCTACTGGGTGCCCATCCTGCATCGTTGGACCAGCAACGCCAGTTAGCGAAATCCCCCAGTCCGCCACTGTCTTATTCGCCACTCCAAGTGCCATATACCGGGCCGTCAACTCGGACACGGGGCCATATGCGGCCAAAACATCCTTTGGCACGTCGGCAAGCAACGCCTTCGTGTCAGTGGCGTAAGTGACCACGCCACCGCGGAGAACGGCGGAGGCTCCCGGTACGGAGGCAACTGTAGCGCAGAGAAGACCTGCGGTAAGTGATTCTGCGGCTGCAAAAGTCTCGCCACGAGCCGTAAGCGTTTGGACGAGTTGAAGCGAAACGCCATCGACACCGTCAGCGTTTTCGTCGCTCTGGGCGAGGCGTTCGACTGTGTTCACAGCTTTACCCTCCACTTAATTTCTCTACGAGACCTTTCGCGCATCCACAATGTACTGGATACCAGTACCGACGGTGACGACAATGGCGGCAACCATCACAATCCAGGACGGCCAGAACAACCAGTCCACTGGCATCAGGAAGAGCCCCACTGCTACAGACTGCAGGACCGTCTTTATCTTGCCGCCCCGAGAAGCCGGAACAACACGCCCCTGACGCAGGGCGAACATACGCCAGATGGTGATGCCACCTTCGCGAATCACGATGATGACAGTCACCCACCACGGCAGAATGTCGATGATGTTCATACCAATCAGCGCAGCCAGCATTAGAGCCTTATCGGCAATCGGATCGGCAATCTTGCCAAAGTCGGTAATGAGGTTACGGCTACGTGCGAGGTGCCCGTCCAACTTGTCAGTCGCCATCAGAAGCGCGAATACGACAAACGACCACCAGCGCCAATTGGTGGCTTCGCCGCCCTCCTGAAGAAGTACCCACAGGAACACCGGTACTCCGAGGATGCGAAGCACGGTCAGGAAATTGGGCAAGTTCCAGTTGGAAACACGGCTTGTATCAGCACTTGGAGCAGTCACAGTTGTTACCTTATCTCACAATCGTGTTCGATTAACGCCCAGGCTCGTTCTTACCGGTGTGTGAACCGTTAGTTTCGCTTCCGGCCGACGTTGACCCCTCACTGACAGAAGTAGAGGAGGCGTGAGAGCCGAGGCCATCGCGGCTTCCATCATCATCGTGGTGAACACGCGGAAGGGCAATCGCACCCATGTTTTCATCACGCTTGCTCTTGAGCCACGATGCCAGGACAGTCACCACCAGAACGATGACGATGACCGCCAGCGACGCCCAGGTCGATACTTCAGGCACCGACACGTTCTCACCGCTGTTGATAAACGGCAGGTTGTTTTCATGCAGTGCGTGCAACAGCAACTTCACACCAATAAAGGCCAGGATGACACCCAGGCCATAAGCCAGGTACACCAAGCGATCCAGCAGACCGTCGAGCAGGAAGTACATCTGTCGCAACCCCATGAGAGCAAGGGCATTTGCAGTAAAGACGATATATGCCTCATCCGTCAGGCCGTAGATAGCCGGGATAGAGTCAAACGCAAACATCACATCGATAAAACCGATGGACACCAGCGCGATGGCAAGTGGAGTCAAGTAACGCTTGCCGTTTTCCTTAACGGTCAGCTTGTCCTTGTTGTAATGGTCCGAAATTGGGACGATTCGACGCAGCCATTGAATCAGCTTCATATCCGACGGATCGGGTTCCGGCTTATCGACGGCTTCGTCGTACACCGTCTTGATAGCCGTGTAAATCAGGAAGATTGCAAACAGGTAGAAAACGTCAGACCACTTGGCAATAACTGCCGCACCAGCCCAAATGAACAGGCCTCTGAATACCAGCGCCATCGCAATACCGAACAGCAAAACCTTTTGTTGGTACTGGCGCGGAATCTTGAATGCGCCGATGATGAGTGCAAAGACAAATAGATTGTCTACGCTGAGCGCCTTTTCGGTGATATAGCCCGATAGAAACTCAATGCCTCGGTGGTGATCCCATAACAACCACACCATTCCGCCGAAAATTAATGCCAAGACTACGTAGAAAGCGGTCCAGATGCCGGCTTCCTTCATAGTTGGGTTATGCGGCGTGCGAACGTGTGCATAGAAGTCAAAGGCGATAAAACCCATGACGACCACAATGGTGATAATCCATACCAATGCGGGGACATGCATATTAAAAAAAGACCTCCGGTCGTGCGAACATGAACCGGAGGTCTCTCCTGCTTCTGCCATAGTGGCAAAAGTGACGGCACCGGGATTCGATGTGCGCAAGACGAGTCTGTGCGTCCAATCCGTGCTGACGATAACCGTCACGGGCTAGCGGAAAACATCCACTTTTACCGGGGATACTCCCCTCCACGTGTGCCGACTATACACGCAATCAGAAACGGCGGTAAGGCTGGGTCGTCCTACGCCATAGACTGATTCGGATCAGCGTCGACTACGTTTACTTCTTCCTTAGGAGCATCCTCCGGGTTTGCGCCCTTGATCATCCACTTAATGGTTTCGAGCTCCTCTGGTTTGACCAGCACCTCACGTGCCTTAGATCCCTCTGACGGTCCAACCACTCCGCGAGTTTCCATCAGATCCATCAGTCGACCGGCCTTGGCGAAACCGACTCGCATCTTGCGCTGCAACATCGAGGTCGATCCGTGCTGTGCGGTGACCACCAGCTCGACTGCCTGAAGCAAATCTTCCAGGTCATCTCCGATATCGGGGTCAATGTTGCGCTCAGCCTCAGCACTCTTATCCTCCGTGACACCCTCGGTGTAATCCGGCTCGGCCTGCGCCTTAGCTGCATCGACTACTGCCTGAATCTCTTCGTCTGTGACGAAGGCCCCCTGAAGACGTCGCGGCTTGCCTGCACCCTGTGGGATGAACAGGCCATCGCCCATACCAATGAGCTTTTCAGCACCGCCCTGGTCAAGAATGACGCGGGAGTCCGTGAGCGACGAGGTAGCGAATGCCAGTCTCGATGGCACGTTCGTCTTAATCAAGCCGGTGACCACATCCACAGACGGACGCTGCGTAGCCAGCACCAAGTGGATACCGGCAGCACGGGCCTTTTGCGTGATGCGCACAATCGCATCTTCGATATCGCGGGGTGCGGTCATCATCAGGTCTGCCAACTCGTCAACGACACAGACAATGTACGGGTACGGACGGTACTCGCGCTCCGAGCCAAGTGGGGTCGTAATCTCACCGGACTTGACCTTACGGTTGAAGTCCTTGATGTGACGGACGCGGGCGGCCTTCATGTCCATGTAGCGCTGTTCCATCTCTTCAACCAGCCACTGCAGAGCCGCCGCGGCCTTCTTCGGCTGAGTGATGATTGGCGTAATCAGGTGAGGAATCCCCTCATATGGAGTCAGCTCGACCATCTTCGGGTCCACCAGAATCAGGCGGACATCCTCCGGGGTCGCACGAGTCAGCAGCGAAACCAACATCGAATTTACGAACGCGGACTTACCCGAACCGGTCGAACCGGCAACGAGAAGGTGCGGCATTTTCTGGATGGAGTGCGAGATAAACTCGCCCTCAATATCCTTACCGAGACCGATCAGCATCGGGTCATCGTTCGCAACGGTCTTGGGCGCGTTGAGTACGTCGGCAAGCCGAACCATCTCACGGTCGTTGTTCGGCACCTCGATACCAACGGCCGACTTTCCCGGAATCGGAGTCAGTAAGCGGACATTGTCGGTCGCTACCGCGTAGGCAATGTTGGACTGCAGGTTCGTGATCTTCGAGACCTTCACGCCCGGGCCAAGCTCGACCTCGTAGCGAGTCACCGTCGGACCGCGAGAGAAACCAGTCACCGCAGCATCGACCTTGAATTCTGCGAATACTTCAGTAATCGCCTCAATCATGCGGTCGTTCGTCGCCGTACGTGTCTTGGGACGCTCACCTGGAATCAACAAATTAGTCGATGGCAGGTGGTAGTCAGATTCCGGCGTGCGTGCCGACGAACCGGAAGTACCCTCGGCATCCTTTTCCAATTCAGACTTCGGAGTTGTGGCCGGAATCTTAGAGGCATCGATACCAGAACGAGCGGCAATGGCATCCATTGTGCGGCGGGTAGCCTCAGACACTGCATCCCGCGAATCATCGACAGACGACTCGCCCTGCGGCGCGCTCGCCGGCTCTACGGCCTCAGGTTGAACAGCGGGCTGTTTCGGAGCTCGGGAATCGGAAACACAATTCCGTTCGCTGTTATTAGCTGCAGCAGCCTCCTGCGTCGGGTACTCGGAGTACTCGTCATAATCCTCGTCGACAGCGTGGTAGTTCGTGCCCCCGACAGCTGGAATAGTCGATTCTGTCTCAGCGGTGTCGCGATGTACTGCATCCGACTGAGCTTCCTCCACGTACTCAGCTGCCGGAAACGCCGGCTCCACTGGGGAAACTCGATTGGAGTGCGGTGCCCCATTCCGGACATCGAACACTGTGGTCTTTGCCGAATCGTAGTCGACATCCTCAACCTGACGGGCACGTCGCGGAGCCTGTCGGTTCCTCTGCGGCTCTTCGTCCAAAAGATCGTAGAGGTTACCGTCAGTATCCGGTTCGTCGTAAGGCACGGGTTCGGGTGCGGATATACGGCTATCCGCGCCACGGCGGGACGCTCGGTAAGCAGGGCGACCGGTCGAACGAGACGAGGAATGTTGCGTGCGGCTGCTGTGGCTTGGGCGACGCTCAATTAGCTGCGTCGGCTGGTCAAAGTCCTCATCGGCATATGCGGTATCGGAATCCCAGCTCGCACGACGTTCCAGCATGTCATCGACATTGCCGTAGGGATCGTCCGATTCCGGCTCGTCGCCGGCACGACGCGAAGACCACTCGGAAAAGTTGAAGTATTCCTTAGTGGCATCGATAAGCTGGCGCACCGTCGCGCCAGAGAGCACCAGAGCGCCGTAAAAAACGATACCCAGCAACAAAACCACGGCGACCCACGAGGTAAACCCGGCTGCTAGCGGCGAACCGATATAACCACCAATTGCGCCACCAGCTGCACGTCGCCCCTGCCAGTCCGCAGGACGACCCGAGCCGATATGCACAATTGCGAGCAGCCCCACCACGATCAGCGAAGCTCCAGTGATGGTAGGTGTCAGACGTTCACGGCGCGGCATAGCATCCAGCATCATTAATACGGAAACAACACCGAGCAGCACCGGAAGTACAAAAGCGCCGATACCAATGAGCGTGCGCACTGCCGTTTCAATGAACTCCCCCACTGGCCCTGCCAGGTGGAACCATGTCGAGCCAGCGAGCACAATCGCCAACGCCAGCACGAGTAGTGCGAGGCCATCCTTCGATCCCGGTTCGCCACCCTCATCGAAGTCTGCGTCGAACTCGTCAGCTGGCACGGAGGCCGGTGCCGGCGGTTCAATTACATCGTCATAGCCGCTAGCTGCTTTACGACGCTTCCTACGGGGCTTCGTCGAAAAATCGGCGTCTCTTTCGCGCCGCGACATATTCTCCTCTTCGTTTCGCTTATTTTTGCGACCGCTGACCCGCCGGGCAAGACCGGCCACGCCGCGGGCAGTTTCAGTCCAGGCGCTGGCCAAGCTATTGGCCACGAACGACATGGCGCTAGGAGTGCGCTCGAATTCCTCCGTGGCGCTGTGCACGGGGTATCGCCGCGTGGCATCTGTCTCCGCAGAGCGGGAAGATCCACGACGATTGTCAGTTCTGGTTCGGCTGGTCGCAGACATGACCATTACCTTACAGCTAACACCGGATCGTTTTCACATTAGTCACACGCGTGTCATTGTTTAACAGGCGTGCTGTCGCGACCGTCCAGAACTGAGAACGTGATTTTAAAGACTGTTGCGCTTGATGCCCGATTCGTCACCGTCGATGGTGACGCGTACCTCGTCACGGCCATAGAGCCACAGCACCAGTTCCCCGACGCTTCCGCGGACAGTCACAACTGGAGCACCTTTAGCACTGTTGTCGATTAGGGTCACCGCAACTCCGTCGTCACGCATTAGCACCACGGTCGAGGTCGAACCGCGCAACATCATACGGCCGGCAGTAGTGACCAGACGCCACAGGTCCGACACTCCGGAGGGCGGCAGCTGACGAACGGTCCAGCCTTCCTGGGCACGACGGACATCCTCGTGATGGACGAAGTTCTCCGCAGCGTTGACGTAGCGGTCTGCCCAGTTCATTGGATTCCATCGCGGAGCACCACTACCCCACTTCCCCACCACTTCGACGTAGGGCATTCGATTGACCTCAGCGGTAACAGCATCGAGGCGGTCCGAAAGCGCCTTGACGAACATCCCGCCCGCGGCATCCAGACGGTTTTCACGAATGTACAGGTGGTTGGCAAGATCCCGGGTCGTCCACCCCTCGCACAAGGTCGGGGCGTCGGGGCCGACGCTGAGCAGTAGATTAGCTAGGTCTTCACGTTCCCGTTCAGCAAAAGTCATAGCTCCAGCCTAGACCAGGCACGGAGAAGCCCGCATCCACACGGTTGTAGGTGGATGCGGGCTCTTACGCTAAAAGACGCTCTAGAAATTTAGATACTTTCGCGCGACTCCTGGATTTCCTCATCGGTAACCTCTTCGGCTGCCTCAGAGGACATCGGCACGATTGTCGGAACAACCATCGGGCTGCGACGCCACTTCTGGTTAATGACACGCTCGGTGCGGCGACGAACTTCCTGAGCCATACGGTACGGGTTGTTCTCGCCACTGCCAGCCAGGTCAAAGAGAGTATCGTCAACGACCTGCTCGACGGTTTCGAGCACTTCCTTGGCGTCGTCCGAGTAACCGCGAGCCTGAGCCCGTGGCTTCTCCAACGGGCGGCCAGTGCGGTTATCAATGACGGCTGTGACGGTGATAACACCACCTTCACGCATTTCAGCACGGTCTGCCAGCACGTCAGCGTCGACGTCACCCATGGTGACGCCATCGACGTAGAGGTTACCGACCGGAACCTGGCCAACTACACGAGCGCGGCCATCAACGAGGTCGACTACCACACCGTTCTGAGCCAGGACAACGTTCTCTGGCTTCACGCCAGTGGACACAGCCAGCTCCTTGTTGGCACGGAGGTGGCGCCACTCACCGTGAATCGGCATGACGTTCGACGGACGAGCTGCGTTGTAGAGGAACAGCAGCTCGCCGGCAAAGCCGTGACCGGAGGTGTGAACCTTCGCATCCTTACCGGTGATAACCGTGGCACCAATTTGGGCCAGCATGTTGATAACGCCGAAGACTGCCT
This sequence comes from Corynebacterium sp. HMSC063G05, assembly GCF_001810555.1. Taxonomy (NCBI): domain Bacteria; kingdom Bacillati; phylum Actinomycetota; class Actinomycetes; order Mycobacteriales; family Corynebacteriaceae; genus Corynebacterium; species Corynebacterium sp. HMSC063G05. The sequence continues at coordinate 31,602 of NZ_KV801833.1, read as the reverse complement.
CTTCGTTACCGGGTACCAGCGAAGAACTGAGGATAATCAGGTCGCCATCACGGACGGTGATCTGACGGTGCTCACGGCGGGCCATGCGAGACAGCGCAGCCATTGGCTCACCCTGCGTACCGGTAGTCACCAGCACGACCTTGTGGGGCGCCATGCGAGCGGCCTCGTTCATTTCCACAATGGTATTTTCCGGAGCGGTCAGCAGCCCCAATTCCTGCGCGATGCGCATGTTGCGAATCATAGAGCGACCGTTGAAGGCAACCTTGCGGCCAGCCTTAACAGCTGCGTCGATGACCGCCTGCACGCGGTAAACATTCGATGCGAAGGCCGCGACGATAACGCGCTGCTTGGCATCCATAATCAGACGGCGCAGAGTTGGAGCCAGCTCCGCCTCGGATCCCGAGAAGCCCGGAATCGTAGCGTTGGTGGACTCACACAAGAAGAGGTCGATTCCCTCATCACCGTAGCGGCTCAGCGCCGGCAGGTCAGTCGGCTTTCCGTCCGGCGGGGTCTGATCCATCTTCACGTCACCGGTGTGGACGACCATGCCGGCTCCGGTCTTAATGACGATGCCAAGGCACTCCGGAATCGAGTGGTTGACATTGAAGAAACGCAGATCGAACGGGCCACGCTGAATGTGGCTGGTGTCGTTGACCTCGATGACCTTCGGGCGCTGACGGTGTTCCTGTGTCTTGGCCTGAATCAGTGCCAGGGTAAAGCGAGAAGCAATAATCGGGATGTCCGCGCGCTGCTTGAGCAACCAAGGGATAGCACCGATGTGGTCCTCGTGACCGTGGGTGACCACGAGAGCTTCCACGCGATCCCACTTGTCTTCCATGTAGGAGAAGTCAGGCAGGATCAGGTCAACACCCGGCTCATCCGAGCTCGGGAACAGCACGCCGCAGTCGACGATGATCAGGCGGTTCTTGTACTCCAACACGGTCATATTGCGACCGATTTCGGAAATACCGCCCAGTGCAACCACGCGCAGGCCGTCCTTGGGGGCCTTCGGCGGTGCAGGAAGACGCTGGGTCAAGTCCGCACCCTGCATCGACTGGACTACGTTACGACGGTTGCCACCGCGTCCGCCACGGCCACCCCTCGAACTATTTCCGCGATTACCTCCACGGCCACCGCGACCACCGCGGGAACCGCGGTTGGAAGAATTCGAGGAACCTTGGGACTTCTTAGCGTTACCGGAGTTCTTACGCTCACCGGAACGCTGCGAGGACTTCGAGCCGTTGGATTTAGCTCCACCCTTGTCGGAACCCTTGGATGCAGAGTTATTGGACTGCTCTGCTGCAGCCACGTCGGACTCGGAAGGCGGACCAGCCTTACGAGTTACCTTGCGGGCGCGATTGCGTCCTTCAGCCACTACAGAACACCTGCCTTCCGCATAGCTTCTTCAAGCACCTCAAGCTGCTGGTCATTTGCTGCAATTTGCGGCAAGCGTGGATCTCCTATCTCAATGCCCTGCAGACGCAGAGCGGATTTAGCAAAACTTACACCGCCAAGTGCAGCCTGAGCGGCAAACAGCGGAGTCATCTTCGCGTGGGCAGCCTGCGCACCAGCAAGGTCTCCCTTGTCAAAGCAAGAGCGCACCTCAGCCAGCAGCTGCGGGGCTGCATGTCCAATAACGGAAATAAACCCGGTGGCGCCAATAGACAGCCACGGAAGGTTCAGCACATCGTCACCGGAGTACCACGCCAAATCAGTATTAGCGATAATGCCGGCGGCAGCTCCCAAATCCCCCTTGGCGTCCTTAACAGCCTGGATTCTCGGGTGCTCCGCCAACCGGTAAATGGTATCAACTTCAATCGGAATAACCGAACGCGGTGGAATGTCATACAGACACACCGGCGCCTCGGTTGCGTCAGCCACTGCCGTAAAGTGACGGTACAGCCCCTCCTGGGACGGCTTGGAGTAATACGGCGTGACGACGAGCAGCGCATCCGCGCCCGCCTCCACAGAAGCCTTTGCCAGCTCGATGGACCCGGCCGTGTCATTGGTGCCGGCACCGGCCACGAGCTTAACCTCGTCACCCATCTCTGCACGGACAGCTCGGAGAAGCTCAAGCTTTTCCTCAACGGTCGTAGTAGGCGACTCGCCAGTAGTACCGGCCAGAATGAGTGCATCGCAGCCGCCGTCTACAAGGTGCCCAGCGAGCTGCACACCTGCCTTGACATCGAGGCTTCCGTCCTTATCAAAAGGGGTCACCATAGCTACGGCGACAGTGCCGAAAATGTCAGCACCGCGAGTTGACGCAATTCCTGTGCTCATTGTTGACTACCTTTTCTTAAAAATCTCAATCGACTATATCTTCACACTGTACGTGCGATTACCCCTCGAAGGCGTAAGGACTCGACGCGACGACCGACCCATCCTTCAGAGTGTTGATCTCAAAATCCCCAAAAGCAACAGGAGCGCAGCGCTGCAGCTCCCGCAGACATGCCACTGCCAACTCCCGAATTTCAGCATCGGCATGCTCGGTCGCACGCATCGAAATGAAGTGGCGCCAAGACCGGAAATTACCAGTAACCACGATTCGAGTTTCGGTGGCATTGGGCAAAACCGCCCGGGCTGCCTGGCGTGCCTGCTTTCGCCGCAAGATAGCGTTGGGCTCGTCGGCCCACTTTTCTTCCAGTGCGTCTAATAACTCACCATAGGCGAAACGGGACTGATCAACCGCGCTTTCGAAAACTCGCAACAGATCCGGGTCCTCCGCAATTGCGGGAGGAACCACAACATTGTTGGAACTGGCCGGCACAAACCGCTGCGACAACTGCGAAAAGGAAAAGTGACGGTGCCGCGTGAGTTCATGTGCACACGAGCGCGACAGGCCACGAACATAGATGCTTGCACTTGCGTGTTCAAAAAGTGAGGTGTGGCCTACCTCGAGCACATGCCGCAGATATCCCCTATTCGTCGCAGTTCGCGGATTAGGCTTGTCCCACGTTTCATAACAAGCCCTGCCGGAGAACTCAATCAATGCTTCCCCACCATCGGCATCGCTATCAAAGTCGATGTCCTCCGGCGGGAAGAAGTTGGTCGCGGCGATTAGCTGCGCCTTGAGAGTGACATTTTCAGACACTTTTAGTTAACTCCCGGCTATTAAAGACCCAGGAACGGCTCCAGTCCCACAGTCAGACCCGGAAAATCCTCAATCTTACGCACTCCCAGCAGTACGCCCGGTACGAAGCTGGTACGCGAGTAGGAGTCCTGCTTAATGGTAAGCGACTGTCCTTCAGCACCGAAGATAACGGTCTCGTGAGCCACCGAACCGGTCATACGGACTGCGTGCACCGGAATGCCCTCGACATCGGCGCCGCGAGCACCATCCAGAGTCTGCTCAGTGGTGTCGGGCTGCTCCCCCATGCCTGCTTCCTTGCGAGCACGGGCAATAGCCTCAGCAGTGTGGATAGCGGTGCCCGAGGGGGCATCCTTTTTAAAAGGATGGTGCATTTCGATAACTTCAGCGGAATCGAAGTACGGAGCGGCTAGCTCCGCCATCTTCATCGTCAGTACCGCGGAGATTGCGAAGTTCGGTGCAATAAGAACATTGGCCTCACCGGCGGCGTCGTCAAGCCAGCGCTGCACCTGATCGAGGCGCTCCTTGGTAAAACCCGTAGTACCCACGACGGCGTTGATGCCATTCTTAATGCAGAACTCAAGATTGCCCATCACAGCGTCGGGCTGAGTAAAGTCAACAATGGTCTGCACACCAGCGGTGACAAGTTCATTCAGGTCATCGCCAGAGTCGAGACCCGCTGCCAGCTCCAAATCGTCGGCGGCTTCGACTGCCTCGCAGATGGTGGACCCTACCTTGCCCTTGGCGCCAAGTACGCCGACCTTGATATTGCTCACAGCTATTGTCCTTTCCCAACGGGTTTATCTTTCTCCCTTACCTTAGAATGTGTTGGCCAACTTGTGTGCCAATGCCCCCGTCCGCTTTGCCTTTTTGTCGACTTACGACGGGGTTTTTGTTGCGCTAAGATTCCATATCTTCGACAATTACCTATTTCTGTACCGATATATAGAAAGAGACTTCAATTGGTTTCTGAATCTGAAGATTCCGAACTCAGCCCAAGTTCGGAGGCACCACAGGCCGATGCGCCCAAAAGTGCTTATATGGCCATTTACGTGCTACTAGCTGCGGCATTCATGGCTATCTTGAACGAGACGGTCATGAGCGTCGCAATTCCCGTCGTCAAGGCGGACCTCGGAATCAGCGCAGCTACCGCAGGCTGGCTGACAACATCGTTCCTACTGACCATGGCAGTTGTCATTCCGGTCACTGGATTTCTCATTTCGGCAGTGCCGTTCCGCATTCTTTTCGCGGTCAGTCAAGGACTATTCGTCGTGGGCACTCTCATCGGTGCTTTCGCGCCAAACTTCGCGATCGTTCTGCTCGCACGCATTGTCCAAGCGTCCGGTACCGCAGTGCTGCTGCCGCTGCTGATGACCACGGTGCTCAACGTAGTACCGGAGCATGAGCGCGGGCGCATGATGGGACGAATGAGCGTGGTCATCGCTGTCGCGCCTGCTATCGGACCGACCATCTCCGGTCTCATTCTGGAGATTGCCAATAACAATTGGCATGCGCTTTTCGACACGATGTTGCCGCTCGGCCTAATTGTGCTGGTAGTGGGCGTCATCCTCGTTCCCAATATTGAGGAAAACTCCGCGAAGCCCATCGATATCCTCTCGGTGTTCCTCAGTGCCGGCGCATTCGGCCCGCTGGTGTACGCGCTGAGCCGCGTAGGCGCAGAGTTTTCGCTTATCGACGGAATCCTGTGCGCAGTCGGCATCGTGCTGTTGGTGTTCTTCATCATGCGCCAGCGCCGCTTGGCACCGCACAACCGAGCTCTGCTGGATCTTCGAACCTTCCGCACAAAGAGCTTTAGTCTGTCCACAATCATTCTGACCATTGGTTTCATGCTGATGTTCGGTGTGATCATCATTTTGCCGCTCTACCTCAATCTGCGAGGTGTCGACGTCAAGACTATTGGTTTGATTGTGATGCCTGGTCCACTGGTTATGGGTCTGATGGGACCGGCTGTCGGCCGGCTCTTTGACAGCTATGGTCCGCGCCCACTGGCAATTCCCGGCTCCATTGTCCTTGCCCTCGGTCTTTTCGGGCTCGGCTTCATCTCAGCATCGACTCCGCTATGGTGGATTGTCGCCTGCCACATCGTCCTTGAGATTGGCCTGGGGCTGCTGTTTACTCCGCTGTTTACATTCGGTCTTGGTGATCTTCCGAAGCGCCTCTACCCGGATGGCTCAGCAATTATGAACACGCTGCAGCAGGTTGCCGGCGCTGTCGGTACTGCACTGTTTGTGGCACTGTCAGCTGTTATTGCCGCTGGCCTGTCCAGCACTGGTGCGCCAGCTCCTGCCGCCGACGACTTGATTCGTGGCTATAGCATTGCGATGTTTACCGCCGCGGGATTTGCCGTGGTGCTAATCTTCCTCACCACGCTGCTCAAGCCGCAGCGGAAGGAGATTGCATTGCAGTAGCCCCCCCCCAAGACCGGGGGGGGGAATACCGCCTAAACTAGGCGGCTTGCTCCCGGCCCGGGATTTCCAACGAAAAACTCCGGTTCCGGCATTCCTCTGTCACGGAAGGCCGACGCAACTGCATTCGCTGCAGCACTGACACGGTCGTGTGGCAGCAGCGCAATGGCACTGCCGCCAAAGCCACCGCCAGTCATTCGGGCACCAAGCGCCCCCTGCTCAAGCGCTACGTCCACAGCAAGATCCAGCTCTGGACAGGAAACTTCGTAGTCATTCCTCAGCGAAAGATGGCTTGCCACCATCAACGTGCCAAAGGCCTCGAAGTCCCCCTCGGAAAGCTTTTCAATCGCCTGTGCCGTCCGGTCAATTTCGGTAACAACGTGACGTACTCGGCGCGCCACGGTATCAACCCATTGATCCCTATCTGCCTCAGCTGGGACGTTCTCCTTCGCCCAATTGATAGCAGCACCAACTGCATCATCCAGACCGCGGAAATCAGATACCCCAAGACCATTTGTCACGGCATCGATGATTCCGCGACGCGTCGCATACTGACCATCCGAGAGACTATGCCGAACGTTGGTGTTGATTACCAAAACCTCTAGGTCCTCGTCTGCGAAAGCAGCCTTTACAAGCTGGTCAGAACTCTTCGCAAAATCAATGACCAGTGCGTGGTTTTCCTTGCCCTTGATGGAAATACGCTGATCCAGACCGCCGGTAGAGGCACCAATGACCTCATTTTCTGCGCGGATAGCCGCCTCAACAATTCCCTGCTGCTCTTCATCGTTTGGTGCGCGCCCGTGGACGAGCTCAAAGGCTGCAACGCCGACAGAACACTCCAGAGCGGCGGAGCTGGAGAGCCCGGAACCGATCGGAACATCGGAGGAAATCGCAATGTCAAGGCTTGGACAATCCGCGGGCAACAGCCCTGCCTCACGCATAGCCCAGATAGTGCCAACTGCGTATCCCGTCCAATTTGCAGGAGAGTTCGGACCGACATCGGACATTGCGATAGCAACCGGCTTGTCACCGTCTGCGGCGTCGTCCTTGTCCATCAAGTCCGAAACAACTCGCACTGTCCACGAGTCACCAGCAGCCTGGGCACCCACCGCTGCGAAAGTACTCTGTGCCAACGCGAATGGCAGACAGATACCACCGGCATAATCGACATGCTCGCCAATCAGGTTGACTCTGCCTGGGGCGCGGAAGACGCCCTGTGGTTCCGAACCGAAACTGCGGCGGAATTGCTCAGTTACGTCAGATACCGCCTGTTTATGGGAGCGAGTGGGAAGCCAGCGAGTCTGGCCAACTTCCCGGAAGCGGTCAGCGATTGCCTCCGGGGTCGTGTCCGAAATCCAGGCTCCTTGCCCGGACTCTGAACCCGCGAGGAACTTCATGCGTCCTGCAGAGCGCATCATGGAATAGAGCTGCAGGTGGAGGCGGCCAAACTGGTGATCCTCGCCTACCGGAGCTTGGTTCCATGCTGCGATGTACGGCGTTTTGTCGATGCCGGGGAAGAATCGGTCAATACGTCGCAGCAGGTCAAGGTACATTGCTGTCAGTTCGTCCTTCTCCGCATCGGTCAGCTCCTGAAAACTACCGACAGCGCGGTTAGCCATAATCATGACTTCGACTGGCCACTTAGCTGCAGCTGGGACGAATGCGGTGAAGTACTCCCCTTCTGCGATGATCCGTCGACCTGAAGCCTTTTCGGCCTCCAGGACATCCTCAAAGAGGTCACGACCGGTGGTTTCGAAGTGGGCTTTCGCGCGTGAAACAATGGCTGCCGCACGTGGGGGCAGATACGGGTACGAGTAAATCTGCCCATGAGGATGCTGCAGCGTTACCCCAATTTCCTTGCCCCTGTTTTCAAAGGGGAACACCAACCTCACACCTTCGAGCTTGCTGAGTTCCGCAGTGCGGTGCGCCCACGCTTCAATAACGGTGCGAGCACGAGTAAAGGTCAGATCCCGGAAGGAGTCCGAAACATTCGGGGTAAAGCAGACAACCTCGCACCGAGCCAAGGCCGGCTTCCGCGGGAAAATCTCGGCGCCGTCGACAGTTTGGGCAAAGTCATCCGGAACTTCCATGTGCATGGAAAGCGAAGGGAAGCGGTTTTCAAAAACCACCACGTCGTAGTCACTGGCAGGCACCTCTGTGGGAAGTTGTTCCGGCAGCGTCGGAGCTAGTGGGTTCTCACCAGCAGGAGGCATAAAGGTGCGGTTCATGCGGTGCGCCGCGTAGCAGTACCAATCACCTGTCAGCGGATCTTGGCGCAGCTCCGACTCCGTAATCGCCTGTGGCAAATCACGTTCGTCGGTTAACTTTCGAGTCTTTTTGCCCGAGACATAGTCCGGTTCATCGTCGAAGTAGATTAGCTCGCGACCGTCGGCAAGCGTAGTGCGCGTTACCGAAAAAGCGTGAGAAGGCTGGTCATCGGTTGTCATTTTTACTCCTTATGATTCTTCGACAACCGTTGGGCGCAGTTTTGCCCAGGCATAGAAAACGATTGCAAAGAGAAGCAGGGCTATGCCGCTGTACAGGTTATACATCGGCTCTTTGGCAACACTGGTCTCCGGGTTAACTCCAGGATCGAGGAACAGCCACGACAGCAGCAAAATGATGCCGTAAAGACCAAGCAGCGCCCCAATGACATTGCGAATGTCAAAGGCACCTGCTTTCTTATTACCGGTGCTGATAGTCGCTTCTACAGTTGAATTGTTGTGTGTCCGTGACATGATTTCTCACTAGCTCCTATGCGAAAACGATGTTAAGAACTACGGCCATCACCAGGCACAAAATACCCAGCGGAACAGTTCGCTGTAACAATGGCAGCTCTGCCTCAGCAGCGTCTGTGAAGTGAGCCTTCGGCGTGACGGACTTGACGAAGCCCACCAGCTCCTCATCGGGTTTCGGCGTTGTCATGAGCGAAACGACCACAGCCACCACAATATCGACGACGAATGCCACGGAGGCGGCAGCGAACGCAGTGCCTTGCCCCGGCAGCTCAAAGATGGTTGCGCTTGCCGACGTGAACTCGGAGATGTACCAGTACAAAATCGCAGCACCCGTTCCTGCGAGCAGAGACGTCCAACCTGCTGTCGGCGTCATGCGCTTCCAGAACATACCGATAAGGAAGGTAGCGAACAACGGTGCGTTGAAGAAGCCGAATAGCGTCTGCAGGTAGTCCATGACGTTGCCGAAATTATCGGCAATCAATGCGGTGAACACTGCGATGCCGGTCGCGCCAATGGTAGCGATACGACCAACCTTGAGGTAGTAATCATCTGCTCGATTTTTGACGACGTAGGTCTGCCAAATGTCGTAGCTAAAGACTGTGTTGAACGCGGAGATATTCGCCGCCATACCTGCCATAAAGGCTGCTAGTAGCCCTGCAATAGCGATGCCCAGCAGGCCGTTGGGAAGCAAATCTCTCATTAGGTACAGAATTGCGTCGTTAGGCTTGGCAGTCTGATCCATGATGGGTGCGACAGTCGCGCCGGCGATCATGCCCGGCAGCACCACGATGAACGGAATGAACATCTTTGGAAACGCGCCGATAATTGGAGTCTTGCGTGCGGCCGACAGCGAATCGGCTGCCATGGATCGCTGAACCTCCACGAAGTTCGTTGTCCAATAGCCAAAGGACAGCACGAATCCCAAACCGAATACCAATCCGATGACTGAAACTACCGGGTTGTCAAAACCAGAAATATCCGTGCCCGGCCAGGTGTGGAAGTGCGATTCAGTGGCAACTTTTTCCTTAAGCCCCGACCAGCCGCCGACGCTGTGCAGACCGATTAGAGTCAGTGGCATTAGAGCTGCGACAATCACGAAGAACTGAAGTACCTCGTTGTAAATCGCTGCGGACAGTCCGCCCAACGTGATGTAGGACAGCACAATGACTGCAGCGACGACCAATGTCAGCCACAGTGGCCAGCCGAGTAGCGCATTGACCACTTTGGCCAGCAGCAAAAGGTTGATACCCGCGATGAGCAGCTGCGCGACGGCGAATGAAATCGCGTTGACAAGGTGCGCTCCGGGACCAAAACGACGCAGCATGAATTCTGGTACTGAGCGAACCTTGGAGCCATAGTAAAAGGGCATCATGACAATGCCCAGGAACACCATGGCGGGAACCGCACCAATCCAGAAGTAGTGCATGGTCTGGAAACCGTATTCCACACCATTTGCGGACATACCGACGATTTCCACTGCGCCTAGGTTGGCTGAGACGAACGCCAACCCTGTCACCCAAGCCGGCAGTGAGCGCCCAGAGAGGAAGAAGTCAATGGAGCTGGACACTTTGGCTCGTGCAGCCCAGCCAATGCCTAGGACGAATAGGAAGTATAGGGCAACAATGGAGTAATCCACCCATGATGCCTCGAGCCGTAGGGCTGATTGCGCCACTATCACGACGGCCTCCTCACAATTAGGGAGTCAAAACGTATTCAGGAAATGCACGAATTGGGATTTCTTTTTCTCGGCACCTGGCTGGTGCACGCCCATCAAGGCCGTGAAAGTGGCTCGACCTACCCCGAAGTGTGGGGCCAGATAGCCACTATCCGGAACAAAAGGAAGACCTATTCTTTTACATTCGTCCCCAAGTGTATTTTCCATTCTTAATTCCAGGTGAATTAATTAAGAAGGTTTTAACCCGATTGAGGGGGCTGCACTCTTCTGCGCTGGGAAAACTATTTTCCGCCCGTTTCCGCGCGCAGTCCCATGGCAAGAGTTGTTGTCTCTCCAGCCTGAACTCGCAGCAAACCGGTACCGGAGCGTAGCGCATCCGGCGGACATGTCATTGGCTCCACCGCAATCGCATTCCCGTGCCCAGGAAATCCTTCTCGTCGTCCAGCGTCGGCAACATAGACCTGGAAGAAGCGGAATTCATCATCGGCCCAGAGCACAGCACCCTTGCCATTTGGTCCAACCAAATGTGCTTCACGACGGCACGGTGAGTGACTCCCCGCTGCCTCCGCGGCAGCAAAGAAGCAGTGATCCAGCCACAGTCCATCCAGGGATACCCCCTCTCGAAGGCTGGGAACCACTGTCTCCGCTGGCACCGCTGGGCCGGCGGGCAAGTTTCGAATTGGCTCCAGTGGCAGGTTGTTATCAACGGGCAACCGTAGTGTGCAACTGCCGAAGTCAGCGCCCAACGCGCTTAAATAGGGATGCCAGCCCAGACCAAACGGGCACTCCCTATCGCTGCGATTATGCACTGTGAACTCCGCCGATAGGCCATCTGCAGACGTGACTTGCCAGCGCACGGTCATACCGAGTTCCCAAGGCCAGCCCGGTTGCGGCTCAACTTCCACGCCCAAGGTGACGCTGCTGTCATCAGAATCGACCACAGACCAAACGCGATCTGCAACAAATCCGTGAATAGCATTCGCCCGGGACGGCTCCGAAATATCTAGTCGATGGACTTCCCCATCAAAGATGAATACTCCGTCAGCGACCCTGTTCGGCCACGGAGCCAGGAGCGTACCTGCGGACAACGGTGGATTGAACCCTTTGGGATAGTCAGTCAGCAGTGGCAGGCCACAGTACTCCAGTGATCTCGGTCCACCACCGAACTGGGAAATACTTGCGACATAGCCACCGGCCGCAATGTCGATGAATTCATGATCGTGCGCGACAAGTTGCATGCGCAAATTACCTTCCACGTGGGTTCGAAAATTAATCCCTTCGAAACCCGAGATTAACCCAAAACAAAAGCGCGGTTAGGTCAATTTGTGACCTAACCGCGCCATCGCTACACGCGTTGTTGGAGGCTACCTAAAGCACATCCTCCGTCGCCAAGCATTAATCGTCTTCGACCGGAACCAGCGAGATCTTGCCGCGGTTGTCGATATCAGCGATTTCGACCTGAATCTTGTCGCCGACATTGATGACATCCTCGACCTTCTCGATGCGCTTGTCGCCACCGAGCTTGGAGATGTGGATCAGACCGTCACGGCCCGGAGTCAGGGAGACAAAAGCACCGAAAGCGACAGTCTTCACGACAGTGCCCAGGTAGCGTTCGCCGACCTTCGGCAGCTGCGGGTTAGCAATGGCATTAATCTGCTCGATTGCAGCGTCCGCGGCCTTACCGGAAGTTGCCGAGACAAATACGGTGCCGTCGTCCTCGATAGAGATATCAGCACCGGTTTCCTCGGTGATGCCGTTGATGGTCTTGCCCTTCGGACCGATGAGCTCACCGATCTTCGAAGCCGGAACCTTAACGGTGGTGATCTTCGGAGCGAGACCACTCATCTCGTCCGGAGACTCGATGACCTCAGCCATGGTGGACAGGATGGCCAGACGTGCATCACGAGCCTGGGACAGAGCATCGGCCAGAACCTTCGACGGAATACCGTCGAGCTTGGTGTCCAGCTGCAGTGCGGTAATGAAGTCCGCAGTACCAGCGACCTTGAAGTCCATGTCACCGAATGCGTCTTCGGCACCGAGAATATCGGTCAGTGCGACGAAGCGGTTCTCACCGTCAACCTCGCCGGAAACCAGGCCCATGGCGATACCGGCAACCGGAGCCTTCAGCGGCACACCGGCGTTGTACAGCGACAGAGTCGAAGCACAGACCGAGCCCATGGAGGTCGAACCATTGGATCCAAGCGCCTCGGAGACCTGGCGAATGGTGTACGGGAACTCCTCGCGGGACGGCACGACCGGCAGCAAAGCGCGCTCAGCCAGTGCCCCGTGACCAATCTCGCGGCGCTTCGGAGAGCCAACACGACCGGTCTCGCCGGTGGAGTACGGCGGGAAGTTGTAATGGTGGATGTAGCGCTTGGAGGTAACAGGAGTCAACGAGTCAATCTGCTGCTCCATCTTCAGCATGTCCAAAGTGGTGACACCCAGAATCTGGGTCTCGCCGCGCTCAAACAGCGAAGAGCCGTGGGCACGCGGAATCAAGCCGACCTCAACGCCCAAGTCACGAATGTCGGTGACACCGCGACCATCGATGCGGAAGCCCTCAGCCAGAATCTTCTCACGGACAATCTGCTTCATCACTGCGTTGTATGCAGCGCGAATCTGCTTAGATGCAGCTTGCTCGTCGACATCATCGGATACGAAGCGCTCCAGCAGCTGCCCCTCGACGTCCTCCATGTACTCATTGGTGGCGTCATCTCGTTCCTGCTTACCCGGAATGGTGAGCAGCTTGGCCAGCTTCTTAGCGGACTTCTTCTCGACTGCGTTAAAAATCTCATCGCTGTATGCCGGGAACAGCGGGAACTCCTGCGTTTCCTTCGCTGCGCGCTCAGCCAGACCCTTCTGTGCCTCACACAGAACCTTGATGTGCGGCTTTGCTGCCTCGAGGCCAGCGGCGACGATGTCCTCGGTCGGCGCCGGTGCACCGTCAGCAATACGCTTGACGACGGTCTCCCCTGCTCCGGCCTCCACCATCATGATGGCGACATCTTCGACGTTCTTGCCGCGACGCTTGCGGGTGACGATACGGCCAGCGACGACCATCTCGAACAGAGCCTGCTCGTGCTGCTCCTCGGTCGGGAAAGCGACCCATGCACCCTCTGGGTGCTTGTCATCAGCAACGAGCGCGATGCGGACGCCACCGACAGCGCCGGAAACCGGCAGCCCGGAAAGCTGAGTTGCAGCTGACGCGCCGTTGATTGCGACAACGTCGTAACGGTCCTTCGGATCCCAGGACATGACGGTGACAACAACCTGTACCTCGTTGCGCAGGCCCTTGACGAAGGTCGGACGCAGCGGACGGTCAATCAGACGACATGCCAGGATGGCATCGGTAGACGGGCGGCCCTCACGGCGGAAGAACGAACCCGGAATCTTGCCCGCAGCGTACATACGCTCTTCAACGTCGACGGTCAGCGGGAAGAAATCAAAGCCCTCGCGGGGCTGGTTGGAAGCGGTGACGGTGGACAGGAGCATGGTCTCCTCGTCCAAGTAGGTGGTCACCGAACCATCGGCCTGACGAGCCAGCTGGCCCGTTTCAAAGCGAATGGTGCGGGTGCCGAAATCACCATTGTCGATGGTGGCAACGGCCTCGGTAATACCGAAATCCTCATCAAAGAAAAATTCAACAGCCTTGCTGTTGGCCATAGGTTTCTTACTCCTAGAAATAGCGGCGATCATCGATGTCGCCTGTAAAAGATCGAATGAACTTCGTTTGCGTCACGCATTCTACCAGCTAACGCGGAAAGTTCTCGTATTGGACGGATCGGAGATCTCTCACTGCATCTGGGTTCTTGCACCTACGCGGGGTTCTAGGAGTTTGCGGGGCGGGGGGCACTTATCGATGACTTTTCTTGACTCATCGATGGTTTACCGTGTCTTATCGACGAATTACCGTGTCTTATCGATGGTGCCCCGGCACTTATGCGCACGCTTTCGATCAGCCCCTCCACCTGTCGATGAGGTATTCACTTGTGGCCACGCTACAGCGCATCGATGAGTGAATACCACAACGACAAGTGATCAAAAAAAAAGACCCGCCGTGAGCTTCCATCCAATGGAAACCCAAACGGCGAGTCTAAAAAGCTTAAAAGCCTTGAATTAACAGAGCAACTTACACCAATGAAGCTCTGACAAACAGGACCTTAAGGAGAACCTTAGCGACGCAGACCCAGGCGCTCGATCAGCTTACGGTAGCGCTCAACGTCGTTGTCCTGCAGGTACTGCAGCAGGCCCTTGCGGCGACCGACCAGCAGCAGCAGACCACGACGGGAGTGGTGATCGTGCTTGTGGAACTTCAGGTGCTCGGTCAGCTGACGAATACGTGCGGTCAGCAGTGCAACCTGAGCCTCCGGGGAACCGGTGTCGGTCTCGTGCAGGCCGAACTCCTTGAGAATCTCAGCCTTTTCTGCAGTGTTCAAAGCCATGTAAATCTAACTCCTTGAATCAAATTATGGTCGTTTTTTCAGTCCACATTCTCGGCTTTCCCGGAACCAAACAGCGTCTGGCAACTGGTTCCTCGCAACTGCTTGTGGACCGCAGTCACAGCCGACGTTTTACTTTAACAGCTAATCGGTCTTAGCCAAAATGGCTTCGGTGTCTGCCACGTCCTGGTTCATCCGGTCAATGAGCTCCTCGACCGAGTCGAACTTCTCCATGCCGCGAATCCGGTCGACAAACTCAACCTGCCCAGCGGTGCCGTAGAGGTCCGCATGACGGTCAATCACGTAGGCCTCGACCGTTCGATCAGTGTCTCCAAAGGTCACATTAGTGCCCACCGACACGGCCGCTGGGTAGCGCACCCCAAACTCGATATCGCCCTTCGGGTCCGGCTCCGGGCGGGCTGCCGTCGGCTGAACCGTGAACCATGCCGCGTAGACACCATCAGCCGGGATTGCCAGGCCCTCAGCGAAGTCAATATTGGCGGTCGGAAAGCCCAGCTGCGCTCCTCCACGCCCCTGACCTGGAAGAACATCACCATCGACACGGTAGAAGTACCCGAGACACGAGGCGGCTGCGGACACCGCACCGTCGGCAAGCAAACCGCGAATACGTGTCGACGAAACACGTTCGGTCGAGTCCGCGGCAGTGACGTCGAGAAGGTCGACGATGGTGACGTCGACCCCACACTTACAGCCGTGCTCCGGCATAGTCTCGGCGGTACCTGCGGCCTTCTGCCCATAGGTGAAGTTCTGGCCAACGAAGACGGCCTGTGCATTCAGCTTGTCGCGGACAACGGTGCGTACAAAGTCTTCTGCGGGGATGCTGGAGAAGTTCTTGTCGAAAGGCACGACAAGCATGGCATCGATTCCCTCCGCTTCTGCCAGCTCGGCGCGACGGGACACGGTGGACAGTGCCGGCGGCACCTTATCCGGGGCAAACAGCGCTACGGGATTGGGATCGAAAGTCATCAACAGCGACTTCACGCCACGAGCGCGAGCGTCACTGACCGCAGCAGCTATCAGGCGCTTATGCCCAAGATGAATACCATCGAACACTCCGATGGTTACGACCGTGTCCCCCAGGTCTTCGGGTGCATTGTCCAAGCCATACCAAATCTCCACAAAGAGCCAGTGTAACTGGTCACCGTTTAACACACCGCATATAGCGCAACATAGGATTGCGTCTATGACCGACTTCGATCCGATTGCAGACTCCGGCATTGTTATCGTCGACAAGCCCCAAGGCTGGACAAGCCACGATGTAGTGGGCAAACTCCGTCGCATCTTCCGCACCAAGAAGGTCGGCCACTCCGGTACCCTCGACCCAATGGCCACCGGTGTGCTCGTCCTCGGCATCGGCCGCGGCACCCGTTTCCTGCCACATGTCCACGCCGACACGAAGTCCTACCAAGCCACCATTCGACTCGGCGCTGCCACGCTTACCGACGACGCCGAAGGCGAGTTGCTCTCCGAATCCTCGGCGGCATCGGTGACTGATGAAATGGTTCGAGCGGAAATTGCGAAGTTCACCGGCACAATCATGCAAAAACCCGCGGCGGTATCAGCGGTGAAGATTGACGGTGTCCGCGCCTACGAGCGCATCCGCCGTGGTGAGAAGGTCGATATCCCTGCGCGCCCAGTGACGATCACCCGCTATGAGGTTCTGGACATCCGCCACGACTCCGATCCTTCGCGCCCCGGGGAGTGCATCGATATCGACGTGGAGGTCGACTGCTCTGCCGGCACTTTCATCCGCGCCCTAGCTCGTGACTTGGGGGATGCACTGAGAGTCGGTGGTCATCTCACTGCTCTGCGGCGTACTGCCGCCGGCGTTTTCACTATTGATGAGGCGTTGACTATCGACGAGCTCACGGCGAAGGCCGAGCAGTTCGACACCGCCCATCCAGAAATTGCGGAGATGCGACGCCCAGTCCCGGAGCGCGCCGCTTCCTTGCTGCCGATGAGTCTGGACGAGGCCTGCCTGCGTTGCTTTGATACCCGCGAAATTACTGAACAGCAGGCGGCTGATTTGGCTCAGGGCAAGTGGCTGGAGCCGATCGGAAAACCTGGAGTCTATGCGGCGGTGTCACCAACGGGAAAGGTTCCGGCGCTGCTCACAGAATCTGGCAAACGGGCTAAGACGGTCTTCGTGGTGCGCCCGGCCACGCTGTGACTACCTCTCAAGGATTTTAAGACTGCTCGAGCCACACCGCGGTTGCAACGATGCCTGCACCGCGAGCCCAGAAGCCTTTTACTCCGCAGAAGGCGTCGGGAATCTCACGGTGAAACGTTAGCTGTAAAGGTCCGCCTGTGAGTCCTCGGGAAAAACCTCGCGCTGCTATCCGTTTCTTTCGCAGTTGGACGGAGACTTCGTCGAAGTCTAGCCACTGCCCGACTATCGGCTCCCAGAGTTTGTACATTGATTCCTTGGCGCTAAATTGCACCAGCGGGTCAAGGCGTGCTTCGTCAGTGCGCAAGACTGCCTCGATGATTCCTAACTCTAGAGTCTGCTCGACCTCGACATCGATGCCAATCCCCTGCAGCTGTTCAGCGCTCGCGGACACGGCTGCCACGGCCCCGTCGCAATGGCTAATTGACCCCACGACTCCTCGCGGCCACAGCGGCGCTCCGGTGGTCGACATGCCAATCCCATGTGGGGCAGGCTCTCCTAGCCGTTGCACCGCCTCATGCGCAGCGAGGCGCCCTCGGGTGAAATCACGGATTCGAACAGGTGCTGCACTATCAGACAGCCTCAACTCAGCGCTACGGAGCTGCTGCAATTCCGCATCACTAAACGGACGCTCGGCATTGGAGTCAATAACTAGCCGGCTACCGGCGGGCAAATGCCTGGCCAGATACTCCTGGACGTCGGCAAGCACACTCATGCGCTGATGCCGTACCATTTCTCTCCACGGAAACGGGTAGCGACAAAGATTAGTCGCAGAATCATGAAGGCCAAGAGACCGCACCACACGCCGGTCAGCCCCCAGCCAAATGCCTGCGCCAGCCAGACCGGTGGGAGGAATCCGCACAGGACCGCGCTAACGGTGGCGTTACGGAGGAAGGCTGCGTCGCCGGCGCCGAGCAACACGCCATCGAGCGCGAAGACGACACCGCCGATAGGAATCATTGCGACAAGAATCCACCATGGTCCGGCGGTGACTGCGTCAATCACGCCTGTTGCGTCGGTAAAAATGCGGACGATGCTGGCATTACCTACTGCGAAAACAGCCGCTAGGCCGAGGGCAATGACGCTTGACCAGACCGTCACGCGCTTGCCAGTCCAGCGGGCAACGGCCGTGGAGCTACCGCCCAACGCTGCACCGACGAGCGTCTGTGCAGCAATCGCTAGCGAGTCGAGCACCAACGAAATCAGGTTCCACAGTTGCAGCATGACCTGGTGCCCACCGAGCGTGGTCGGCCCAACGCGGCCAGCAACCGCTGCGGCGGAGAGGAACGCTACCTGGAAGGACAAGGAGCGAACGATGAGATCGCGGCCGAGGACCAGCTGGCTTTTGATAATGGCGCCATTCGGGCGCATGGAAAGCTTGCGGCTAGAGCACTCTTTGAAAAGACTGCGGAGGAACAGTCCGCCGGTAATCAATTCGCCGAAGAGAACGGCCAGCGCAGAGCCCTCGAGGCCGAAGGCGCGGACCAGCGGCACAATCACAATGGCGGCCGGAACAAGGCCTGAGAGCACAAATAGCAGCGGCGCGCGGGTGTTTTGGATACCGCGCAACCAACCATTTCCAGCCTGCGCAATCAACGTCAGCGGAATGGCGAAGGCAGCAACTCGCAACCACTGCCCGGCATCATGAGCGACCTCCGGATGAGGAGCTAACCAACCGGTAAATACTGGTGCCAACCCCACGATGATGGCAAAGAGGCTAAGGCCCACAAAGATGGCGACCCACGTCGCTTGCAATCCCTCTTCAACCGCCTCGTCCACGTTGCCCCTGCCAAAGGCTCGCGCTGATCGGGCGGTCGTGCCGTAAGCCAAGAAAGTGAGCTGCGTAGTTACCACGGAAAATACCGTCGAACCAGCGGCAAGCGCCGCAAGCTGGACAGCTCCAAGCCGACCAATGACAGCCGTATCCAGCAGCACATAGAGTGCGGGCGCGGCAAGAACACCCAACGCTGGCAGCGCCAGCGAAACGATTGCGCGAAGGCTGACATCTGACTTCGCACTGTGCCCGGTTCGCTCTATGCCAGTTTGCTCAATCTCAGTGCGCTCCTGAGTTTCTCGCGAGTCCGACAATCCCCTAGGCCTCGCTCGTGCCTCGGCGTGCCTGGGCTGCGACATCGCTGGTGTCCAGGATGGCCTGCAGCAGCTCATCCTTGCTGCACTCCCGAGTCAGACCGGCGGCACGCTCGTGGCCACCGCCGCCAATTTCCAGGGCGACCTGGGAGACATCGACAAGCTCGCGAGAACGCAGCGAGACGGCCCACTGGTTTGGCTCATACTCCTTAAGCACGGCACAGACGTCGGCCGCATTAGTCGTACGCACAATGTCCACGACCGATTCAATCTCATCGTGGCCAACTTCGGCGGTCTGGTCGTGCTCAATGACGACGTGGATTAGGCCAGCGCCGTCGCCCCACTCGGGCACCAATGTCGCGGTGGAAAGCACCTTGCCCAGGAATGGAAGGTAGGCAAACGGATGTTCTTCCAGCAGCTGTGCACCAATCGTGCGCGGATTGAGCCCCTTATCCAGCAGGCGCGCCGCTGCAGTGTGCATGCGGGAATGGCCGAACTGGAACGATGCGGTGTCCGTCAACAGCCCTGCATAGAGAGCATGAGCCATCGGCGTGGTCAGCTTGATACCCCAGACACCAAAGAAGTCCAGGAGCACCATGGTCGAGGACTCTGCGCGTTCGTCAACCATGTTGACGGACCCAAAGCGAGTGTTGGTCGCGTGATGGTCAACATTGATAACGCGGTCGGAGGCCATCACGCGATCTTCCAGCGCACCGAGGCGCCCCGGGCTTGCGCAGTCGACAGTCACCCACGTGTCAATGTCTTCATCCAAGTCCGTGTACTCGACAAATCGCTCCCATCCGGGGATGGTCAACAGCGACTTGGCTGGCAAATCGCTCTCACCGTAGCTGGCTACAGCCGAAATGCCACGCTGTACAAGTGCCATGACCATCGCAGATGCAGCACCAATCGCATCCGCATCGGGGTGAACATGGGCAATGACGCCGACCTTCTTGGCGTCGGCAAGCATATCCTGCATCTGCTGAATCGGCTTGGACATGCGGCGATTAATCGCCTGGGAAAGCTGGTGAGCTGCCTGCTCCTGAGCCTGCGGAGAAGTGGTCACGTGGGTGCCCCTTTCATCGATAGATGTGGCCGGTGGAGAGTTTTACTCCTCGTCGCGGTATGGGTTGGCATCGCCTGCGGGCTTTGCGTTTCTAGCCTGCTCAGCCAATTCCGCGTCGCGCGCGCGAGTCTTATCGAGCAGCTCCTCAAGGTGCGCGGAAATCTCCGGCACCGTGTCAACCTCAAAAGCCAGCGTCGGTGTGTAGCGCACACCGGTGCCACGACCGACCAGGGAACGTAGCTGCCCCTTCGCCTTTTCCAGCGCTGCTGCTGCCGACTCGTAGTCCGGTTCCTCGTCGAGCGTACGTCCGCGCACAGTGTAGAAAACTGTGGCGTCGTGCAAATCGCCGGTGACGCGGCAGTCGGTGATAGTCACAAACTCCAGCCGCCGGTCCTTAATCTCACGCTCAATTGCGCTGGCGACAATCTCCTGAATACGCTTGGACAGCCTGCGCGCGCGTGCTGGATCTGCCATTTTTGGCTACTCCCTATCTATCTCTACCTGTGCGTAACGATTCGTAGCTAGACCCCATTTAGCGTGGGGCCTGAAGTGCCCCTTCGCTGACAAAGACCCATTTGGGATCCGGCAAAACGGTTCAATACAAAGGACTGCTAATACTAACACGCAAAACACTACTCAACTTCGAACCGCATGTTTCGCGACTTCGCCCGCACCCGTTTACCGAGTGCAGTCAATTGCTTCGCCGCACGCTCGCCCTTTGTTATTAACCCATTAATCATCACGACAACACTGCCACCACCATCGATGTCATCGACGGCATGGGGAGTCGCTACTACGGAATTGCGCAGCTGAAACGCAGCCTACCCGTACGCTCTTAACGGCGCTCCACGAAGTTGTACATCGGTAACCCATTAACATGGGAGCAGTCAGGCAGTGAATCCATCACACTATCCTGCAATGGTGTTTCTCCCTCGATGCCGAAAATCCATTTAACCGCAGCATTACCTAGCTCCAGCGGATGGAAAAGGTAACTTACCTCACCATTTTTATCCTTGGGCGCCACACTGCCATGGGTTTGTTCCCATTCAGCCACATCCGTCGGATGTAGTACCTCGACGTGTTCACCGTTAGCGAACGGTACCTCAAAATCCAACAGTCGTCCAGAGCTGAAAAACCGCTGCATGTCAAAATCATAGTCTTCGCAGCTTGCTTCTAATTCCCTGGTAGGAGTCTTATAGTGGCAGAAATCGACAACACTATTGATGCACAGTGACCAACTTTCGCGAGGATCGTTCGCCAACGCTGGGTCCTCAATAAGGTCGTATACGTCGTCGGTCCCGAAAAGCAGCGTTGGCCCAAACGCTACCGCGTGGAAGTACCAATTATGACCATCCTCAATGGTTTCTTCGGAATCAAAGGCGAATTTCCCTGGCCAAATCTTGTCCAATTGCGCAAGAGTCTCCTCTGCGCTCGCAGGAGGATAATTCAAAATATTCGTTCGCGGCAGTTCATCTGAGAGTGCAAAGAGATTAGTTTTGAAGCCCATAACGAACACGATACGCAAAAAGGCGCTCCCCGAAGGGAGCGCCTTATCAAAGTTCACGCAGTGTTTAGCTTACGTTGCTACGTGCGCGGAACCTCGACCATCTCGTAGACCTCGATAACGTCGTCCACCTGGATGTCCGGGTAAGACAGCACCATACCGCACTCGTAACCGGCTGCGACCTCGGTAGCATCGTCCTTCTCTCGCTTCAGCGACTCGATAGTCGCCGAATCCGTAATGACGTTGCCGTCACGAACCAGGCGAGCCTTCGCGTTGCGGCGGACCTTGCCGGACTCGACCATACAGCCGGCGATGAGGCCAACTGCGGAGGACTTGAAGATGGCGCGAATCTCTGCACGACCAATCTCCTTCTCCTCGTAGACCGGCTTGAGCATGCCCTTCAGAGCAGCCTCAACATCCTCGATAGCACGGTAAATCACCGTGTAGTAGCGGATGTCAACGCCCTCAGCGTTGGCAACCTCTGTGGCCTTACCCTCGGAGCGAACGTTGAAGCCGATGATGACGGCGTCAGACGCAGCAGCCAGCGTGACGTTGGTCTGAGTAACAGCACCGACACCACGGTCGATGATGTTCAGTGCGACCTCGTCGTCGACCTCGATCTTGAGCAGGGCTTCTTCCAGTGCCTCGACGGTACCGGCGTTGTCGCCCTTCAGGATCAGGTTGAGGGTGTTGGTCTCCTTCAGGATCTCGTCCAGGTTCTCCAGGGAGACGCGCTTGCGACGACGTGCTTGCAGCGCATTACGACGACGTGCGTCGCGGCGGTCTGCAATCTGGCGGGCCGTACGATCCTCGTCAACAACCAGGAGGTTGTCACCAGCACCCGGTACGGAGGTCAGGCCGAGCACCTGAACCGGACGGGAAGGACCGGCCTCATCGACGTCGTTGCCGTACTCATCGACCATGCGGCGAACACGACCATATGCGTCACCGACAACGATGGAATCACCGACGCGCAACGTACCGCGCTGAACGATAACGGTTGCCACCGGACCACGGCCACGGTCAAGGTGAGCCTCAATGGCGACACCCTGAGCGTCCATATCCGGATTGGCGCGCAGATCCAGCGAAGCATCGGCAGTCAACAGCACTGCTTCGAGAAGCTGATCGATGTTGAGACCTTGCTTAGCGGAGATATCGACGAACATAGTGCCGCCGCCCCACTCTTCGTCAGTGAGACCGTATTCAGTCAGCTGACCACGAATTTTCTGCGGATCTGCAGTTTCTTTATCAATCTTGTTGACTGCAACGACAATCGGCACATCAGCGGCCTTGGCGTGGTTAATAGCCTCAACCGTCTGCGGCATGACGCCGTCATCAGCTGCAACAACCAGAATCGCGATATCGGTCGACTTGGCACCACGAGCACGCATGGCGGTAAACGCCTCGTGACCCGGGGTATCCAAGAAGGTAACCTTGCGCTTCTCACCGTCGAGCTCCACCGGCACCTGGTAGGCACCGATGTGCTGGGTAATACCACCGGACTCGTGGCCACCGACGTTGGCCTTACGAATCGTGTCCAACAGGCGCGTCTTACCGTGGTCGACGTGACCCATCACAGTTACCACTGGCGGGCGCTGCTCCAGGTCCTCATCGTCGCCCTCGTCCTCACCGAACTGGAGGTCGAAGGACTCGAGGAGCTCGCGGTCCTCATCCTCAGGCGAGACGACCTGGACCTTGTAATCCATCTCGTCGCCGAGCAGCTGCAGGGTCTCGTCGGAGACCGATGCAGTTGCCGTCACCATTTCGCCGAGGTTGAACAACGCCTGGACCAGCGATGCTGCATCGGCGTTAATCTTCTCAGCGAAGTCAGACAGGGATGCACCACGTGCGAGGCGAATGGTCGTGCCCTTACCGTTGGGCAGCTTAACGCCGCCTACCACGGATGGTGCCTGCATTGCCTCGTACTCGTTGCGCTTCTGACGCTTCGACTTACGTCCGCGACGCGGGGCGCCTCCTGGTCGCCCGAATGCACCTGCAGTTCCACCGCGACGTCCGCCGCGACCACCGCGCGGTCCGCCACCCGGGCCACCCGGGCCGCGACCACGGCCGCCGAAGCCACCGCCACCGCCACCGCGGCTTGCCTTTGCAGGCATCTGCCCCGGGTTCGGGTGCGAAGGCATCATTGCCGGAGTCGGACGATTGCCGCTCGGCTTATTACCGCGGCCCTGTCCACCCTGCGGGCGAGGGCCACCCTGGCGTGCTCCCGGTTTCGGGCCCGGACGGCCGTTTCCACCCTGCGGGCGAGGGCCACCCTGGCGTGCTCCCGGCTTCGGGCCCGGACGGCCGTTTCCACCCTGCGGACGCGGCATGTTGGACGGCCGCGGTGCCGGACGGGAGGATCCGCCGGTCGAGAATGGGTTGTTCGCCACACGCGGTGCGCGTGCGCCTGGCTTCGGCCCTGGCTTCGGGCCAGCAGGCTTCGGCGGGCGTGGCATTTCTTGTCCCGGCTTCGGCGAACGGGACGGTGCAGCTGGCTTGGCACCCGGCTTTGCCGCCGCTGGTGCAGCAGGCTTAGCGCCTGGTTTTGCAGCTGGCTTGGCACCCGACTTAGCAGCAGCCTTGGTAGTTGGGGCCTGGGCAGACGCGTCAGCACCTGCGCCAGCATTCTTCTCTTCGTAGACCTTCTTCATCTTCCTGACGACGGGTGGTTCCACCGTCGAAGAAGCGGTCTTAACAAACTCGCCCTGAGCCTTCAGCTCGGCGAGTAGTTCTTTGCTGGTGACCCCGAGCTGCTTAGCGAGCTCATGGACACGTAGCTTTCCGGACACTGCTCTCCTCACTAGTGGGGGCCGAGCAGCGCCCGATGGCGGATTTGTCCGCGCACCGAGAGCGCCTGCAGGGCTCCCTCTTATCTATTGCCGTTCATCGCTGATGCTTCATCGTGTGCTCATCAGTGTTCAGGTCTTTCTGTTGTCATTTTTCCTGCCTCCCTGCTTAGCGACACGCACATCGTCAGCGGGGGCGAAACCCTCCGCCGCTTCGTAGTGCGTGGCGATAAACTGTTTAACCGGAAACGCATCTACCTGCGTAGATACCTTCAGTGCGCGGCCAAATGCACGGCGCTTGTCGGCGATCTCCCAAGCCTTTAGTGTTGGGGTGATCCAGGCACCTCGCCCCTGCATCCGACGATGCGGATCAGCAACGACGGCTACTGAGCCATCTGAACGGGTGGTGGCGACAATGCGTAGCAGCTCCGAGCAATTGTGGCGCTGCTTAGTTGCAATACAGGTACGTGTGGGTGCAGGCGTATGAGTTGTCGAATTCGGGTTTAGCACCCGCGAAGTCGTCATACTCCTGACGCACCCACCTTCCTGCTAAGAAATTCAGCGCGAAAATTCGCATAGGAAAATCACGCCTTGTCGTTTGGCCACCTCCCAGCATAACCCGAAAAGGCGGAAAAGTGCCAACCCCCTAGGCACTTTCCCGCCACTTTCGCAACCGCTGGGACGCTGACGTTGTGTCTACTCCGCGTCGGAGTGGATATCGATTCGCCAGCCGGTCAGACGAGCCGCCAGACGGGCATTCTGTCCCTCCTTGCCGATAGCAAGAGAGAGCTGGTAGTCGGGCACCACAACGTGTGCACGGCGCTCGTCCATGTCCAGAATCTTGACACTAACTACCTTGGCGGGCGCCAGCGAGTTACCAACGAACTTCGCCGGATCCTCGTCGTAGTCGATGATGTCAATCTTCTCGCCCTTGAGCTCATTCATAATCGAGTTCACACGCTGACCGCGGGGCCCAATGCAGGCGCCCTTAGCGTTGAGGCCCTTGACCGTGGGGCGTACAGCAACCTTGGTGCGGTGACCGGCCTCGCGCGCAATGGAAATCAATTCCACTGCCCCATCGGCAACTTCCGGAACTTCAAGTTCGAAGAGCTTACGAATGAGCTCCGGATGCGTGCGTGACAGGTGAATCGCAACACCGCGCGGTGTCTTGTTCACACCGACGACGTAGCACTTGATGCGGTCACCGTGCTTGAGTTCCTCACCTGGCAGCTGCTCAGCCGGCATCAGAATACCGTCTCGGCCGTTGGCCTCCGAACCGATGTGGACGACGACAATGCCCTTTTCATTGGCATAGACATCGCGCTGGACCACGCCGGAAATGACCTGATTAGACAGGTCTGCGTATTCGTCGAGAACCTTATCGCTCTCCGCATCCCGCAGACGCGAAAGGATGGTCTGACGAACAGCGAATGCAGCGGTACGCTCGAAGTCCTCCGGAGTGTCGTCCCATTCGGAGATGAGATTGCCCTCGTCGTCTCGCTCCTGGGCAAAGACTATGACGTCACCGGTCTCACGGTCGATTTCGACGCGCGCATACTGTGCCGGTGCGGTGGTGTTACGGTAGCTTTCACGCAATGCTCGGGCGACCAGTCCCAGCATTTCGTCGACAGGAATACCCTTTTCCTTTTCCAAGGTTCGCAGGGCAGCTAGTTCAATCTTCACTTGTTATCCTCCAGCCTGGTCAAGGCATCGTCATAGTCTAGTCCCGCAAAATCCTTCTCGGCTGCGGGCGGATTAGAGAATTCAACTTGTACCACTGCACGGGCCACATTGGTTAATTGGACACGCTGGCCAACAGCCTTCAAACGTCCCTTTGGCCCCTTAGAGGTAACGAGAATGATGGATTCTTCATCCGGCGACAGCGCACCAATGCGGGCTGCAATCGCGGAACCGTCGGCAAGCGAAATCTCCGCAATACGACCACGGTTACGACGCCAGTGCCGAGGCTGGGTCAGCGGTGCGTCAATACCAGGAGTGGAAACTTCCAAGGTGTAGCCCTGAGCGCCGAAGTCCGCTTCACCACGTGCCTCCGCGGCATCCAGAGCCGAAGATACTTCATACGTGGCCTGTTCCAGAACATCGAGGTCAGGACGCTCATCTGCGTCAACTAACACAATGACCTGTGACTTTGCGCCGGCGCGAACGACCTTGACATCTTCCACATCCAGGCCGATTTGTGCGAGCGCCGGGCTCACAAACTGTTCAATTTTCTCGGGTGCGGGTATCGCCATAGTCGTAGAGTCTACAGGTCAAGTACTAGGAATTGCGCACCTGGGCGCTTTCCACATACCGCATTGACACAAAGTGCCGCCCGCCGTGGCACCATAGTGAGGTGATTGTTGAACCTCCCTCCCCCAGTTTTGCTTCCGCATCGCATCGCACTCGTACTCTCTCGCGCCGTGGCTTCCTCGCTGCTGCCCTCGCCGTGGGATCACTTCCTGCGCTTTCCGCGTGCTCGCATCTGGTGGCACCGCGCCCCGATTACGCCATTGAGGTTCTCCATGCGCTGGCGGCGCGCGATGCACAGTCGCTTAGCGACGCCAATCCTGACCTCGCAGCGGTGCGCTCCGCGCAGGTTACCGAACTGGATAAGGAAATCACACGCGCCTGCGGCACCCACAAGGACGGTAAACCTGTCGATGAATGTGGCTCGGACGTAGCAGTCCCAGGATCCCTGGTTACCGGTTCCGACGCGAAGCTACTGCTCACGGACTCGCGAAACAATCCCGTACTGACGAATGCCCTGGATTCACGCACTGCATTGCGGGAGGAGCACACTGCGCGCCTCGCCACGGCTGTCGATGGCGGTATCGTCCTCGCTCTGCGTGTTGCGGGCGCTGAGTGGGAGGAGCTTGTCCCATTGATTCCCAGTGACAGGGATGAAATCTCGGGTGCCGAAGAACAGATGACTAAGGCACTGCAAGCCGAATACATGATGATTTACGGTGTCGGCGTAGCCGCACCACGTGTCGGAGGCGATACCACTACTGCACTTTTGGCCCGTGGCGAGCGCCACCGAATTTTGCGCGATCGTGCCCGACTAATTTTGGAGGATTCCGACGTTGAGGTGCCGGAGAGCGCACCTGGCTATATGCCGGAAGGCGCTCCTTCGCCAGATACGGCACCCGTCGATTACATGATTGCATTGGAGCGCTATTGTGCCCAGGCGTGGGAAGACGTATTGCTCGCTGCTAATAACCCTCGGATGCGTATGTTCGCGCTGCAGGCAGCTGGCGTGGCTGCCGCCGGAGCGGCAGCGCTAGGTGGCAACAACTTGGAGCCGTTGCCCGGGCTCTAAGCCTTGCGAACCAGCTCCGCGACGTGAGCTGCAATGCCGTCAGCGGCGACCTCGTCGGTCTCGTTGGTCAGGCGGTTACGCAGCTCCACCTTGCCGTCCGCGTAGCCACGGCCAAAGATGACCACAAACGGCATACCCAGCAGCTCGGCGTCCTTGAACTTCACACCGGGGCTGACCTTCGGACGGTCGTCGAAAAGCACCTCAATGCCCTGCTGGCTGAGGTCTTCCGCCAGCTGTTCAGCGGCCTCAGCTGCTTCGGCGTTCTTGCCGGCCACAGCGATGTGAACCTTGTACGGTGCCGCGGCAACTGGCCACTTGAGGCCCTTTTCATCCAACTGCTGTTCCGCGAGGACAGCGACCAGGCGGGACACGCCAATGCCGTAGGACCCCATCGTCGGACGAGCACGCTTACCGTTGACATCGAGGATGTCGATTTCAAAGGCGTTGGTGTACTTGCGGCCCAACTGGAAAATGTGACCGATCTCGATTCCGCGCTCGATCTTTAGCGTGCCATGCCCCTCCGGAGCCGGGTCGCCGTCACGCACCTCTGCGACATCGCAAATACCATCAATCTGGAAGTCGCGACCAGCGACCACATCGACGATGTGCTTGCCTTCCTCGTTGGCTCCTGTAATCCAATTTGTGCCCTCCGCCACGCGGGGGTCAGCTAGGACCTTCACACCGCGATCGGCGAGCCCCTGCGGGCCGACGTAGCCCTTGATCAGGAAGTCATTGGCTGCGAAGTCCTTGTCCTCCAGCAAGCGCGCCTCACCCGGTTCAAATGCGACTTCAAGACGCTTTTCATCGACCTCACGGTCACCGGGAACCAGGATTGCGGTGAGCTGTTCCGGCAGGGCGTTGCCCTCCTTATCGACCTTCTTCGGGTCGACGGCGACGAGAACGCACTTCAAAGTATCGGCAGCAGTGACCTCGCGTCCGAGGTCCGCACCATTGGCCCAATCAACAAGTGCTGCGATTGTGGTGCAGTTCGGAGACTCGTAAACCTTCGCCTCCGGTTGTCCCTCAATCGGCTGCGGT
The DNA here is from genome assembly GCF_001810555.1 of Corynebacterium sp. HMSC063G05. Lineage (NCBI taxonomy): Bacteria > Bacillati > Actinomycetota > Actinomycetes > Mycobacteriales > Corynebacteriaceae > Corynebacterium > Corynebacterium sp. HMSC063G05. Next base: position 3,247 of record NZ_KV801833.1, on the reverse strand, counting down.
TCAACTGCCGGAATCTTCACGGCTTCCACATTGGCGGCGTACTCACCGTCGGTGGAGACTACGAAGGAGTCTTCGCCACTTTCGCTAACAGCCAGGAACTCCTCGGAGGCCGAACCGCCCATAGCGCCGGAGGTGGCGTGGCAGATTTCGTACTTAATGCCCAGCCGGTCAAAAATTCGCTGGTAGGCACCGCGGTGCTGCTGATAAGAATTCTCCAGCCCCTCGTCGTCCATGTCGAAGGAATAAGAGTCCTTCATCACGAACTCGCGGCCACGCAGAATACCAGCGCGCGGGCGAGCCTCGTCGCGGTACTTGGTCTGAATCTGAAACAGCGTCGTCGGGAAATCCTTGTAGGAGCTGAAAAGATCCTTGACAGCCAGCGCGAACATCTCTTCGTGCGTCGGCCCCAGCAGGTAGTCCGCGCCCTTGCGATCCTTCAGACGGAACAGCTCGGGGCCGTATTCGGTCCACCGATTCGTCGCCTCGTACGGTTCACGCGGGAGCAGTGCAGGGAATGCCAGCTCCTGTGCGCCAATGCCTTCCATCTCCTCGCGCACAACCTTCTCTACGTTGCGCAGAACCTTCAAGCCCAGTGGCAGCCAGGAGTACACACCAGGGGCAGTTCGCCGGATGTAGCCGGCACGGACGAGCAGCTTGTGGCTAGGGACCTCGGCGTCAGCTGGATCCTCGCGCAGTGTGCGCAGGAACAGCTGGGACATTCGCGTAATCATGAATGCTGATTTTACCCGTCGATCATTCTTCGCAACATGCGGGGCATTACTATGGTGCCCATGCTCGTAGTCCTACCCCCCTCTGAAACCAAAGCCACTGGTGGCAGCCATCCCGCAGTAGACTTTTCCTCGCTGAGCTTCGGCTCCCTCAACCCCATCCGCGAGCGCATTGCAGCCGATCTCGTGGCGCTAAGTGCGAACAGGGAAGCCGCGATGGAAACACTGAAGCTGGGGCCACGGCTTGCTGACGAAGTCACAGCTAATGCCGCGCTCCTAGAGTCGCCGACCATGCCGGCTCTCGAGCGTTATACCGGGGTGCTCTACGACGCACTCTCCCCCAGCGATTTGCCGGAAACCGGCCGTGCTCGACTCGCCATCGGGTCAGCGCTCTTCGGTGTCATTGGCGGGGACGACCTCATCCCCCACTACCGTCTCTCTGGTACGGTCAAGCTCCCCTTCGCGGATCAGCCTGCCGACGCGGCTCCCACAATGAAGCGCCGTTGGGGTACCGCCATCACCGAGGCTCTCAATGATGTCGACTTCCTCATCGACCTTCGTTCCGGCACCTACGCCAATTTGGGCAAAGTCAAGAGCGCGACAACGATGACCGTGCTCACCGCCGAGGGCAAAATCGTCAGCCACTTCAACAAGCACTACAAGGGCCTATTTGCCCGCGCCATCGCCCTTTCCGACACGACACCGACCTCCCCCACAGAGGCCGTCGACATCGCACGCGCCGCAGGATACGACGTCTCGCTTGACGACGACACCCTCATCTTCCGCGTCCCGGAAAACTAAATGTCGTCGTTGTAGCGCTTTCGGCCTGCCACAATGGCGGCAATCAGAGCGATAATAGCGATGAAAATGCTGTCGTATCGCGATCCTTCTCCGCCGAGGAGAAGGAGTCGGAAGATGATCATGGTTCCGAGGTAGAACACCAGGAAGGTCGCAGCGCCCATCCAGATGGCGCTACGCAGCTGATCGTCGGCAAGCAGTCGGGTAACAAGCCCTGCCTTTTGCTGCTCTGGCTCACGCTTCCTCGACTTGTTGTTGCTCAACTTGTTGTTCTTACTCATCGCCCTCATCCAGACCGGCGACTTCACCGATGACGATAACCGCGGGCGGCTTGATTGCCTCTTCGACCATTTTCTCGCCAAGCTCGCCGAGTGTGCAGCGTAGCGACCTCTGATTCGGCAGCGTGCCGTCCTGGATGACCGCAGCCGGAGTCTTCGGGCTGCGGCCGGCCTTCATCAGAGCCTCGGCAATCTTTGGCCCGTTCTTAACTCCCATAATGATGGCAATAGTGCCGTGCATCCGGCCCAGCGCATCCCAATTGACCAGCGATTTCCTGTGCCCCGGTGGGACGTGACCGGACACAACAGTGAATTCATGGTTGACGCCACGCATAGTAACTGGGATGCCAATCGTCCCCGGTACCGCCAGTGCTGAAGTAATACCCGGCACAACGCGAACCGGTACCCCAGCCTTCTGCAGCTCCTGAAGCTCTTCAAAACCGCGGCCGAAGATGTACGGATCGCCACCCTTGAGCCGGACCACAAAGTAGCCCTCACGGGCACGATGAACTAGCAGTTCATTGATGCGCTCCTGAGCCATGGCGCGGCCGTAAGGAAGCTTGCCGGCATCAATAATCTCGACATCCGGCTCCAAGTCACCGAGCAGCGACAGTGGACCGAGGTGGTCTGCAACGACAACGTCGGCAAGCCGGAGCAAGCGACGCCCCTCAACGGTAATCAGACCGGGGTCGCCCGGGCCACCGCCTACGAGTGCGACCTGACCAGCGAGGTCCCCAGCGCGCGACGCGCGACGGCCGGTCAGCGCCACAGGAGTAAGCGGGCTGGAAGCCCCGGTTTCATCGTCGACGAGAATACCTCGGCGGTGTCCCTCTAGAGTCACCTCACGCAACAACGCCTCGTCACAGCAGACCATGAGAGCCTTGCCCCAGCTCATCGCCTCGGTAAAACCGGTGCGGGTCAAAGTAATACGGCCGTCTGCAGCCCAGGCCTCAATCGCAGTTGTTACTTCCCCACCTTCACACACAGTGACATCAGCGCCAGAGTCCAACAGCCGAGGAATCACGCGCTCTGCAGCCGTGGAACCGCCAATCACCAACACACCGTAGTCTTTGAGAAGCAAACTCATAGCTAACACTTTACCCGGCGCACGAAGCGACAAAGCGACTGACGTTCCCCGGCGCACCCGCCGGATGAACATGCAGGTAACCGGCATGAATCCGCCCAGACTCGGAAACGAAGCCGTCGCGAACTGTTTCGCCTTGATATCCACGCCAACCCCAGGCTGGTTGCCACCCGGCCGCAGCAGCGACACTTGCGGTGTCATCGGTGAGGGCTGTCTTGTGGAACTCGTGACCGCGCACGCGCGTTCCTACCGGGCACAGCACAGAATCAGTCAGCGCCACAGCCTCCCGGTACCCCAGCTTCAACCGTGCCATGTGCGCTCGCCCCGGGATGATGCCACACATACGGCGCCCACCGAGA
>NZ_KV801832.1:0-1025 GCF_001810555.1 Corynebacterium sp. HMSC063G05 | reverse complement strand
TTTGTGTGTTGAATGTTTGGTCTATTAGTACCGGTCACCTCCACACCTTACGATGCTTCCAGATCCGGCCTATCAACCCCATCATCTATAGGGGACCTCAAAAGAAACCTAATCTTGGAACAGGCTTCCCGCTTAGATGCTTTCAGCGGTTATCCCTTCCGTACGTAGCCAACCAGCCATGCCCCAGGCGGGACAACTGGCACACCAGAGGTACGTCCATCCCGGTCCTCTCGTACTAGGGACAGCCTTCCTCAAGTTTCTACGCGCGCGGCGGATAGAGACCGAACTGTCTCACGACGTTCTAAACCCAGCTCGCGTGCCGCTTTAATGGGCGAACAGCCCAACCCTTGGGACCTACTCCAGCCCCAGGATGCGACGAGCCGACATCGAGGTGCCAAACCATCCCGTCGATATGGACTCTTGGGGAAGATCAGCCTGTTATCCCCGGGGTACCTTTTATCCGTTGAGCGACACCGCTTCCACAAGCCGGTGCCGGATCACTAGTCCCTAGTTTCCTACCTGCTCGACCTGTCAGTCTCACAGTCAAGCTCCCTTGTGCACTTACACTCAACACCTGATTGCCAACCAGGCTGAGGGAACCTTTGGGCGCCTCCGTTACTCTTTGGGAGGCAACCGCCCCAGTTAAACTACCCACCAGGCACTGTCCCTAACCCGGATCACGGGCCGAGGTTGAGATGTCCAATACGATCAGAGTGGTATTTCAACAACGACTCCACCCCAACTGGCGTTGAGGCATCACAGTCTCCCACCTATCCTACACAAACCGAACCGAACACCAATACCAAGCTATAGTGAAGGTCCCGGGGTCTTTTCGTCCTGCCGCGCGTAACGAGCATCTTTACTCGTACTGCAATTTCGCCGGGTCTGTGGTTGAGACAGCAGGGAAGTCGTTACGCCATTCGTGCAGGTCGGAACTTACCCGACAAGGAATTTCGCTACCTTAGGATGGTTATAGTTACCACCGCCGTTTACTGGGGCTTAAATTCTCCGCTTCGACCCACAAA
>NZ_KV801831.1:0-74216 GCF_001810555.1 Corynebacterium sp. HMSC063G05 | reverse complement strand
TGGCATGCGGACACACTTTTCTTTACTTAACCCACCGCGGCACTGGATTTCCACAGTCCTAGTATCGAAACTATGAAACATTCAAAGCTCGTTTGTATTGGTCTCGGTCACGTCGGTTCGTATGTCCTGACATATGCCATGGAATCCGGGCTGTTCGCTGAGATTGCCACAATTGACACAGCACCAGGCGTCGCGCATGGCGAGGCTCTGGACCAATCCCAGTCCACTGGTGTTCCCGGCACGGACTATGTCAATGTGCATGCTGGCGACTACAGCGATTGTGCCGACGCGGATATGATTATCGTCGCTGCTGGTGCGTCCATTCTCCCTGATCCGGACGACCCGGATTCCCGTCCGGACCGTGCCGGATTAGCCAAGCTCAGCGGGGAAGTGGTTCGCGATGTCATGCCGGGAATCGTGAAGCATACGCACGATGCGATTGTCCTATTTATTACTAATCCGCTCGATGCGGTGGTGCACTTGGCACATACCGAGTTCGATTACCCCGCGGAAAAGCTCTTTGGCACCGGCACGATGCTAGATTCGGCCCGACTGCGGTGGGTAGTTGCCAAACAGCTCGGTATCGACCCGAAGTCAGTTACTGGCTACATGATGGGTGAGCACGGGCTTACGGCCGTCCCAATTTTGTCCACGCTGAACGTGCAAGGTGTGAGGTGGACAGAACTGGAAAAATGGCATGGCACGCAGTTGCCTTCACCGCAAGAAATTCAAGATGCCGTAGTCGGGGCAGCTTACGATGTTCTCAATGCCAAGGGCTGGACTAATGCCGGTGTTGCACGCTCCGCTTTGGAAATTGCCCGCGCGGTGATGCTGGATCAAAACAGCGTCCACCCGGTGTGTACACGCTTGGATGGTGAATACGGGTTGACGGATGTCTCGCTGTCGATGCCAGCGGTGATCGGCCGAGGTGGAATCATTCGTCGTATGCCGCCACAGCTAAACAGCTGGGAGCTGGAGCGACTGCGTGAATCTGCTCAGTACATCTTGAGCACCGTCGAGAACATGTAGAAGAAATTATGTAGATTCCACTTTTGCCGAAATAACACGGGGAAGTACTTTGCGCTCCTAAAATATTGCCATGAATTCGGCCAAGTCCACCTACGTTCCGGAGCTGACCAGCATCCGAGCCATCGGCGCGTTCGGCGTCCTGCTCACGCATGCCGCGTTTTGGACGGGCAATTACACCGGCGATTGGTGGGGGCGCCTCAACGGTCGATTCGAAATTGGCGTCACCATCTTCTTCGTGCTCAGTGCGGTTCTGCTCACAGGGCGCTGGCTCGGTTCGCCTGACGACGTCCCCGCGAACCGACCGGACTTGCGGAAGTATTTCACCAGCCGTGCGAAGAGAGTCCTGCCGGCCTACTGGATTGTGGTCACTGCGGCCTTTCTCATTCACACCGCAGACGACCCACCACCATCTGGTGGAGGGCTACAGGGCTGGTTGCGCACGATGTCGTTTACCCAGACGCTCCAATTCGGCTGGATTCACCCGGGCTTGCCGCAGATGTGGTCGATGGTGGTGGAAGTCGGCTTCTACTTGGTATTGCCGCTGGTGGGGCTTGGCATCTGGACGATCACAAAGGGGCGGCTACGGCCTGGTCCAACGTTGGCCATCATTATTGGTTTTGGCCTCATTGGCCCGGTCTGGACTGTGCTATCGCACCAGGAAAACCTGCTGCCGGTGGTGGCACGGCTGTGGCCGATGGCGTATTTCGACTGGTTCGCCATCGGTATGCTGCTGGCCTACGGTCGAAAGGTCGGATGGCGCGTTAATCTGGCCGCCAGCTGGTTGATAGCTCTGGTGCTGTTCGTTCTATCCACTACTACGCATGTGGGGCCGGCTACCTTGGTGCCAGATGATGTTGACCAGGCTTTGTGGAAGACCACGCTGTATGGCTTGTCCGCAGGCGCATTCGTGGCCCCGATTGCGCTGGGCACGGAGGTAAGGTGGCTTCGTCATCCAGCCTTGATGTGGTTGGGGGAGGTCTCCTACGAGTTCTTCCTCGTCCACGTGTTGGTCATGGACTGGGTAATGAGCTTGATGGGTTATCAGACCTTCCAGGGCTCGATGTTGGCAGTGGCAATTGTCACCACTGCCATCGCCCTGCCATTGTCGTGGCTGCTGCGCCGCATCACTGATGTACTAACGCGGAGGCCAGGGCCTGATAGCCCGTGGGCTGCCTACTGATCGTCGTCGTCAAGCGGGCCGAGCTCAGCGACGAGCACTTCCTGCGCGACCTTCATCGCGGACAGTGCGGCCGGTGCGCCACAGTAACCAGACGCGTGGACGATGGCTTCGGTGATTTCGGTGCGGGTCAGGCCGTTGGCGAGGGCACCCTTGATGTGGCCGCGCAATTCTTCGGTGGCGCGCAGAGCGACGAGCATTCCAATGTTGAGCAGGGAGCGATCACGCTTGGCCAGTCCTTCACGGCTCCAGACGGAGCCCCAGACGGTGGCGGTGATGTGCTTCTGCAGGGTCTCTCCGTCGGAGCCGGCGTTGCGAGAGAGGGCGGCATCGACGAATTCGTCGCCCATCACCTCGCGGCGAATTTGGATGCCGGCATCATAGCGGTCAGAGGAAAAGAGTTCATCATTGGGATTGCTCATGCTTGCTAAGTATAGGACTTGCAATGCGGATAAATTCCGAAATGTCCCCACTAGCTTCACTGCCGCGACGCATAACTACGCTGAGATTGCGAGTAAAACGGGTGCGGGTGGGGACGATGACGATGCGCCCGAGCGTTACCTGATCGCGAATTGCGCCGCGGGCGATGATTGTTGGCGCTGCCAGCGCAATCATGCCAGCACGCTGTGCCGAAAGGGAACCAAATTCTCCCGCGGGTTCGGCGAGATTCCCCAGTGTATCTTCCACGACCTTTCTACTGCCGGAACCGGGTTCGCGAATAACCAGCGGGGTAGTGCGCAGTTCCTCGATGAATATCTCGGCCCGCTCAGTCCACGGATGCCCCGTCGGCACAGCGAGGACCAGCTCATCGGTGCCGATGATCCGCTCTTCGAGGTCGTGTCGACCAGCCTCGCCCTCTACCAGGCCGAAGTCCACCGCACTGTTGGCCACTAGTTGCCGCACCTCACGGGAGTTTGCCTGCACCATTGACAGTTTGACTGCGGGATGTTGCCGGTGGAACTCGGCGGCCCAGCCGGGGTAGTAGAGCTCAGCGACAGTATTGGACACCGCAAGGGTGAGGTGGCGGGGAACATCGTCGGAACGCAAGCTGGCGGCAATGCCCGAAAACCTGTGGCAGGCGGCGAGGAGGTCTGGGAGTGCGTCGATAAGCACTTGCCCGTTTTCCGTGGGAGATACGCCGTAGGGGGAGCGTTCGAAGACGGTGATTCCCAGCGCTTTTTCCGCCCGCGCGATGCGTGCGGACATGGTCTGCTGATTGATGCCTAGCTCACGCGCGGCCTTGGAGATCGAGCCTGCACGGGCGGCGGTGAGAAGTGCTTCGAGTTCGGCCGCAGCGGAGGGGTACATGCATTTATGGTACCCCTCACAGAGTTTGGTGATAGCTGTAGCTGTGGCAAGAACAAATACGGTATGAGCATGACCAACTCTTCTCGCCGTGATGTGCTGGCACCCGCCGGGCCCGCGTGGGCAGGATCTCTGATGGGTACGTCCATCTTCGCCACACTTGCGCACATCCATGAGGTGCCGGTGATTCCGGAGCTTCTTCTAGTCATGGCGGTGGGCATTCTCGGCTTTATGGTGGTCGGCTGGCTGCGCCTTCGAAACCCGCCTTTCCACTCGAAGCTGATGGCGCCGTGGGGCATGCTCTCGATGGGCATCATGGCTCTCGGTAGTGCTGCGACTGCGCTAGCTAGTAACTCATCGTGGCAGCTGATGTCCTGGTGGATCGGTGCGCCGCTGGCAATCTACGTCAGCCTTCGCCAACTGCGAGGATTCGAAGGCGAACCAACTTTTCAGTGGGGCCTCGCGCTAGTCGCCCCGATGGTGGCGGCGACAAGTGGCGCACAGCTGAGCGTTGACTACGGCACGTTCTATCACGTCTGCGCACAAATACTCTTTTGGATGGCGCTGATTACGGTTCTGCCGGTTTTCGTACGCTGCTACGTCGCGCTGTTCTCTGGCGCCATGCGCATCCCCGATTCCATCGCCGGTACTGCCTGGATTCCGCTCGGGCTGGTCGGTCAGTCCACGGCCGCTGCGCAGCTGCTTTTCAACCGAACCTCCGCTGTCGCTTACGGCACCGCTGTGCTCATTGTCGGTGTCTTCCTCGCCGCCATCGCTTTACGACGATTCACCCGCGCCGTAATCAGTTGGGCCGGATACAGCCCTGGTTGGTGGGGTGCAACCTTCCCCGTGGGCACTCTGAGTCTTGGTACGCACAGCCTGGGTGACATTACCGGCGTGCAGTGGCTATACGTGGCCAGCGCTGGGCTGCTGTGTTTGCTGGCTGTGCACTGGTGCGCGTGCGTGGCTCGATTTGTTTGGTGGGCGCGGAGCTAGCTAGTCAAGCTCGACCCGCACCCGCCCGTGGCGGTTCTGGTCTTCTCGTGGCGCAATACCCAGCGCGGCGGCGGGGAACAGAGCCGTGACGGCAAACAGTGCGGGGAAACCCGCAGCGGCCACAATCGCACCCGAAACCGGAGGCGTTGCAGCGTAGATAATGTTCTGGAACGTGTTCTGCGTACCCATAGCGCGTCCGGACCAGAAGGGGCCTGCGTATTCAGCAACTGCGGTGAAGGCAAGACCATTCGGGCTGACCACGGCAACGGCCAGTGCGCAGACCAGCACAGTGCCAAGTGTGCGCCAATCAGCCCAGCTGGCAATCATCATTGCGACAGCCAGGATAAAAGTCGCACCCGAGACCCAGCGGTAGGGGCGGATGCGGGACCGAACGCGGTCGGAGACCACACCCATCAGTGCTCGCGATCCGGCACCGAGCAGCTGTGCGACCATCACAACCGTGCCCGCCGTGCTATCGGCATAACCCACGGACAACAGCCACACCAGAATGTAGGCGCCCATCATCGACTGCGGCCAGGACAGCAGCGCCGAGGCGATATGGATGCGCACAAGGTATTTGCCGTCGCGGTAAGGGCTGGCCGTGACGGTGGGGTTCGAGGCATCAGGGCGCGGGGGATTCTTTACTCCAACCAGCACAAGCAACGCCAGCACAGCGCACAGAATTGCGGGCATCGCGAGTGCGACACCGATGCTGTAGTTCTGCGCGAGAGGGTGCAGGGTTACCGCTGATAGTGCAGCGCCAAGGGGCTGAGCCATTTGGCGAATGCCCATCGCAGTACCGCGTTGATGCGGCGGATACCAGCCCGACACCACGCGGCCGGATGCAGAATTCACGCTCGCCGCCGCACATCCAGCGAGGAAGAGCGCAGCCCCGAGCAGGGCCGGGCTTGACGACGAAGCCAGCGCCGCAAGCCCCGTCGTCAAGGCGGTAGAAGTCAAGCCTGCGAACAGAGCTGCGCGTTCGCCGTAGCGGTCGACAAACCAGCCCCAGGCGATGAGTGTGAAAACAATACCGGCCGCCGGCATTGCTGCGACGAGACCGGCGGCGGAGAGGCTTAAACCGTTTTCCTGCAGGGATGGGATGAGAAAAGGCACACCCATGTGAACGACGGACGAACCGACCGCCGCGAACATGGACAGAAGTAGGACAAGGTGACGGTAAGCGGGCATTACAGTCGGGAGCTCATCTCCTCAGCGGCGGCGAGAACCTTTGCGCCCCAGCATTCATAGGGCGACGGAGTCATGCGCTCCACGGGGCCGGAGACGGACAGGACTGCAATCATGCGGTGGTTGCCGTCGAAAACCGGGGCGGAGACAGAGGCGAGTGCGGGGTCGCGCTCGCCCATGGACTCGGACCAGCCGAGACGTCGGCAGTCATCGAGATCCTGTTGGTTGAAGTCGGCGTCGGGCAGCATGCGCTCAGCGAGATTGGCCGGGCCAAAAGCCAGGAGAACGCGTGCGGCGGAACCGGCGGTCAGTGGCATGCGAGAGCCAACTGGCACGGTGTTACGCAGGCCGGTGGCGGGCTCCATGGAGGCAATGCAGGTGCGGGTGTCGCCGGTGAGACGGTAGAGCTGCACGGACTCTCCGGTGACCTCTACCAGCTTCGGCAGGATGTGCGCTGCGGCGTCGGCAAGCAGGTCAGTTGTGACGGGCGTGATCTCGGTGAGTCCGGGACCCGTCGTCCAGCGGCCGTCTGGAGTGCGGGTGACAAGGCGGTGCACTTCCAACGCCGTGGCCAGCCGATGGGCGGTGGCGCGGGGCAGGCCGGTGTCGTCGCAGAGCTCGGCGAGGGTGCGTGGAGTTTCTGCAACAGACTTGAGAACGAGTACCGAACGGTCGAGAACTTTAATACCACTTAGAGCTGGCGTCTCGGATGTGCTAATCTGTCCCATGCCATGATATTAACATCTCATTCCTTGAGATAAAAGAGATATATCCGGAAGGCGGCTCACCCACTATGCGCACCACGGACACCAGCCCGAAGACTCTGGCCGAGAAAGTCTGGCATGACCACGTAGTCAAGCAAGGCGACAACGGCGAACCAGATCTGATTTATATCGATCTGCACCTCGTCCACGAGGTTACCTCGCCGCAGGCTTTTGATGGCCTCCGTCTGGCAGGGCGCAAGGTACGCCGCCCGGATTTGACCATCGCAACCGAGGACCACAACGTTCCGACCACTGTCGCCGGCGGCAAAATCAATCTGATTGAGGAACCGACCTCACGTACCCAGATTGCCACACTGCGCAAGAACGCCGAGGAGTTCGGTATCCGCCTGCATCCGATGGGCGACCGCGAGCAGGGTATCGTGCACGTCGTCGGCCCACAGCTGGGCCTGACTCAGCCGGGCACCACCGTCGTCTGTGGTGACTCACATACCGCAACCCATGGTGCTTTCGGCGCCATGGCCTTCGGTATCGGTACCTCGGAGGTTGAGCACGTTCTGGCTACCCAGACTCTGCCGCTGAAGCCTTTCAAGACCATGGCGGTCAATGTCACCGGCGAACTGCAGGATGGTGTTACCGCCAAGGACCTGATTCTGGCGATTATCGCCAAGATTGGCACCGGTGGCGGCCAGGGCCACGTTATTGAGTACCGCGGCGAGGCCATCGAGAAGCTGTCGATGGAAGCCCGCATGACCATCTGCAACATGTCCATCGAAGCCGGTGCCCGCGCCGGCATGATTGCTCCGGACGAGACCACCTTCGAATACCTGAAGGGCCGCCCGCACGCGCCGCAGGGCGAGCAGTGGGACGAGGCAGTCGAATACTGGAAGTCCCTGGTTACTGACGAGGACGCGCATTTTGACAAGGTCGTCGAAATTGACGGTTCCGCGCTCACTCCATTCGTTACCTGGGGTACCAACCCTGGCCAGGGCGTGCCGCTGGGTGAGACCGTGCCGGACCCGGAGTTCATCGCTGAGGACTCCGACCGCATCGCCGCCGAGCGCGCGCTGGAGTACATGGACCTGAAGCCGGGCACCCCGATGCGCGACGTTAAGGTCGACGTTGTCTTCGTCGGTTCCTGCACCAACGGCCGCATCGAGGACATGCGCGCCGTAGCCGACGTCCTGAAGGACCGCAAGGTTGCCGACGGCGTCCAGATGCTCATCGTGCCGGGCTCCGCAAAGGTCCGTGCGCAGGCTGAGGAAGAGGGACTGGGCAAGATCTTCGAAGAGGCAGGCGCTGAATGGCGTATGCCGGGCTGCTCCATGTGCCTGGGCATGAACCCGGATCAGCTGACCCCCGGCCAGCGTTGCGCTTCGACCTCCAACCGTAACTTCGAGGGCCGTCAGGGCAAGGGTGGTCGTACCCACCTGGTCAGCCCGGCTGTCGCCGCAGCCACTGCCGTCGCCGGTCACTTCGCAGCACCGGCTGATCTCTAACTGACTCTCACTGCCGATCTTTGTACAACAGACCCAAGCAGAACTTCTAAGGACCTTTCACCATGGAAAAGTTTGATACACACACCGGCGTCGGCGTTCCCCTGCAGCGGTCCAACGTCGACACTGACCAGATCATTCCGGCTGTCTACCTAAAGCGCGTCACCCGCACCGGATTCGAGGATGGCCTGTTCAGCAACTGGCGCAACAACGAGTCCGACTTCGTGCTCAACCGTCCGGAATACGCAAAGGGCTCCGTCCTCGTAGCAGGGCCGGACTTCGGTACCGGTTCTTCCCGCGAGCACGCCGTGTGGGCCCTGATGGACTACGGTTTCCGCGTCGTCATCTCCTCCCGCTTCGCCGATATCTTCCGTGGCAATGCCGGCAAGGCGGGGCTGCTCGCCGCACAGATGCAGCAGTCCGATGTCGAGCTGCTGTGGAAGCTGCTGGAAGCTAACCCGGGCATGGAGCTCACCGTCAACCTGGAGACCCGCACCGTCGAGGCAGGTGAGCAGGTCTTCCCGTTCGAGGTCGACGACTACACCCGCTGGCGTCTGATGGAAGGGCTTGACGACGTCTCCCTGACCCTGCGTAACGAAGCGGACATTGTGGCCTACGAGGAGAGTCGTCCGGCCCACAAGCCTAAGACGCTGTAGGTCAAAATCCTCACAAACTACTTCACCGGCAGCGCCGAGGCGTAGTAATCAGCCGTGGTCATCACACCGTCGTTGAAGCCCAGCACCCAGGCAGAGCCCTTCTTGCACAGGATTTCCTCGTCGAAGGGCAGGGTGCCCTCAGCGGACCAGGCGGCAAGCAGGTCTGGGATGGTGATGCCCTGAGAGCAGATGACGCTGACTCCGCCTAGCGCGACAATGTCTTCGAATGCCTTCTTGGACTCAACCTGGTTGGCAATCCAGTGCTCGTCGCCAAGCCGTTCGTCGACTGTGACCTGCATGCCCAGCTCTGCGGCGAGTGGCGCGACGGTGTCCTGGCAACGCACGGGCTCGGCGGAGTAGATCCGCTCGGGGCGGAAGCCTTCCAGGGCAGAGACGAGCAGTTCCGCTTGACGACGTCCCTTCTTATCCAGTGGTCGCAGTGCATCATTGCCGTTCCAGTTGGTGCGACGGTGCGCACGCCCATGGCGAACCAGAATGAGACGGGTGTCCGGTTCCTTGTTCATGCGCTTGCGGGCCTTGACCAGCACGTCGCGGTCGAGGTCGTAGGACAGCAGCTCCTCGGCTTCGTCCCAGGAGACCCAACGAAGCTCGTTGACCTCGGAGTTCTGTTCGAATTCGCCGTCTAGAACCTCAGCGGTCCAGTACCAGACCAGCTTCGTTCGTCCGGCGACAGGGTAAGAGACGTTGCCGACGAGCTTGCCCAGACGGACGCGGTAGCCGGTCTCTTCCCAGATTTCGCGGACGGCGGTGGCAATGAGGTTCTCGCCGGCGTCGAGCTTGCCTTTCGGCAGCGACCAGTCGTCGTAGGAGGGACGGTGAATCACGCAGATTTCAGGGTTGTGGACATCGCCGCGCCATAGAACCGCGCCGGCCGCGAAGGTCGGCTTGGTGACATCCTGACCTGGCTTCGTTGGAATCTGGCGCAGGCGACCGGTCACGGAGGTATCGCCCTTGAGGTCCTTGTCCTCTTCGTGCATCATCGTGAATTCCCTTTCAATCCTTTGTCGCCGACCTAGTTTAGTATCGCAGTGTGAGAACGTCTCGCTAGACTTGTTGGAGATTAGAGACTAACGGAGGAAGGTCGCGGCGATGGTGCAGGTTTCAGTGATGGGTGCGGGCTCGTGGGGCACGACGCTCGCCAAGGTTTTTGCTGATGCGGGCAATCCTGTACGGCTGTGGTCGCGACGTGCGGAGCAGGCACAGCGTATTCAGATCAGCCGCGAAAACCACGACTACCTGCCTGGTCTGGGGCTGCCGCGCAACATCGAAGCCACCTCGGATGCAGAGGCCGCGCTGAAGGGCGCGGATGTGGTGGTGCTGGGCGTGCCCTCGCAGACTTTGCGTGACAACCTCAAGGTCTGGAAGGACTTCATCGGGCCGGAGACGATTCTGCTCAGCCTTGCTAAGGGTGTGGAGCGCGAGACACATCTGCGCATGAGTGAGGTCATTGCGGAGGTCACAGACCTGCCAGCAGAGCGTATTGCGGTGCTGTCCGGCCCGAACCTCGCCCGCGAGGTTGCGATGGAGCAGCCAGCGGCAACGGTGATTGCTTGCGCCGATGAGAACAACGCCAAGATGATTCAGGCGGCAGTTGCCACTAATTACTTCCGCCCGTACACCAACACCGATGTGATCGGCTGCGAAATCGGCGGTGCCTGCAAGAACGTCATTGCGTTGGCCTGCGGTATGGCCGCTGGTCAAGGATTGGGTGAGAACACGCTGGCAACCATTATCACCCGTGGCTTGGCGGAAATCACGCGTCTGGGCGACGCGGTTGGTGCAGAAGATAAGACTTTCGCGGGATTGGCGGGCCTCGGTGACTTGGTGGCCACTTGTTCCTCGCCGCTGTCGCGTAACCGCACCTTCGGTGACCGTCTCGGTCGCGGTGACACGATGGAGCAGGCGCAGCACGCTACGCGTGGTCAGGTGGCTGAGGGCGTGATTTCTTCAATCTCGGTCCGTGACCTCGCTCGCCGCAATGGTGTGGAAATGCCAATTACTGAGGCCGTTTACGCTGTCTGCCACGAAGGCGCGAAGGTCGATGAGACAATTCGTAAGCTGATGGGGCGCAGCCGCAAGTCGGAATAACCAATAGTGCAGGGTCGGGGCTAAACTTAGTCACCATGACTTCGTCGAATAGCTCGTCTGCAGATCGCATTTCCGTCGCCGTTATCTACGGCGGCGCAAGCCCTGAACACAGTGTCTCCTGTGTCTCAGCTGGCGCAATTATGGATCACCTGGATGAGAACCGCTTCCGAGTGGTTCCCATTGGTATTACCAAGGATGGTGTCTGGACCGTCGGCACGCGTGAGACGGACACGCTGCGCACGCAGGGGCGTACGATGCCGGAAGTCATCCCAGGTGAGGAAGTTGCGCTGAGCACCTCGCCGTCACGCCGCGGTGAGTTTCGCTTCGTCACCGGTGATCGCGCCGGCGAGGTTTTCGACACTGTCGACGTCATCTTCCCTGTTCTCCACGGTCCGCACGGCGAGGATGGCACAATCCAGGGGCTCTTTGAGCTTTCCGGCATTGCTTATGTCGGTCCGGGCGTGCTCGCTTCCGCGGCGGGTATGGATAAGGAACGCACGAAGAATCTCCTGCAGGCAGCGGGGCTGCCCATCGGCAAGCAGGTCGTTTTGCACGTTGGCGAGTCGCTTTCCGACGAGGACAAGGAGACCCTTGGCCTGCCGGTGTTCGTCAAACCTGCCCGTGGCGGATCGTCGATTGGTATCTCCCGCGTCGATGAGTGGGCGAATCTGGATGCGGCGGTAGAGCTGGCCCGCGAGCATGACTGGAAGGTCATTGTAGAGGCCGGTGTAGACGGTGCCGAGGTGGAGATTGGCGTGTTGCAGCGCGCTGACGGCAGCCTGCAGGTATCAGTTCCGTCCTTGCTGCGTGGCACGGAGGACTCCGACGAGGGCTTCTACGGTTTTGAAACCAAGTACTTGGATGACATCGTTTCGGCGCAGATTCCGGCTGAGCTGCCAGAGGATGTTTTGAAGGCGCTGGAGAAGGATGCTCGTCGGGCGTTCAGGGCACTGGGCTCTGATGGTCTGACTCGCGTGGACTTCTTTGTCACGGATAATGGCCCGATTATCAATGAGGTCAACACCATGCCGGGCTTCACCCCGATTTCGATGTACCCGCAGATGTTTGCGGCCTCAGGTGTTGCCTACGAGGAGCTGCTCAGCGCCCTGATTGAGCGGGCGCTGGTAGCTCGTCGATAAAAGCTGGTTCTTACTTCTCTTCGCTCGGCGAGATGTTCTCCAGGTTGTCAGCGATGACCGAGGAGAGCACCGGCATCAGCGAGCTGGCCTCCGACATTGGCATTTCAACGGCGACGAAGCGTTCACGCCCCATGGCGTACCAGGTGGCGGAGGTACCGGAGGACAGCGTTGGTTCGTTGAACCAGACAATGTCACCAACCTGTGTTAGCTGCTGCGTGGTGGTGCTGTAGCCAGCTGGCTCGTCGACACCACAGCGCAGCACCACCGGATCGGCTGGGGTACCGCCCCAAATGACCATGTCCCTCGGCATGTCAGCCGGCATTTCCTCTGCGCTCAGACGGTGACGGTTGCCGAGATCGCGGGGGAGGGCAGCTTCCAAGCCGCTACAGCGCTTATCAGCTTCCGGAGCTGCCAATTCTGCCAGCGGGACACCGCCTCGCTCCGGTTTGTTCTTGTACTCGGAATCCGGGCGCAGCGCCTCGGCGAGATCACGCAGTGCGTCCTCCGCCTTTGCATTTCCTTCGGCGGTAATCGCAACCACTGGCTCACGACCGACGGTGAACCAAGTCGCCAAAGACTCGTCGGTACTGTCGACAACACGCAGCCACGAAATGCCCTTGACCTCTTCGGTCTTAGCCAGCTCGTTGTACTGGCTAGGTACGTTCGCGCCACAGCGCAGCGTGATGCGGTCTTGTTCCAAGTTTCGGTACACAGCGGCGCCTTCTGGAGCCGGCTCTGCAATGTCGGCGCGAACCAGACCTGCGGCGCGATCTGGCAGTCGGTCGAGCAGTTCCGCACACTCGGGCGAGTCATTAGCGGGGAGCTCCGGGTTGGAAATCGCGACTGGCTTTGTTGCCTGATTATCCTGGTAAATCTTTGCGGCAAAAATAATGCCGAGGATAGAGATAATGGCGATAGCGAGTGCGATGCCCGCGCGTGTCCGGCTACCCTTGGACTGAACTGTTTCTCCCGATGGGGGTGCGTCTACCATGGGCCTGATTCTACGTTGTCCGGTACCAACTCCAATTGGTTGGGGGGCAATACCGAGACGGGTTCCGCTATTAACGGTTAACCATCGACTATTAGGAATGTGACTCGACACTGTGACTGAATTGACCATTGGCGATATTGGCGAGTTTGGGGTCATTGAGGCCATCCGGGCTATCGCCCCGTCGGCACGCAATGGCGACGATGCCGCCGTCTTGACGCAGACAACCCCCAACGCCCGTTTTGTCACTTCCACCGACATGTTGGTGGAAGGGCGCCATTTCCGCCTGGACTGGTCGACACCTCAGCAAGTTGGAGCTAAGGCCGCAGTACAGAATTTCGCCGATATCGAATCGATGGGTGCGCGTCCAACGGCCATGCTTTTCGCCATCTCAGCACCGTTGCATACTCCGGTGAGTGTGGTCACCGGTATCGCCGAGGGGTTGTGGCAGGAAGGCAAGCAATGTCCGGCGGAGCTCGTCGGTGGTGACATGGTCAGCGGAGATTCTCTGGTGATTTCCATCAGTGCGATGGGCGAACTCGGTGGGCTTGGGCGGCCGCTGCTGCGCTCAGCAGCACGCGCGGGGGATACGGTGATTGCGTCGGGACGCATCGGCTACTCTGCTGCGGGCCTTGCGCTGCTGCAGCACTGCGGAAGCCCGGCAAAGGTTCCGAGTGAGTTTGCGCAGCTGGTGGCAGCACACTGTACGCCCGAATTTGAATATCGCAGGGGTGCCACGGCGCGAGCCACAGGTGTGCGTTCACTGACGGACAATTCCGATGGACTGGTGGTGGATCTCCGCGCTATTGCGCAGGCCTCCAGGGTTACTTTGGAAGTTGACAGCAGTGCTATTGCGCCCGATAAGTTGCAGATTGCCGCTGGTGAATACCTGGGCATCGACCCGTGGGAGTGGGTGCTCACCGGAGGGGAGGACCATACACTGATCGGTTCGACGCCGGGGGAGCCTCCGACGGGGTTCCGCGCTATCGGTACGGTGTCGAAGGAAAAGTTCGATTCGGTGCTTATCGACGGCAAACCTCCTGCCCGCGATGCCGGTTGGGTTTCCTTTTAAGAGTTCGAAGAGGTTTTGAGAAGAAAGGCTGCATGACATGGATCCGTTGCCGGTCGAAGAAGGGTGGCAGAAGGCGCTGGAGCCAGTGGCCGATGACATCCACCGGATGGGGCAGTTCCTGCGCGAGGAGAACGCGGCCGGCTACGGTTACCTGCCCGCGGGCACCGATGTGCTGCGCGCCTTTACTTATCCATTCGATGAGGTCAAGGTGCTCATTATCGGTCAGGACCCGTACCCGACCCCGGGGCATGCGATGGGGCTTAGCTTCTCGGTCCAGCCGGATGTGAAGCCGGTACCGCGGTCGTTGGCGAATATTTTTAAGGAGTACTCCTCCGACCTGGGGCTCCCGACTCCCTCCAACGGTGACCTCACTCCGTGGAGTAGGCAGGGCGTGGCCCTGTTCAACCGTGTACTGACCGTGCGCCCGGGTGCTGCTGCCTCGCACCGCGGTAAGGGCTGGGAGGCAATCACGGAGCATGCCATCAAAGCATTGGTCGCCCGTGATCAGCCTCTCGTGGCCATTCTGTGGGGACGCGACGCGCAGAGTTTGCAGCGTTGGCTCCCCGGCGTGGACTGCATCTGTTCGCCGCACCCGTCACCGCTGTCGGCATCCCGTGGGTTCTTCGGGTCGCGTCCGTTCAGCCGGGCCAATGAGTCGCTGATTCGTCAGGGAGCTACCCCTATCGACTGGACGCTAGAATAGGAATTCATGTCTTTGCAGATTGGTTCTGCCGCCATTGTCGGCTGGGTTGCCCGGGGGATTGACGCGCTTCAATCCCGCCGCGATGAGATCAACAGTCTCAATGTCTTCCCAGTACCGGATTCCGATACCGGGTCGAATATGCTCGCGACGTTGAGTTCGGCCTATGAGGAAGCGCAAAAGGCTGACGCTTCCGATGTTCGCGCAGTCACCGCGGCCCTAGCTGCCGGTGCAGTGCGCGGCGCCCGCGGTAATTCGGGCACTGTGCTCTCGCAGGTTTTTCGCGCGGTGGCTGAGGCTGCCTCCGGTAGTGGCATTGGCGTTGAGTCGGTACAACACTCGCTAAAGCTAGCTGTGCAACATGTTTCCCAAGCGATTGCCAATCCGGTGGAGGGCACGATTCTGACAGTCCTGCGGCACGCCGCGATTGCCGCGGAGGAATTTGAGGGCGACTCGATTGAGGAGCTCGCCGACACGATCGCGGATGCCGCTCGCGATGCGCTGGCGAAAACCCCCAGCCAGCTCCCGGCACTGCAGCAGGCGGGCGTGGTCGACGCCGGCGGCGCGGGGTTGGTCATTCTGCTCGACGCGCTTGCCGACGAAGTCAGCGGCCGCGCAGCCGCACCGGTCGATTTGCATGTCGACGCGCCACACGTAGCCACCGTTGAGATGGAGGTCATGTACCTGATTTCCTTGGCGGATACCCAGGCGGTGGAAGCGCTGCGAGAGCGGTTGAACCCGCTGGGCAATTCGCTCATCATCGCAGGTGATGCTGGTAATGCGGAGACCGCGCAGTACATGGTGCATATCCACACAGTGGAGCCGGGCGCGGTTATCGAGGCAGCACTTGACTTC
This sequence comes from Corynebacterium sp. HMSC063G05, assembly GCF_001810555.1. Taxonomy (NCBI): domain Bacteria; kingdom Bacillati; phylum Actinomycetota; class Actinomycetes; order Mycobacteriales; family Corynebacteriaceae; genus Corynebacterium; species Corynebacterium sp. HMSC063G05. The sequence goes on along the minus strand of NZ_KV801831.1, from coordinate 58,784 downwards.
GGTCGTCCGGAACGCATCCGTATCGAGGTGCTCGATGAGCCGGAGACAACACCTGACTCCACTCGCATCCTCATTGCGGTAGTGCCGGATGGTCCGCTGAATGATCTCATCACCTCCTCTGGGGCGATTGCTATCAGCCCGACCCCCGCTCCGACTCCCACATCCACTCCCACAGATCGCGCAGCCATCGCCGACCAGGAGTTCGCTGACAATGTGGTCACCAAGGCACTGACTGCCATGAGGGGCGCGGACGAGGTTATCCTGCTGCCAAATGGGCTGGTCAGCGACCAGGAATTGGCGGATATCGAATTCGCTGCTGCTGCGGCTAATCCGACTCTCGCGGTAGTGTCCACAGACTCCATTCCGGCTGGCCTTGCTGCCTTGGCCGTGCATTCGGCTGAGCTGCCGCTGGCGGTTGCTGCGTATGCGATGGGAGAGGCTGCCAATGGCACGCGAACGGCTGTAGTCGCTGCGGACGTCGATAAGCCCCTGACTGACGCGCTCACAGAGACCATCTCAGACCTGTTGGCTGGCGGCGGGGAACTAGTGACTCTGCTGCTCGGGCGCGGAGCTGAGGGCGTGGACATAGCGCAAGTGCGGGCGCGGCTGGACAAGCCTGTGGAGGTCGTAGCCTATGATGCGACCGGCATCGATGAGCTGGTGCAGGTAGGAATCGAGTAGCGCGATGCTCGGATGGCTCGGCTCGGATTATGCGCGCACGCCCCTGAATATCGTGGTGGGGCCAAAGACTGCAAAGAAGCTGCATACGGCTTTTGGTATGGAGACCGTCTCGGATGCGCTGACGAATTTCCCGAAGCGCTACGTGGCGCAGGGTAAGAGCTTAGATGTGTCGTTTTCCGACATTGGCGACACCATCACCACAGTCGTGGAGGTGCACAGCATTTCGCCAGCGCCCGCCTTCGCCGACCGACGCAAGCCACTGAAAATCTATGTCAGCGACGGCGTGCGCATTCTTCCGGCCGCGATTTTCGGTGCTGAATGGCTGCGCAATATGCTGCACCCCGGTGTGCGTCTGCTCATTGTTGGCACGCTCAGCGAGTTCCGCAATGAGCTACAGCTGAAAAATGTTGATTGCATGGTGCTTAAAGCCGATGGTTCGGTAGGCGCAGCCACTGGCAAGCTGGCCACACTGACGAAGACAGCCAAGGGGATTGCGGAGATGCAGCGGCTGCTCACGCGCCCCTATCTGCCCATTTACCGTGGCCGTAAAGGAGTAGCGGGTATTCACCTGGCTCTGTACATGCAGCGCATCCTCGAATGGTTACCGCTGCAGCCAGACCCATTGCCCGCCACGCCGGAGGGACTTACCGATTTCGACTCCGCACTGCGTGGCGCACACTTTCCCTCCATCGCGGGCCCCGACATCGCGCTTGCCCGACTGAAGTACGACGAAGCGCTTGAGCTCCAGCTCGCCGTTGGTGCACGCAAGCGTACTCAAGCGAGTCTCACCGCTCCGGCCTGCATGGAAGTCGCCGGGGGACTTCGCGACGAGCTACGCCGGGGGTTGCCGTTTTCGCTTACCGACGGTCAGGTCGCGGTCGCAGCCGATATCGCGCAGGATATAGCGAGGTCTAACCCGATGAACCGCCTGCTAGCAGGTGAAGTTGGCTCGGGTAAAACCGTGGTGGCCCTGCTGGGAATGCTGCAAGCAGTCGATTCCAGCAGGCAGTGCGCGATGCTGGCGCCGACGGAAGTCCTGGCCCAACAGCACTACCGATCGCTGACAGCGATGCTGGAGCAAGCCGGAGTAGCAGTGACTGTACGACTGTTGACGGGATCGATGTCGACGAAGGAGCGCCGGGCAACCCTGTTGGAGGCAGTCAACGGGGAGGCTGACATTGTCGTCGGCACGCATGCCCTGCTCAGTGAGGGCGTGGAGTTCTTCGATCTCGGGCTGGTGGTCGTCGATGAGCAGCACCGCTTTGGTGTGCGCCAGCGCGATCAGCTGCGAAGCAGGGGACGGGGTGGAATGACACCGCATCTGTTGGTGATGTCGGCAACCCCGATTCCGCGCACGGTAGCGATGACCATTTTTGGCGACCTCGCAGTTTCGCAGTTGACGGAATTGCCACGGGGACGTCAGGAGATCCAATCTTTTGTCGTACCGACGCTGGAAAAGCCGCGCTGGGAGGCACGAACCTGGGAGCGGATTGGGGAAGAAGTGGCCAAGGGCAACCGCGCCTTCATTGTCTGTCCCCGCATTACCCGCGATGAGGAACAGTTCCTCGACGAGTCCGTGGAGGCGGTGTTCGACCGAGCGAGGAAAAAACTGCCCGGTGTACGTATCAGTCAGTTGCACGGCAATATGGCACCGGAGGACAAAGACCGCGTGATGCAGGCCTTTGCCACAGGACAGCTGGATGTGCTGGTGTCCACCACAGTTATCGAAGTCGGCGTGGATGTACCAGAGGCCACGATCATGATGATTCGCCGCGCCGAGAGCTACGGTATCTCGCAGATTCACCAGCTGCGCGGTCGTGTCGGCCGTGGTGACCGTGGTGGCCTGTGCTTCCTATGTACACACACGCATTCGCAGACACCGGAGCGCACCCGGCTGGACCGCATTGCCGCCACCACCGACGGCATTCAACTGGCGGAGCTGGACCTGGCCACGCGTAGTTTCGGCGATCTGCTCGGCGATGACCAATCGGGACTGGCAACCGGCCTCGGCCTGGTGGACCTCACCACCGACGGCGAAATCATCGAGCGCACCCGACATGATGCCATGGCTCTTCTCGATGTTGATGAGAGGCTTGTGGGAGAGCTTATCTCCGATATCGATGAAGAGCAGTCGAACTACTTGGACCGCTCCTAGTAAGACCAAAGTAGACTGTTGGGCATGGTAGATGTCTGTGCACCTTTTGCAGGAGTAGTCCGCTGGGAGGTCGCCGAGAAAGACTCGGTGACGACCGGTCAGGTTATTGCGGTCGTGGAGGCCGTCAAGCTAGAAGCGCCGGTTTTAGCGCCCTGCCCGGGCACGGTCGCGGAGGTGGCGGCAGATCAATTTGTGGATGTCGAAGGCGGTCAGCTGCTGGCAAGAATCACGCCAGCAACTCACAGCGCCACGGCACAGCACAACGGCAACGAGAACACATCGCACGAAGGGAAGTAGATGACCCGCATTATTGCAGGTGAGGCACGCGGTCGTAGGCTAGTCGCGCCTAAGGGAGAGACCACTCGGCCAACTAGTGACCGCGCGAAGGAAGCCATCTTTTCCTCCTGGTCCACACGCTTTGGGCTAGAGGGAACTCGCGTTCTCGACCTGTTTGCTGGCTCGGGTGCGCTCGGTTTGGAAGCGGCTTCTCGCGGCGCGCGTTCCGTCGTGTTGGTGGAAAACGATCCGAACGCCATTGCCGCTATTGAAAAGAACATTCGCACCGTGGGGCATCCCGATGTGGCCCTGTCTCCGATGAAAGTGTCGTCGTACCTTGCGGGCGCGCCGGGCGAGCCTTTTGACCGCGTCATCGCGGATCCGCCCTATGAGTTGGTGGGGGAGGCCGTTACAGAGATGCTCGAGGCGCTGCGTAGCTTCCTCGCGCCGGGCGCGGTCGTGACTGTGGAGCGTCACCGCGATGACGAGGAGACGCAGTGGCCCGAGGGCTACGAACAGCTCCAGCAGAAGCTGAAGCGTCGCATTCACGGTTTGGCGCGCTTCGACACCGCTATCTACAACGCTTAACGTTCTTCTTTACGCTTTACGACGGCCAAAGGTGGTTTGACCTCTATGACTCACGCATGCTGCCCCGGTTCCTACGATCCCATGACCTCTGGTCACCTCGATGTGATTGAGCGTGCCGCGCGCCAATTCGATCAGGTGACCGTGCTGGTTACCCACAACCCGAATAAGCAGGGCATGTTCAATGTCGAAGAGCGCATGGACCTCATTCGGCAGTGCACGCAGCACTTGGACAATGTGCAGGTGGACTCCTGGTCGAAGCTGTTGGTTGACTACACCTCCGCGCAGGGCATCTCCTGCCTGGTCAAGGGGCTGCGCTCGGCGGCGGACTACGAGTACGAGGCTCCCATGGCGCAGATGAATCGGCGCATGACGGGCATTGAGACTCTCTTTGTGGAAGCTGATCCGAAGTACGGTCATGTGTCGTCGACACTGATGAAGGAAGTTGTTCGCTACGGCGGTTCGGTGGAAGGGCTAGTTCCTGAGCCTGTCTTGCACGCCCTGCAGCGCCGACTGAAGTAGCATGTAAGTCATGTTTCGCGTCTTCGAATCTCTTGATGAACTGGTCCAGATCCTAGAAGAGGCACACGGCGTGCCACTGTCGGCCAATTGTATGGTTCCGCGTCAGCGTGTTCTCGAGTTGCTCGATGAGCTGAGGGATGCTTTCCCGGCTGAGCTCGATGACGCGCAGGATGTCTTGGACCAGCGGGATGAGATTATCAACGATGCTGAAGCCCGGGCGAACAACACCATTTCGACTGCGGATGAAGAAGCCCATCGCATTGTCGACGAGGCCGAGGCCCGCGCTAACCACACCGTCGAGGATGCCAATGCCCACGCAGCTGGCACCGTCGCGGCCGCTGAGGACGACGCCCGTCGCCTCCGCGAGGATGCTCAGCACGAGTACGACAGCATTGTGGATCGTGCTTCTGCCGAGTCCGATCGCCTGATTCACGCTGGTAACGAATCCTACGAGCGTTCCGTTGCGGAAGGCCGCGAGGAGCAGGCTCGCCTGGTCGCTGAGTCAACGGTCGTCCGCGAAGCCAACGACGAGGCGAATCGTCTGCTTTCCGACGCACACGCGGATTCCTCTCGCCTCCGTGAAGAGTGTGACCGCTACGTTGATTCCAAGCTCGCCGAGTTTGAACAGACTCTCCAGGAGACCCTGCGTAATGTCGGTCGCAATCGCTCGGTACTGCGTTCGGGGGCCGGTGCCGTCGGCGGTGGTGCAGGGGCACAGAGCGCGCCGTCTTCCTTCTCCGAGGGGCAGGAACGCCGCCGGTACGAGCGTTAGCGCATCTTCGGGGTAGACTGAGGTCTATCATGACTGACTCATCCCCATTTGTTCTGGACGTTTCGACATGTCTGCAGGGCGGCATGCCCGAGCAGTTCCGCAAGGTAGGCGATAGCCCCGTCCGCGTTGGTGTCGAGATGATTGGCATCGCCGCTGGCGAGGAGGTTGTCGTTGACGGCATTGTCACGAACCTCGGCAGTGGTGTCATGGTTGACGCGACTGTGACTGCCAAGGCCACCGGCGAGTGTGTCCGCTGCCTAGCCCCGCTGAATCCGGAGCTCAGCTTCCACATTTCGGCTGTCTTTTCCAACAACGAGGACTTCATCACAGGCGACGATGCCGAGGAAGAAGACCTTGAGGACGAAGTTGGCCAGATCGTCGACAATACGGTGGATATCACTCAAGCCGTCATCGATGAGGCGGGCTTGAATCTGCCCTTCAATCCGACCTGTCTGGATTTCGATTCCAGCTGTGCTGAGTCGGACTCAGAAGTGCCGGAGCCAGACGGCATCTCGGGTGAAGAGGAGCGCATTGATCCGCGTTGGGCTGGCCTGGCGGAAAAGTTTGGCTCGCTCGGGGACGATAAGTAATCGACGACGACTTAGACGAAGACTTTAAAGGAGATATAACGGATGAGCCGCAAGCGTCGGCTAACCGGTGAAGCCGCTAGAAAGGCGGCCTTTGAGGCCGTCGATCACGCCCCGCTGCTGGAAAAACTCGGTGTTGAACTACCAGAGGAGTCCCTGAAGCTCGCTCTGACCCACCGCAGTTTCGCAAATGAAAATGGCATGCTGACCAATAACGAGCGTCTAGAGTTCCTGGGCGACGCCGTGCTGGGCATGTGCGTTGCTGAAGAACTCTACCGTCGCTTCCCGGACCGTGCTGAGCAGGATATTTCCAAGATGCGCGCAGGTGTCGTGAACATGTACGCGCTGGCTGACCTGGCCCGCAGTATCGGGTTGGGGGAGCACATTCTCCTCGGTCGCGGTGAGAAGGCCACCGGTGGCGCGGATAAGCACTCGATTCTCGCTGACACCACCGAGGCGCTGCTGGGTGCCATATACCTGCAGCATGGCTTTGAGGTTGCCCGCGAGACCGTGCTTCGCCTGTTCAACCAGATGATTGACGATGCCCCGACGGAGTCTCGCGGTCGGGACTGGAAGACGCTGTTGCAGGAGCGCCTGGCGGCCAAGCAACTACCGGCTGCCGAGTACACTGTGCGCACCACCGGCCCCGACCATGACCTAACTTTCTACGTCGACGTGCTGGTTGACGGCGTGGTTAAGGGCAGCGGTACCGGCGCCACGAAGAAGGAAGCCGAGATGCACGCCGCGCATCAGGCACATACTGCACTGGCATAATGCCCGAGCTTCCTGAAGTCGAGTCCGTACGCCGCGGTCTCGACACTTACGTCGTCGGTGGCCGCATCGACGATTCCTTCGTCTACAACGCTCGTGCCGTGCGGCGCCAACCCGGTGGTGCCGCAGAGTTTACCGGTCGTACGCGCGGGCGGACGGTTGTCGCTACGGATCGTCGTGGCAAGTTCATGTGGCTCACGCTTGACGACGACTCCGCAATCGCCATCCACCTGGGCATGAGCGGCCAATTGCGCGTGGAAGCTCCGTACACTCCCGATACGCTGCCTGGCCGTCACACCCGAGCCGCTTTCGACATCGCCCTGCCGGACGGCGCTCGGCACCTAATCAACTTCAACGATCAGCGCACCTTTGGTTGGGTCTGGGCCTGTGAAATGGTCGAATCCCATGGACGCGTGGTTCCGGAACCCGCAGCCAAGATCGCGCCCGATCTATTGGAGCCCACCGTCGATGTGGTTGCACTTGCACACCGCATGATGAAGTCGCGTTCACCGATCAAGGCCGTATTGCTCAACCAGAACATTGTGTCGGGTATCGGCAACATCTATGCCGACGAAATGCTTTGGGCGGCGAAGGTCGATGGTCGCGTGCCGGCGTGTGACCTTTCGGTCCGTCGTTTAGCGAAGCTTTTGCGCGAGGGACAATCCGTGCTCGAACGGGCGCTAGCGGCCGGCGGCACGAGCTTCGATGCGTTATATGTGCATGTCAACGGCGAAAGCGGCTATTTTGAGCGGAGCTTGAACGCCTATGGACAAGCGGGGGAGCCGTGCCCGAGGTGTGGGCGCGCAATTGTCCGTCTGCCATTTGGGAATAGATCGAGTTATCTGTGTCCCACCTGTCAGCGCTAGAATTTCCTTATGAGTTTCATGGAGCAAGCAACCGACTGGGTAAATGCTTGGAATGACAAGTACTGGCTGCTCATGATTGTTCTGCTGATTGGTACAGGTTTGTACTTCTGTTGGCGGACCATCATGGTGCAGATCCGGTACATCCCGGAGATGTTCAGGGCCATCACTGAAAAGCCCTCTGATATTTCTGAGGGCGTCAAGGGCATCTCGGCCTTTAAGGCCTTTACAATTTCGGCAGCCTCACGCGTGGGTACCGGAAACGTCGCAGGTGTGGCGGTGGCGATCACCACCGGTGGCCCTGGCGCGGTGTTTTGGATGTGGCTGCTCGCCGCGATTGGTGGCGCAACCAGCTTCGTGGAGTCTACGCTGGCACAGCTGTACAAGGTGCGGGATAAGGACTCTTACCGAGGAGGGCCCGCGTACTACATCACCAAGGGGCTGGGAGAGAACTGGCGCTGGATGGCGTCGCTCTTCGTCATCGCTATCACGGTGACCTACGGTTTTGTGTTCAATGCGGTGCAGTCCAACTCAATCACGGCGGCTGTGGCTGAGTCGACTGGTCAGGGAACGCCGATCTTTAAATTCTGCGTCGGCATTGTGCTGGCAATCTTGGCCGGCGTCATCATCTTCGGTGGTGTGCAGCGCATTTCGGCGGTGACGCAAATTGTCGTACCGATCATGGCCGTGGCCTACATCATCCTCGGTCTGATTGTGCTGGCTCTCAATATCACTGAAGTGCCGGGCATGATCAAGCTCATCTTCGAGCACGCCTTCGGTATCCGTGAGATCGCTGGTGCCGCTGTCGGTACCGCCATGATGCAGGGTATTCGCCGTGGTCTGTTCTCCAACGAGGCCGGTATGGGTTCCACACCAAATGCGGCGGCTACGGCGTCGGTGTCGCACCCGGTCAAACAGGGCCTCATCCAGACGATGGGCGTCTACTTCGACACCTGGGTCGTCTGTACTATCACCGCAGTTATCATCCTGTTGTCCGATCCGACCTTCGGCGGCGATGCGGAGGGCACCGCGTTAACTCAGGCTGCGCTGTCGGCGCAGGTGGGTACGTGGGCCATCCACGCGGTCACGGTTATCATCTTCTTCCTCGCGTTCTCCTCGCTGGTGGGTAACTACTACTACGCCGAGGCGAATATCCCGTTCCTGTCAAAGAGCAAGGCTGTCCTGAACACCGTGCGTGTCCTGGTCATCCTGTGCGTGATTGGCGGAGCTGTCGGTTCCGTGCCGCTCGTCTGGTCGCTTGCAGATACTTTCTCCGCACTCATGGCCACCATCAATATCATCGCCATTCTGCCGCTGGGCGGCGTAGCTGTCGCCCTACTAAAGAATTACTCCGAGCAGAAGTCCAAGGGGCTTAATCCGGTATTCCACCGCGATGATCTGCCTAACGTCCGCGGCCACGACAAGATTGAGTGCTGGGACGGTTCCGACCCGATGACAGTGCGTGAGTCCGATGTTGCTTAACGACGTCCGCCTCACCGCGTGGGTACACGGTCGTGTTCAAGGTGTTGGTTTTCGCTGGTACACCCGCGCGACGGCTCTGGAGTTGGGGTTGGTTGGTTACGCCCAGAACTACCCGGATGGTCGGGTGTTAGTTGTTGCTGAAGGGCCACGGGCAGACTGTGAGAGTTTGCTCGCTTGGCTTGAGGGGCCGAATACTCCGGGCGATGTGACGGCAGTGGTGCCGTTATGGCAGGAACCGAAGGGTGCATTGAGCACGTTTGACCGTCGTTAAGCGGGTGCCAACTGCCTTCCTCCCCCCCATGTCGGTGTAGGAATCCGAAAAATTCGAATACGTTCTATCCCTCGCTCTATGTCATTGTTTTTGCGCAGTTGGCGGGGGATTTTTCGTGTCTTGAGGTAGTCGATTGGTGCGTTGTAGAGGTCTCAGAGCGCTAAAAACCTACGCAACCGGGAAAAAGAATACGTAAATACGAAAGGCGAGTGGATTAAGTTAATAACTACCTACTGACAGGCAGGGGAGGCACATATGACGCCTGAAGAAGTAATTGCACAGTCTGGAAACTCAGCGTGGATGCTGATTTCGGCTTCGTTGGTTTTGCTGATGACACCGGCGCTCGCGCTGTTCTATGGCGGCATGTCGCGACAGAAGTCGGTGCTCAACATGATGATGATGATGATGAGCTTTGGTGCTGTCGGCGTTGTCGGTGCCATTTACGTGCTGTGGGGCTGGTCGATGTCCTACGGATCGCAGTCGATCGGTGGTGTTTTTGCCAACCCATTCGAGTTCTTCGGTCTGCGTAACTCAATCACGGATGGCGACGGCAACTACATTGCGAGTGCGAACGGTTACCCAAACATCATCGACATTGGGTTCCAGCTCACGTTCTGCTCGATTTCTGTAGCGCTGATCTCTGGGGCGCTGGCCGAACGCGTGAAGTTCTCCACCTGGTTGATTTTCGTCGGCTTCTGGACGACGCTGGTGTACTTCCCAATGGCCTTCATGGTCTGGGGCGGTGGCCTGCTGAGCCACTCGGCAGAGGGGCTGTCGGCAAAGCTGTTCGGTACCGCTGACGGTGAAGCATTGATCGCTCCAATTGACTTCGCTGGCGGTACGGTTGTGCACATTGCTGCTGGTACTGCCGCTTTGGTGCTGGCGATTATCGTCGGTAAGCGCAAGTCCATCGATGGCAGCCAGCATCGCCCGCACAATCTGCCACTCGTCATGCTGGGTGCTGCACTGCTGTGGTTCGGCTGGTTCGGCTTCAACGGCGGTTCGGCATTTGCGGCCGACGGTGTCGCTGGTCTGGCATGGCTGAATACGACGGTGGCAGCGTGCGTGGGGATGCTCGGCTGGATTTCACTCGAGCGTATTCGTGATGGGCATCCCACCTCGCTGGGCGCCGCTTCGGGTGTCATCGCAGGGCTTGTGACTATTACTCCGGCCGCAGGAGATATGAACCCAGTGACCTCAATCATTCTGGGCTATATCGGCGGTGCGCTGGGTTGCTGGGGAGTGGGCTTGAAGTACAAATTCAACTTCGATGACACCCTGGATGTGGTTGGTCTGCATCTGGTTGCAGCTATGTGGGGAACGATTGGTGTTGGCCTGCTGGCTAATGATCGCGGACTGCTTACCGGCGGTGGCATCGACGGCCTGAAGTTGTTTGCCATCCAGGTCATTATTGCTGTCGTCGCAGCGGTGTTCTCAGGCGTGCTGACGTACATCATTGCCCGAGTCCTGAAGGCAACCGTCGGTTGGCGTATCCACGGCGAGCAGGAGCATTCTGGTATCGACGTCGCTCAGCACGGTGAGTCGGCCTACGCGTCAACTAAGCAGGCAGTGGTGTAAACAACGCTGTGTAAACAATCTTGTGTAACAGGGTGCGTGCTTGGGGTAATTCAGCTCCAAACCGTAACTACGGGTAAGATATTGCCCCATGTATTTGAAATCGCTGACTCTGAAGGGCTTTAAATCCTTCGCTTCGGCGACGACGATGAAATTCGAGCCCGGCATCTGCGCAGTTGTCGGCCCGAATGGATCTGGTAAGTCGAATGTCGTCGATGCCCTCGCGTGGGTTATGGGTGAGCATTCCGCCAAGACCCTCCGTGGCGGCAAAATGGAAGATGTCATCTTCGCGGGAACCTCCGGGCGAAAGCCTTTGGGGCGCGCGGAGGTCACTCTTACCATCGACAATTCCGATGGGGCACTTCCCATTCAATATAAGGAAGTCTCTGTCACGCGTCGCATGTACCGCGACGGCGCAAGTGAGTACGAAATCAACGGTTCTCGCGTCCGCCTCATGGATGTCCAAGAGCTCCTCAGCGACACCGGCATTGGCCGCGAGATGCACATCATCGTCGGCCAGGGTCGGCTTTCGCAGATTCTGGAGTCGCGGCCAGAGGAGCGTCGTGCGTTTATCGAAGAAGCAGCGGGTGTGCTCAAGCACCGCCGCCGCAAGGAGAAAGCGCAGCGCAAACTCCAGTCGATGCAGGCCAATCTCGACCGTCTGCAGGATCTGACAGGTGAGCTTGCCCGTCAGCTCAAACCGCTGAAGCGTCAGGCTGAGGCCGCCTCTCGCGCCCAGACTGTGCAGGCAGACCTGCGCGACGCCAAGTTGCGTTTGGCTGCCGCGGACTTCGTGGATTTGCAGGACAGCCTCAATGACATTGCTGGTCAAGCCAAGCTCATTGAGGAAAAGGTGGAGGCCGCCACGGAGCGAGCCGAGATTGCCGCTGAGCGCACTGCAGAACTCGAAGCCGAACTGGAGGACATCACTCCAGCTGCCGATGCTGCCCGTGATTTGTGGTTTCGTCTCTCCGCACTCGGTGAGCGTATTCAAGCGACGGCCCGCATCGCCGCCGATCGCGCGGCCGACCACTCCGTCGCTCCGTGGGTAGGCCCAGACCCGGACTTCCTGGAGCAGCGTGCCGACGACGCCGCCACCGAAGAAGCCACGCTCGCTGAGGCTGAGGCAGAGGCCCGCGAAAAACTGGAGGAAATCCGCGAAACGCTCTTCGATGCCGAGGAGACTTTCCGCGAAGCCGAAGCGGAGCACCTCGCGGCCGTTCGCGCAATCGCCGACCGTCGCGAAGGCGTGGTTCGTCTCATTTCCGCAGAAGAATCTCTGCGCACCCGCTTGGAAGCCGCCGAGGCCGAAGCTGCACGCCTTGCCGAGCAAACCAATGAGGCCGACGAACGCCGTGCCGATGCCACCGAAGCTGTGGAAAACGCCGCGCAGGAGCTAGCCGAGGCAGAATTCGAAGGTCCCGAGCTGCAGAGTGCTTATGAACAGGCCAACCGGGAAGCAGAGCTGGCCTCTACACGGTTGAAAGAACTCCGCGCTGACGAGCGCGACCTCGAGCGCAGCGTCTCAGGTCTGTCCGCCCGCATCGAAGCTCTGGAGACCGCCCGCACCGCCGCTGCCAACGACGGCACCGCGTGGCTACGTGAAAAACACGAACTCGGCGTTCTCTCTGAAGTCATCGATGTCGACGCTGGCTGGGAAAAAGCGCTCACTGCCGCCCTCGGCGCGGCCGCCGAAGCACTGGTCAGCGAGGGCAGTGGAGATTCGCTTATCGACGAGCTTGTGGCCACGGGCAAGGGCAGTGCCGTTGTTATCAATTCTGCGGATGCATCCGACTCTTGGCGCTTGGACATCACTCTGCCCGCACAGGCATCCTGGCTGCTCGATCATGTGACAGTGCCCGCGGAGCTTTCGGGTTCGTTGACCTCTCTGCTCGTTGACGTCGTGGCCTGCGACGACGAGCACGTCGCCCGTGAGCTGGTGACCCAGGATACTCGACTGCGCGTTGTTGACCGCGATGGTGTGCTGCGTGGCTCTGGTTGGGTAGCTGGCGGTGCTGGTGGCACTGCATCAGGTGTGGAAATCGCCGCCGACATTGCTAAGACTCGCGAAGAACTAGCAGAAGCACAGGTGCGTTTGAGTGACCTCGGTGGTGTGCTCTCCGGTGCACAGGCCGAAGAAGAGGACCGCCGCACGGACGCGGCGGCCGCCCGTGCTGCGCTGCGTGAACACCAGAGTCGTATGAAGGTCCTCACGGATGCCCGAACTCGGGCCACAGCGCAGCTGTCCGGCGTGGTGCATGATGCCGAACGCGCTGAGCAGCGCGGAGCCGAAGCCGCGGACCGAGTAACGAAGCTCCAGAAGGAGTTGGCGGTGGTCGCAGACCGCTTAGCTCGCGTTGACCGTGACCCCGAGGAGGGGGAACCGTCGACAAGCGAACGTGACCGTGCCTCGGAGGCGCTGACGGCTGTGCGCGCCATGGAAACAGAGGCGCGTCTGTCGCTGCGTACGGCAGAGGAGCGACTGTCGAGTGTACGAGGCAAGGCCGAGCGGCTCCGTCGCCAGGCTGCATCGGAGCGCGTAGCGAAGGCCCGCCATGAGCAGGCGCAGATGGCGAAGGTTGCCCAGCGCGAATTGGCAGAAGTTGTCGCGGAGCTGGCTGAGGATTTGCATGCGAAGGTCAACGTGTCGTTGGCGCGGGCAGAGGCCGATCGCGACGATGCCGAGGCGCAGAAGAAGACAGTGTCGCAGGCACTATCAGCGGCCCGGACGGAGGCAAATGCGGCGCAACGTGAGCTGGCACAGCTAACGGATTCCGCGCACCAGGGCGACATCGCCCGTGCGCAGGCGCAGGTCCGCGTGACCGAGGCTGCAGAGCGCATCGTCGACCAGTTGGGGCTGTCTGTCGATGACCTGCTCGCGGACTTTGCTCCTGATGAGAACTTCGACCGCGCAGCCGTGACGAAGCAGCTCAAACAGGCGGAGAAGGATCTGCGTGTGCTCGGCCGCGTCAACCCGTTGGCGCTGGAGGAGTATAAGGCGATGGAGGAGCGCTACTCTTTCCTATCCACGCAGCTCGATGATGTCCTCAAGGCCCGCCAGGACCTCACCGATGTTGTCGAGGAAGTCGATGCCACGATCCTGCAGCTCTTCACAGACGCGTGGAACGATGTCGAGGCAGAATTCCCCGCAGTCTTTCAAACGCTTTTCCCGGGCGGCGACGGACGACTGGTTCTCACCGAGCCGGACAACCTGCTCACGACAGGTATCGAGGTTGAAGCCCGCCCGCCGGGCAAAAAGGTTAAGCGGCTGTCGTTGCTCTCCGGCGGCGAGAAGTCGCTGACGGCGCTGGCAATGCTCGTCGCTATTTTCCGCGCGCGCCCGAGTCCCTTTTACGTACTCGACGAGGTGGAAGCCGCGCTTGACGACGTTAACCTGCGTCGCCTTATTGCGCTGCTCGAGGAACTCCGCGCGACCAGTCAGCTGATTGTCATTACGCACCAGAAGCCAACAATGGACGTTGCGAATGTGCTCTACGGCGTGACCATGCGGGGCGATGGTGTGACTCGAGTAATCTCGCAGCGAATGTCACCGGCATCCGCAACTCCGTCGACAGGAGCGGAGTAAGCGCGGAGTAAGTGAGGAAGAGTCGTTGATACTGCATAATGAGAGTTATGACTCCAACTCAGTGGATACTCCTTGTCGTCGCGATTGTCGTTATTATCGCGCTGCTCTTTGTTGTGGGCTATGTCCGCAGGAAGAACCAGCGCATTTCCTTTGCGAAGGAAGATACTAAGGAACTCACCCAGCAGGAGAAGTCTGGAAATTACCAGGCCACTAGTGGTTTTAACTTCGCTCCGGCCGGTGGTGGGACTGATACCCGCGAGAAGCAGCCGGTTGAAAAACCGATGCCGAAACCGGCGGAAAAGCCGATTGAAAAGCAGGCCCCGGAGCCAGAGGAAAAGCAGGCTGATATACCTGCCGATCAGCCGGACGGTTCACTGCTGAAACCAGAAGGTCGACTGGTTATTCCGGATAACCCCACCGAAATGGAGGGGGATTATGACCGCGTAATGCGGGAAATCCCAATCGATTTGCCAACGGCCGGGGAAGAGGAATCAGAGCCCGAGCCGGAACCACAACCAGAGCCCGAAGCAGAGCCTGAGGTAGAGGTAGTTCCTGCTCCTGAACCGGAGCTGGAGCCGGAGCCGACTCCCGAACCAGAACCGACGCCAGAGCCGGAGCCGGAAGCTGCGCCGGAGCCGACGCCAGAGCCAGAAGCAGAACAGCAGATTGACTCCATCGACCCGGCTGAGGGACGTCTGGGCCGCCTGCGCGGTCGTCTGTCACGGTCGCAGAATGCAATTGGCCAGTCTGTGCTCGGCATCTTGGGCGCGGGTGACCTTGATGAGGACGCGTGGGAAGAGGTTGAAGACATCCTGGTTATGGCTGACCTCGGTGCGGCTGCGACGCAGCGTGTCGTCGATAAGCTGCGCGAGCGTATTGCCAGCCAGAAGGTGAGCACGGAAGAGCAAGTGCGCGCCCTGCTGCGTGAGGTGTTGATTGAGGAGTGCAAGCCTGAGATGGACCGCTCCATCCGCGCACTTCCGCACGAGGGCAAGCCCGCAGTGATTCTGGTAGTCGGTGTCAACGGCACAGGTAAGACCACGACGACGGGCAAGCTGGCTCGTGTACTGGTCGCCGGTGGCCACCGTGTTGTTCTCGGCGCAGCGGATACCTTCCGTGCTGCTGCAGCCGACCAGCTGGAGACCTGGGGGCGACGCGTTGGCGCGGAGACCGTTCGCGGCGCTGAAGGCGCCGATCCTGCTTCTATTGCATTTGAGGCAGTTGCTCACGGTATCGAGTCCGGCGCTGATGTGGTGCTCATCGACACCGCCGGCCGCCTGCACACCAAGGTCGGTCTGATGGACCAACTGGACAAGATTAAGCGCGTGGTGGAGAAGAAGGCTCAGGTTGACGAAGTCATCCTGGTTTTGGACGCGACGGTTGGCCAAAATGGTCTACTGCAAGCTCGTACGTTCCGGGATGTAGTAGACATCACCGGCGTTGCCCTGACCAAGCTGGACGGTACCGCGAAGGGCGGCATTGTATTCCAGGTGCAAAACGAGCTCGGTGTGCCGGTGAAGTTGGTTGGCCTTGGTGAAGGTGCTGACCACCTGGCGCCGTTTGAGCCGGAGAGCTTCGTAGACGCACTGCTCGGCGGCCGCAAATAGTAACTAACATCGATGAGTGAATTTTCCATCGATTGGTGAGTACAGCGTCGCCCGTTGCCCCCGGCAAAAATAAAGGCCTCGGAGCCACCGCGTAGATTTCTGTAGAGGATACGCGGGGCTCCGGGGCCTTTAATGTTGAGGTGCTAGGAATCTAGCGGAGAGTTGTGCTAGGAATCCTTAGAATTCTTGCGTGCGAGGCGGGTAGCTGCCACGCCACCGACCAAGAGTGCAAGAGCGGCACCGCCGAGGGCAGTCGCCTGAACACCAGTGACTGCTAGCCCAGTGTTCTTGGTCCCGGTTTGCTTACCGTCATTCTTAGGGGTGTCGGGCTTGTCGCCTGGATTTTCCTCCCCAGGATTCTCGTCCTCCCCGGGCTGTTCGTCACCTGGGTTTTCATCGTCGCCCGGAGCGTCATCGCCTGGGTTCTCATCGTCGCCCGGAGTTTCGTCATCGGAGGTCGGACAGTAGCCGTAGACTCCGGTTGCCGGGTCGATCTTGCTCATATCACGCGGGGAACCGTCGGGGCACGTTGCGGTGTCATCAACTCCCGGCGGAATTCCGTCATTTTCTGGGGCATCTTCATCAGGCTCCGGAGTTGGGCCGGAATCATCTGAAGTGCCACAAGCACCGTAAGCCCCGGTTGCCGGGTCAATCTTACTCATGTCACGCGGGGAACCGTCGGGACAGGTCTGGGTGTCCTCAACGCCCGGTGGAATGCCATCGTTCGATGAACCTCCTGGATCCGGATTTGCAGCGTCATCTACACACTGGAAAGTACCGCCAACATTTTCAAAATGTTGACCGGCGGGGCATTCCGACGGGGCGGGGTCAGGAATCTGTGCGGTGGCGGCGCCAACGCCGATGAGCATGCCGGCTGAAGCGGCAGCGGCCACCATGGTCGAAGAGAGCTTCTTCATTTGGAAACCTCACAATGTCTATAGGAAAGCCCTGCAATCAAAGGACTTAAGGGGGAACACTGTTCACACTTTTGATTCGAATAACTAATTACAGTCTTTGGTGGTATGGGTTTGGGAAGGGGGGGGGTAAAGAGAAATTGTTGACTTGTCCAAACCCCAGTAAGGGGAAGTGGGAACTTATATTTACAACGCTGAGTGTGTACACCCGTTGTGGGTAGGGCGTTTATAGAACCAGTCACTGTCGACTCGGTAGGGGGCTTTTCTGTCTTCGCTAGCGAAGCGTGGTACCTGATTGTGTCGGGTGGTGAAAGGTGGATGGGGCGTAGAGGTTCGGTAAAAAATCGGTGCCTGTGAGGTTTTATGCTTCGGGCTATAGGAGCTATGACTTTTCGGAGGTATGGCGCACAAAAATGCTCCCGATGCTAAATAGGCATCAGGAGCATTTTATGTTTCGTTACCGGGGTAGAACCCCAAGCTTCTTAGCGGTTCTTGCGGGCGATGCGGGTAGCGGCGACACCGCCGACAAGGAGAACCAGAGCGGCTCCGCCCAGGGTGGTGGCGTCAACGCCGGTGGCTGCCAGGCCAGTGCTCTGAGTCGAAGAAGCCTTCTTGGACTCCGAGGTATTCTGCTCAGACTTCTTGGAGTCCGAAACCTTCTTTATATTCTCGGAAGAGGTCGTCTTCTTGGACTCGGAAGCCTTCTTCTCGGCCTTTTCCTTGGCCTTCTTCTCTTCCTTCGTGCACTTGTTTTCGTTCTTGCACTCAGCAGAGATCTTGATGTCAACGTTTACCTTGACATCCTTGCCGTCCTTGCCCGGCTTACCGTCCTTGCCGTCCTTGCCTGGCTTCTCGGTGTCCGGCTTGTCCGTGCCTGGCTTGTCAGTGTCCGGCTTCGCCTCGTCCTTGACGCAGACACCGAAGACATTCGGGTTGCCTGGAACTGGCTTGCTCATGTCGAAGTGCTCGCCCTCCGGGCACTGCTTATCAGAAATGCCTGGGTTTCCGGGGTCGCCCGGCTGGGACTCATTGTCGCCCGGTGTTTCGGGCTTAGGAGCTTCCTGGTCCGCGACGCACTGGAAGGTTCCGCCGACGTTCTCAAAGTGCTGGCCGTCTGGGCACTTGTCCGGCATTGGGGCCGGAATTCCGTCAGTGGAATCCTGCTCAGGCTGGTCTGCGACGCACTGGAAAGTGCCTCCGACGTTCTCAAAGTGCTGGCCGGCGGGGCACTCGGTCGGCATTGAGTCCGGAATCTGTGCAGTAGCGGTGCCTGCGCTTGCAATCATGCTGGCGGAGAAGGCAGCGGCGGCGATAGCCGTGGTGAACTTCTTCATGAAAACCTCTCAAGGAGTCAAACGGTCAGAGACCAATGAATATGATTTCGCCGTTCATCCCTCATCGTGCACGGCGGAAAATAAAACCAGGCCAACTGCGGTTAACTAGGTTCATGATTAACCATAAACTGGTTGATATATGAACGGTATTGGAGGTAGTTATAGGAATAACATCAGGTGCGCAGTGGCGTGCTTTGACCTGCTGCAATGCCGCCGGTTTGCTATTTGGCTTACACCATTCCGGGGGAGGTTCTTACTAAGGGTGGCCTTAGCAAAAGCTAGCCACTGGCGTTATCTTTCTGTTACCTAGCTGGTGGTAACTGGGTTGGATAAACGTTCTTTATGCAGTAGGGCATTCATATCTGGAGGCTCGTTTAATTGTCACATTAAAATAACGAACAGTAATCTAACGTCCTTGAGTACAAAAGAGCTTCATCCTATTGCTATTTCTTACTTCCTATTGGTTACACCCGAATCGGGGCATTTAGGGTGGGTGGGCTGCAATCGTTGTCGATAGGCGAAGCTGTAGATATGTGCCAAATGGAGTATCCAGCGGGTACGGTAGAACAGTTAAGAAAAAACAAGGCAAAAGGGGAGCTGGAAACTTGTTTGAGTCTCTTTCCGATCGTTTGACGGGTGCCCTGCGGGGGCTGGGCGGGAAGGGCCGCCTGACTGAGGCGGATATTAACGCCACCGCCCGCGAGATTCGGCTGGCTCTTCTGGAAGCCGATGTCTCCCTCGAGGTTGTCCGTACCTTCATCAAGCGCATCAAGGAACGCGCTAACGAAATTATTGGCAGCCAGACTGTCAACCCGGCAAACCAGATTATTGAGGTCGTCAATGAGGAACTGATTAACATCCTCGGTGGCGAGACTCGACGGCTGAATATGTCGAAGCAGCCACCAACGGTTATCATGCTGGCCGGTCTGCAGGGCGCTGGTAAGACCACCTTGGCCGGTAAATTGGCCAGGTACCTCACGGATCAGGGGCACACCCCGGTCCTCGTCGCCTGTGACCTGCAGCGTCCGGGCGCGGTGCAGCAGCTGGAAATTGTCGCTGAGCGTGCAGGCGTGCCGTGCTTCGCACCGTTCCCGGGCACCAGCCTCGATTCCACCCATGAAATGGGCACCAGCGAGGACAATCCAGTTGACGCCGCGTTCCGTGGCCTCGCTTATGCTCGCCAGCATCGCCACGATGTGGTGATTATCGATACCGCAGGTCGCCTGGGTATCGATGAGGTTCTGATGAAGCAGGCCCGCGACATTCGCGATGCCATCAACCCGCATGAAGTTCTGTTTGTCATCGACTCCATGATTGGTCAGGACGCGGTAGAGACCGCCAAGGCCTTCCGAGACGGCGTTGACTTCACCGGCGTTGTACTGACCAAGCTCGATGGCGACGCGCGCGGTGGCGCTGCACTGTCTATCCGTGAGGTCACCGGTAAGCCGATTCTGTTCGCCTCCACGGGCGAGAAGTTGGAGGACTTTGACGTCTTCCACCCAGACCGTATGGCCAGCCGCATCCTGGGGATGGGTGACCTAAAGACGTTGGTTGAGGTCGCTTCCAAGGAAATCGATCATGAGCAGGCTGCCAAGTCCGCCCAGAAGATTGGTTCCGGTGAGCTGACTCTCGAGGACTTCCTCGAGCAGATGATGATGGTCCGCAAGATGGGCCCAATCGGCAACATCCTCAAGATGCTCCCCGGCGGCGCGGAAATGTCCAAGGCCGCGGAAATGGTCGACGAAAAGCAGCTTGACCGCATCGAGGCGATTATCCGCGGTATGACTCCGGAAGAGCGCGAGAATCCGAAGATTCTGAATGCTTCACGACGTCGTCGTATCGCCAACGGTTCCGGTGTGTCCGTTTCAGAGGTTAACCAGCTCATCGAGCGTTTCAATGAGGCGCGGAAGATGATGGCGCAGATGGCCGGCCGATTTGGTATGGGCGGTGGTCGCCCATCGAACCGCAAGGCCAAGCGTGGTCGAAAGGGCAAGGGCAAGAATAAGCGCAAGGGCGCTAACCGTGGTCCAACGCCGCCGAAGGCAATGCGCGGTGGCGGAATGCCCGGTATGCCTGGAATGCCAGGTATGCAGGGCATACCGGGTATGCCTAGCATGGCTGAACTGCAGAAGCTGCAGAAGCAGATGGGTAATCAGCTGCCAGAAGGTATGGAGGACTTTGACCTCAACAATCTCGACTTCGGACAGGGCAAGAAGTAGCGGGGACTAGAAGTAGCTAGTCCCGCAGAGCCTTCTGAATCTGGCGGTCCATTTCAGGACTGAAAGTGGCCGCTAGTTCATCGGTGATGTGATTGCTGTCGCGGTAGACGTAGATATTGCCAATAACTTTACGGCAGGTGGTCGGACCGCAGAAGATGTCGGAGAAATCTAGACTGTGCCCGTTGGGGAAGTTCGCAAGAATCTCCTCAGCGGGATTTTCTGCATTTAGGGCAGTTTTGCGGTGGATAGTGCAGTCTTCTTCCGCTTCTTCGCATACGCTGGGGGAGAATTGGTCCAAGTCCTCCCGTAGCGCCCATGGGTTATCGCGGATGGCGAAGAAATCAATTCCGCGTTCTTGTAGAGCAGCGAAAAACGAAACGTAACCATCCGGTGTGTAGTCGCCGGGCTGCGGTGGGTCCGCCTGGAACAGGGGTCTGGTTGAAGTGGTGAAAACCATCTCTGGCTGAATCTCGTCAATTTTCTGCAGAGCCTCGAAAGTCCAGGCCACGCAGATATCGCCGACTCCGTGGATCGGTTCTAAGGTCGCTGGACAGCCTTGTCGGAGAAGAACCACCACTCGGTACCCGTTGTTTTTGCCGTAGGCATCAATCGGGGCAAACCAATGTTCCATGTGCGAGCCGCCGACGATGACAATCGAGTCACTAGCATCTGGATCACCGTAGACACACGGCTGGGTCTCATCGCGCCAACGGCGATTCGGCGGGAAGTATCCGACGTCCTCACCGCCTGTCGCAAGGCAGCCATCGAGGGCAGGTTCCGGCCAAAGGTCCGTGATGAAATCGGTATTCGGCTTTGTGGCTGCCTTGGGGACCTCGTACCCGTCGGTAAGCGCGAGTGCACCTGGATAGACCTCTGGATCTAGGCTGGTGGCGGAGGCGCGATCGACGCGCACCTGTTGCACGTTGACAAGGCTGGACATGCCGACCAACGCAATGACGACAACAGTGCCGACTGCCGCTAGACGACGAGCCGGGCGACGATGCTTCATTGCGTGGATTGCATCGCCGACGACGGGCTGAGTCCGGGTCGGTCGGCGAGTCGATTGAGCCAGCGGCAGCTCGACATACTTGTTGGTGAGTTTGGCCAAAATAAAGGAAACGACGATCACTGCGGTGCCAAGCTTCAGCCCCGGAGTATCGCGGTTGAGGTAGTTTATGGCCAGGATGAGAAGAGGCCAGTGCCACAGGTAGAGCGCGTAGGCGCTCTGGCCTACTTCGCGCATTGGGCGGCTGGCCAGGAACTTGGAGATCCAGCCCGCCTCAGGGCCGGCGATAATAATCAGCGCAGCACCACCGAGGGGCCATAGGGTCCAAGGGCCTGGGAACTGTGCGGCGCCGTCGAAGATGAAACCGGTGGAGACTACCAGTGCGAGGCCGATGCTGGCTAACAGCACTCGAAGTGGCTTGGGCATGGGGATGGATCCCCGGACAAGAATCAGTCCGAGTAGTGCGCCGAGGCAGAGTTCCCAGAGGCGGCTGACAGTGGAGTAGTAGTTCCACCCCTGGTTCTCGGAGTGCATATAGAAGGCATAGGCAATCGAGCCGAGAGTGATAACTGCCAGCAACGGAGTGAGGATTCGGCGGAGTTTACCGCCGGTAGCGTCGGTGCGCTTCGCCTCCACCGGTGAGGTAACCGCGCCGACAATCTGGGGTGAGCGCGTCATCCAGGCGAGTAGGGAGATGAGCAAAATGGAGCCGAGATAAAACTCGCCCTGTACCGACATTGACCACAGGTGCTGCAGTGGGGAGGTTTCGCTCTCTGCGGCTGCGTAGTCCGAGCCCTGGAGTGCCAGTTCATAATTTTGGTAGTAGAGCAGGCTGGCGCGGAGTTGCTGGGCAATGTCGATCGTGCGAAGCGATGGAATGAAGTAAATGACAAACAGGGTTGTCGCAAAGAGGACCAGCACTAGTGTCGGGATTAGGCGACGCAGCGTGCGCCAGATGCTCCACCATGGATTGATGGACTGCCGGGGATTGATGGCATTGCGGTACTGCGCGCCGAAGAAGAAAAACCCGGAGAGCAAGAGGAATACGTCCACACCACCGGAAACGCGGCCGACGTAAACATGGAAAAGGACTACGAGGGCAATCGAAATGCCCCGTAGTCCGTCCAAGTCATACCTATATTGGGTGCCGGTGGTTTTCATAGAATGTTACGTTACCGCACTGTCAACGACGTTCAGCTTTAGTGGGTATGCAGCGTTTCGAGTGCGCAGTTTTGTTAATTTCCAAAAACTGCTGGTAACATACCTCGAGTTGTCTCAATGAGAATCCTCAGCTGAGGCACGACTGCGAATTCATCGGATCCGGCCACGGCCGCCCGGTGGTCACGCGCAGTGTAAATATCCCAAGGGCAAAACCGGTCCGAGGCACTTCGTTAGTAATTACTCGTGAGCTCGGATGCATAAGTATTGTCCAGTGACATAGAAGAAAGAGGAACTCCTCATGGCAGTCAAGATTAAGCTGCAGCGCCTGGGTAAGATTCGTACTGCTCAGTACCGCGTCGTCGTTGCTGATGCTCGTACCCGTCGCAACGGTGCGGTCATTGAGAACCTGGGCATCTACCAGCCGAAGGAAGAGCCGTCGATCATCAAGATTGACTCCGAGCGCGTTCAGTACTGGCTGGGCGTCGGTGCACAGCCGACCGAGCCGGTTCTGGCTCTGCTGAAGGTCACCGGCGACTGGCAGAAGTTCAAGGGTCTCGAGGGTGCAGAGGGCACTCTGAAGGTTGCTGAGCCGAAGCCGACCAAGCTCGAGCTGTTCAACAAGGCTCTGGAAGAGGCCAACAATGGCCCGTCCGCTGAGGCCATCACCGCTAAGCGCCGCGAGGCCAAGGAAGCAGCTAAGGCTGCTAAGGAAGCTGAGGAGGCCGCAAAGGCTGCCGAGGCTGAGGCTGCTGAGTCCGAGGCTTCCGAGGACGCCGAGTAATAAGGACGCTGAGTACGCCGCTTAGCTAATCCGGGCGCTACCTTATACTTCAAGACGAAGTGTTGGGTGGCGCCTTTTTGCTTTACGCGGGGTGTTTTACAGAGCCTTTATAAGAGAGGGAGTGTGCGCGTGTCGGTAGCTGACATGGTGCTTATTGGCCGAGTGATCAAGCCCCACGGTGTGCGCGGGGAAGTCGTCGTCGATGCGACAACGGATGATCCGGAAGGGCGTTTCGCAGTCGGGGCCACGCTGTTGGGTGTACAGGCCGGCCGTGAGGAACAGCTGACTGTGAAAACGGCACGCCCGCACCAGGGGCGTTTGCTGATTCGCTTCGAGGAGATTCCGGGCCGCAATGAGGCCGAGCGTCATCGGGGTATGAAGTTTTATGCCGAGCCCGTCTTCGAAGACGAGGACTTTTATGACTTTGAACTTGAAGGCCTGCGCGTAGTCCATAACGGCACCGATATAGGCGAGGTCACTTCTATCGTCCGCGCGCCCGCTCATCGTCTCCTTGAAGTCACGCTTGACGACGGGGCCCGGGAGGTACTCATCCCTCTGGTAGAGGACATCGTTCCGGAAGTTGACCTTGAGAATTCTACTGTCACCATCACCCCGCCGGAAGGACTGTTGGAGCTGTGAGCTTACGTCTCGATGTAGTCACAATCTTCCCGGAGTACCTCGAGCCACTGCGTCATGCGCTGCTGGGCAAGGCAATTGAGCAGGGCATTTTGAGTGTCGGAGTGCACAACCTGCGCGACTGGGCGCCAGGTGTACATCAAGCCGTGGATGACTCGCCCTACGGCGGTGGCCCCGGCATGGTTATGAAGCCGGATGTCTGGGGCCCCGCCCTCGACGAGGTGGCGACGCTGAAAGCGGAGCAGTCGCTCACGTCCGCGGTGCCACATTTGGACAATGTCCGCCATGATCAGAAACTGGGCTTGGTCGAGGAATCTTCCTATGCTGCAGCGGAAGTGCCGTCGTTAAGCGAAGAAGATTCAGCGAAGCCCCTGCTGATCGTCCCGACCCCGGCGGGCGAGCCGTTTACGCAGCAGATGGCGCAGGAGTTCTCACACGAGGAGCACATTGTGTTCGCGTGCGGGCGCTACGAGGGCATCGACCAGCGAGTTATTGATGATGCCGCTAATCGTTACCGCGTGCGTGAGGTCTCTATTGGGGACTATGTGCTGATCGGCGGGGAAGTGGCGGTGCTGGTGATTGCGGAGTCCGTCGTGCGGTTGATCCCGGGTGTGTTGGGCAATCGCAAAAGCCACGAGGAGGACTCTTTCTCTGACGGTCTGCTCGAAGGGCCGTCCTACACCAAGCCGCGCGAGTGGCGTGGACTGACAGTGCCGGACGTTCTCCTCAGCGGCAATCACGCGCTGGTGGACCGTTGGCGGCGCGACCAATCGCTCATCCGCACGGCCGAACGTCGTCCCGATTTGCTTGCCGACGTCGACCTCAGCGCCCGTGACCGGGAAATAATCCAGGGAGTCATTGGGGAAGTAACCGAGGAGAACTGCTAGTGGCACGTGTTCGAATTGCGCGACCTCGGCACGTCATTGGTTGGCTAGCTGTCCTTGGGGCGCTGGCGTGGTTCACTCAGACGCAGCTGGCGGGGAGTATGGATCAGTCGTTTGCGGGTTGGGTCAGTGACCTGCATGGGGCGCGGGATGGCCGCGTCGATAGTGTGATGCTGGCCTTGAGCGAGATTATCCGGCCGATTTACGTCGCGCCGGTCACGCTTGTTGCTGCGGCACTCCTGTGGTTCCGCTTCCGTGCGTGGGCGTTGCTATTGCCGGCGTCATTCGGTTCGTCAATTGCGGTGACTTATGCCATGAAGTGGTTTTTGGACCGCGACCGACCGGGAGAGGAGTTCTCACTGGTCAACCTGCACGATGCGGCGTTTCCTTCTGCACATGTGGCAGCGGTTACCTCCAGTGGCATGGCCGCGATGCAGCTTGCCATCCCCGTATTGCGCCGCACAGCCCGCAAGCTGCTCGACCTGGCCATCATCGCGCTTATCGGCGCTGTGGCACTGTCGCGCGTGTGGGTCGGGGCGCACTGGCTCACCGATGTTATCGGCGGCCTCATCGCCGGAGTTATCGGCTTAGCAGTTGCGCTGCTAGTTCTTAGGAGATGGCCACGAGCACGGCGCTACGCGCTGCCTTAGTCTCCTCGTAGAAGGCCACGAGTTCGCGGTACCGCTGTGTCGCAGTGGCTTCGTCGATAAGCGAACCATTGTCCGTGATGCGGGCGGCAAGATCGATGCTTGCCAGCGTCTGGTGCACGTCGCCGACGCGATCGGCGCGGATGACTGCGGACAGCGGCTTGCGGCAGACGCGGTCGGCACCGAGGATGGCCTCCGCCAGCGGGTCGCCGAGTGCCTGGCCGTCGATGGGATTGCCGGTCAACGTGCGCAGCAGGGACTCCCAGTCCGTGTCGATGTCCAGGGCATCTTCGTCCGGAACGTCGACGAAGTGCTGCAGGATAATCTTCTCCGCGCCGTCGGTAACAAGCCCCGCCGTGCCGCCGTCGCTGGTCGCCGCAGGTGCTGCGACCTCAACTAACCGCGCTGCCTCCTCGTCGGAGATGCGCAGGTATTCGGCACAGAGTTTCTGCTTCATGGGGCTCCTTTTCCGGTGATTACTGCGAGCCTTCTGTGGGGCGTTCGCCAATTGGTACTTCCACGATAGTAAAGTTGCCCGGGTGATTTCATCAGTAATTGCCCGAGAACTCGCCGCCACTGGTGCGGACGTTGCCGAAAGTGCCGTCGCCGCCGCTATCAAGCTTCTCGACGAAGGCAACACCGTGCCTTTCATCGCCCGCTATCGCAAGGAAGTAACCGGCGGGCTCGATGACACACAGCTGCGTTTCATCGAGGAACGCGTCGTCTACCTGCGCGAACTAGAAGAGCGCAAGCAAACGATTCTCGCCGCCATTGAAGAGCAGGGAAAGCTTAACGACGATCTCAAGGCCGCCATCCTCGCCTGCGACACTAAGGCGCGGTTGGAGGATCTCTACCTGCCGTACAAGAAGAAGCGCAAGACCAAGGCCGATATTGCACGTGAGGCCGGGTACGAACCGCTGGTGGAGGAGCTGCTGGCCGACCCAGCCGCGGACCCCGAGACTCTGGCCACTAAGTACGGCGAGGCAGCTGGTAAGGATGCGAAGGACGCTCTGACCGGTGCCCGTGCCATCTTGGTCGATCGCTTCGCTACCGATGCTGATTTGGTTGGCTCTGTCCGTGAGCAGGTGTGGTCCTCCGGTTCCGCCGCCGCTGCCGTGGTGGAGGGCAAGGAGACTGCGGGTGCGAAGTACCGTGACTACTTCGAGCACAACGAACCTCTGGACACCATGCCTAGCCACCGCGTGTTGGCCGTGCTGCGCGGTGAGGCCGAGGGCATCCTGACGCTCAACATCGATGCGGGTGAGGATGAGACCTACGAGCACATGATCCGTGAGGCCTTTGAGCTTCCCGACGGCGGTACCTCCAAGTGGATTGACCAGGCCGTTCGTTTCGGTTGGCGCACCAAGTTGGAGGTGTCCGCTGCCCTCGATGCCCGCACTCGACTGAAGGAGCGCGCCGAGGCCGAAGCCGTGGATGTCTTCGCCCGTAACCTGCGTGACCTGCTGCTGGCCGCACCGGCTGGCCAGCGCGCCACTCTCGGCCTGGACCCGGGATACCGCAATGGTGTTAAGTGCGCCGTTGTCGACTCCACTGGCAAGGTGCTCGACACTGCCATCGTCTACCCGCACCAGCCGCGCAATGACTGGTCCGGCGCCAAGGAGCAACTGGCCACTCTCTGCGCCACGCACCGCGTGGAGCTCATGGCCATCGGCAACGGCACCGCTTCCCGCGAGACCGAAACCCTGGCCCGCGAAATCGCTGACCTGATAGCTCAGGCCGGTGGCAAGAAGCCGACCCCTGTGGTGGTTTCTGAGGCCGGTGCTTCCGTCTACTCCGCATCGTCCCTGGCAGCAGCTGAGTTCCCGGACATGGATGTATCTCTCCGCGGTGCCGTATCGATTGCCCGCCGCCTGCAGGACCCGCTTGCTGAGCTCGTCAAAATCGATCCGAAGTCCATCGGTGTCGGCCAGTACCAGCACGACGTTTCCCAGACCAAGCTCGAGCACTCTCTCGATGCCGTGGTCGAGGATGCCGTCAACGCTGTCGGCGTGGAGGTCAACACCGCCTCTGCGCCGCTGCTCGGTCGCGTTGCTGGCGTGTCCTCGACTGTTGCGGACAACATCGTCGCTTACCGAGACGAAAACGGCGCTTTCACCTCCCGCAAGGAGCTGCTGAAGGTTCCGCGTCTTGGCCCGAAGGCCTTCGAGCAGTGCGCCGGCTTCCTTCGCATCCACGGCGCTAACAACCCGCTGGATGCCTCCGCCGTGCACCCGGAGTCCTACCGCGTCGTCGATGCCATCGCCGCTTCGACCGGCGTTAGTGTCCAGGAGCTCATCGGCAACTCCCGTGTCCTGTCCAAGGTGCGTGCTGCAGACTTCGTCGACGAGTCCGCAGGTATCGGCCTGCCCACCGTCCAGGACATCTTGACCGAGCTGGACAAGCCCGGCCGCGATCCGCGTCCCGAGTTCGTCACCGCCACCTTCAAGGAAGGCGTGGAGAAGGTCTCCGATCTTCAGCCCGGCATGATTCTCGAGGGCACCGTCACCAACGTCGTGGCCTTCGGCGCCTTCGTCGACGTCGGAGTCCACCAGGACGGCCTCGTCCACGTCTCCAACATGGCCCGCGGTTTCGTCTCCGACCCGCACGAGGTCGTCCGCTCGGGCGAGGTGGTCAAGGTGAAGGTTCTCGACGTTGACGTCGAACGCAACCGCATCGGTCTATCGCTCAGGCTTGACGACGACGCCTCGGATGCCAAGCCAAAGCGTGACGGCGGTCGCGGAGAAGGCCGTGGAGGCGGCCGAAAGCGTGGTTCCCAGAATAAGAAGCGCGGTGGAGCCAACCGCGGTGGAGGCGGCGGTTCCATGGCTGACGCGCTGCGCAGGGCAGGCTTTTAGCTCCTGATCTGTTAGCGCTTGATTTATTAGCGCATAGCCTATTGGCGCATAGCGTCGATGCGGCTGTTGATCTCACCCGCGACAGCCGCAGCCATTCCATCCGGTACGACGATGGTGTAATCGGACCCCGAGGTCTCAATCTTGACTGCCTCGCCTGACCGTGCCGCCACGGTGATGCGGCCATCATTGCCAAGTCGAAGCCCAATACCGCCACCGTCGGCCCAGTTATAAGTGGCCGGCTTCGCATATTTGATGGTTCGAAGCTCAATGGGGTGTTTCATCTTCAGCGGTCCACAGCCGTTAAAAACGGTAATGGAATCTGTCTTCGGGTCCGTGTCTAGTGTCATGCCGGTTTCATATGCGATGAGGAATAGCGGCGTGCACAGCAGAAAAACAATGCCGAGGCTTGGCAGGAACACTGCGAGCGCTACAGACACCACGCACCAGACTGCGAGGGTGACCTTGACCCCCTTAGAGATGGCCACACTGACATCGATGGGAGTCGGGGCTCCTTCTCGATGGGGCAACTGTGGCGATGTCGGCTCGGTGACCGTGGCGTCGGTAAGCGAGGAGTAGTCCTTGAGGCGGCGCGTCACGAGCAGGGCCGCTACTAGGCCGATGATGACGCCGGCTATTGCATAGATCCAGCCGATTCGGGCGGTCGTAGGGTCCGTCGTGCCGATCTGCGGGATGATAATCGCGAATTCAATGCCGATTAAGAAGCCGCAGAGGGCGAGGTTGGTTATTGCAATTGGCTTGCGCACGACAAGCGGCGTGCTGGTCTTTGCACCGAGCCAACCGATCTGCGCACATGCGATGACGATGATGGCCATAATCAATGTGCTTTGAATTGGCGGCATGAAACCGTTGGGAGTGCCGCTACCGCTCCAATGCGTTGCTAACTGCTCCGGTAGTCGGTCGGAAATGGCAATTACCCACAGAAGCTGTGCAATCGCCAGAACGCACGGGGCGATGATTGTTCCTCGAACAATCCAGGGGTCAAAGCGTGGAATCTGCTGCATGGAGACAATCTAGCAGTTGGGGGGGGGGCTTTGTAGCAACGGTCGGCAGCGGTCGTTATTGGAGTGCTGTATCAGCGTGACGTTGTAGCGAGCGGTTGTAGCGTGCCGTCTTAGTGTGCGCGGAGTTTCGCCAGAAGATGCACCTCGTGACATTTGATAACACGCTCAACAATTCACTCGAATGTACAAGCGAAAAAGTTTTATTAAAGGGGTTGCGCAATCGAATGGGTGTGCTAAAATGGAGGCATCAAGAACAAAGTGCTTGAGCTTCTCTTCTTGGCGTTGGGCTAGTGGTATTCACTGGTTATCGACACTGAGCGGGGTTGGGGCTTTGGGGGAACAATGTCTGAAAAAGATAGTCCGGCCAAACAACCGTCCGATGTTTACCAAGCGGCTCTGCTGCCTGAAGCGCCGCAGTTTTTCCACGAGTCATCCACGAACCAGTTGGCGGTGGCGGGTATCCAACGCAATCGCCTGGAACTGGGTATAGCTTGCGGTTGCACGCCGAAGTCGCTTGAGATTGATGTGGATGCATACATTGCTGAAATCGCACCCGAGTTGGGTATTTCCCGCGGTAAGGCGCTCGAGTATGTAGAGGTCGGCATTCAGTTAGCGCGTATGCCCCGGCTGGGTGCCTTTATTAAAGCTCGAGCTCATTTGCCCTTTGCGCATCTGATCACCATTGCTCGCGCGACAGCGCCGCTCCACGATCCAGAGGTGCGTGCAGCTGTTGAAGAAGAAATTGCCCGCTTTGTCATTCCCCGAAAGCATGGCGAGGCACTCCGGGGAGTTCGCAGCCTACATAAATTCCTGCAACGGGTTATCGAAGAAATTGAACCTCAGCTTCGCCCCAAAAACCTTCCGGGTGATGTCGATCCGCTGCTTCCTGCAGGAGAACGCGAAATAGTAGGAGAGAGTATCGGTTTTGAAGAGAGCGACAACTTCGCGGAAGTTTTTATGGAGCTGGAAAAGACCCGCGCTCTCGAATTCAAAACCACCCTCGAGTCCATCTCCAGCTCAGCTGGCTGCACTCGAGTCGAAGCTTTGACACACCTCATCCGCGGCACCGCCGAGGCAAAAATCGTACTCAACCTATACTGTCCTGCCACAGAGGAGCGTCCCCGCACCGCCTGGCTTGGCGGCGTTGGCTGGATCTCGCAGTTAGCTACGCAGGCGTGGATTGATAAGGTCACGCATATTCGTATGCTTGCCGACGAAACCGCGGAGGGCTACGCCCCAACCGAAAGTCAGAGAGCCTTCGTTAAAGGTCGGGACGGAACGTGTCGCTTTCCGGGGTGTGATGTACCCGCGGAGCTCTGCGACATTGACCATATTGAGCCGTACGACAAAGAGCACCCAGAGGAGGGCGGGGCAACAGAAACGCCGAACCTCCACTGCCTCTGCCGCCGGCACCACAACATGAAAACAGCTGGTCTGTGGAATGTTGCACGTGATCGGGATGGGGTGGAACTGTGGACGTCGTCAAGCACGGGCAAAAAGGCGGTGAGCCTGGAAGACGGGCCGCTTGCCGGGCACGGGCGCTACACTTTCGACAAACGGGGACTGCGGATGACGCAGGCGCTGGCAGAATATAACGAGTATCGCCAGGAGCTGATAGAGCAATCACGGAAGCTGGTCGAGGAAGCGCGCAGGGGAGAAGACACCGATACTCCCAACCCGCAAGACCCCCAAGACTCGGAAGCTCCCCAAGACCCGCAAGACCCGCCGAACATGGAAGAGTTTGGTTTCTGACCAGGGGGTGTGTAATAATTTCCAGGTTGTCTTTATAGGCAGCTTTACCTGTTTCGGGCATGAACCGGCCGAGCGTCCCTCTGTGGGAAAGCGCCGCCAGGGTCCTCTGTCTATGCAAAAAGTAAAGGAATAAGTTTCCATGAACATTCTTGACAAGGTTGATGCAGCATACCTGCGCGACGACATTCCGGAGTTCCGCGCTGGTGACACCATCGAGGTCGACGTAAAGATTGTCGAGGGTAAGACCGAGCGTATTCAGGTCTTCAAGGGCGTCGTTATCCGTCGTCAGGGCGGCGGCGTCCGCGAGACCTTCACCGTCCGCAAGGTATCCTTCGGTATCGCTGTTGAGCGTACCTTCCCGGTGCACTCCCCGAACATCGACGAGATTCGCGTTGTCTTCAAGGGCGACGTTCGCCGTGCGAAGCTGTACTACCTGCGCAACCTGCGCGGTAAGGCTGCACGCATCAAGGAGCGCCGCTAGTCTTTTGGCGCAAAATAATCCCCATCGAGTGTTGAGCTCGGTGGGGATTTTTCTATCGCGTATAGTCTTTTCCCATGACCGACGACGATTCTCGCGAACAGACTGACGGCCAAAAAGAAGACCGTACTGAAGGCTTGAAAGGCTTCCGGAAACTTGACGAGGAGCCTGAAAAGCACACTCCGTGGTACATCGAGATTCCAATCATTATCGTGATTGCCCTGCTCATCAGTGCTGGTGTGCAGTCCTTTATCGGCCGTGTCTACGTGATTCCATCCGAGTCGATGCAGCCGACGCTCAACGGATGTGTCGGGTGCACCGGTGACCGCATTTGGGTGGATAAGGTTTCCTACCAGTTCTCAGATCCCAAGCCCGGCGATGTTGTCGTCTTTAATGGCCCGGAGTCCTGGAATAGTAACTACGTGTCACAGCGTTCTACTAACCCGGTGGCAAACTCGCTGCAGACGGTTGGTTCCTGGATTGGCCTTGTCGCCCCGGATGAAAATGCGTTAGTCAAGCGTGTGATTGCCACGGGTGGGCAGACTGTGCAGTGTCGCCCAGGAGATCCCGGCATCATGGTTGACGGCAAGATGACAGACCAGGATTTCATTAAAACTCCGGCAGACAAGCCGGTGGTGGATAATCTTGGCTCAGAGCAGTGTGGTGGCCCGTACTTCGGGCCGGTAACAGTGCCGGAGGGGAATCTGTGGGTCATGGGTGATAACCGCACCAACTCTGCGGACTCTCGCTATCACATGGGCGACGAGCTGCAGGGTACTGTGCCGCTGGATAACGTCGTCGGCAAGGTGCAGGCAATCATCCTGCCGTTTAACCGCATCGGTGGCGTCGATGATCCGGACATCCAGCACAACTAGTCAGCACAGTCTGCTCACGCCGCCGGCGCCGAAACTGCGGAGGCTGAAGCAGTCGCGCACGATAGAGGTCGCGCTGGCAAAGCGCGGCTTTGGACCTGTAGCCGGGGTCGACGAGGCTGGTCGCGGCGCCTGTGCAGGCCCGATAGTTATCGCCGCCTGCTGCCTTCCAGAACGCCCTATCGCAGAGCTGGATAAGCTCACCGATTCTAAAAAGCTCACGCCGGCCGCACGTGAACGGCTCTTTCCGCTCATCCAACGCTTCGCCACCTCTTTTTGCGTGACGACGATTCCCGCGTCCTACATCGACCAATTCGGCATCCAGGACGCGAATGTCACTGGAATGCGCCGCGCGGTAGCCGGGTTGGGGCAGCGTCCTGGCTACGTGCTTACCGACGCACTCAAGGTGTCTGGCTTCACGGCACCCTATTTGCCCGTGATTGGTGGTGATTCCGCTTGCCGATGTATTGCTGCTGCGAGTGTCTTAGCCAAAGTCACCCGCGACCGCATTATGGTTGACCTATCGGAGAAGTATCCGGACTATGGTCTGGCGGGGCATAAGGGCTACGGCACGTCATCGCATATGGAAGCGATTTCACGCCATGGCGCAACCCCGGAGCATCGGTGGTCATACCGCAATGTGCGCTTGGCACACGCGGAGTATCTTGAGCACCCCGAATAGACCAACATGTACAAAAAGAGCAACATGTAAACACTCGAAGGAGCCGTCGCGGTCGTGAGCGCAGAAGATCTAGAAAACTACGAGGCCGACGTTGAACTATCCCTGTACAAGGAGTTCCGCGATGTCGTTAGTCAGTTTTCGTACGTTGTTGAGACGGAGCGCAGGTTCTACCTTGCTAATGCTGTGGAGCTGATTCCGCACAACAGCGAAAACGAGGTCTATTTCGAGCTGCGGATGTCGGATGCGTGGGTGTGGGATGTCCATCGCCCGGCTCGGTTTGTCCGCTACGTGCGCGTTATCACTTTCAAGGATGTCAATATCGAGGAACTGGATAAGCCGGACTTGCGACTGCCGTAGGTTATCGTCGCCTGTCATCGCATGTTATGGCTAGCTGCTAACAGTTATCCACAGTCGAAAAATTATCCACAGTTAGGGCCCTCTGAGCATTTATCGGAGGGCCTTTGTCATGCCCGCTGTGCAAGAGTGTTTCCGAACCGCCAAGGCGGCAAAAGTCTAGGCAGTAAACCGCCAAGGCACAATTCAACGGGGAACCAGGGGGACCGGGGCTATGACACAGAGCTTTGAAGAACTAACCACAAGACAGCTCGGCGCGTTTGGGGAGGATTTCGTTGCTGAGATGTTGGAGGATCAGGGGTGGGAAGTTATTGCTCGGAATGAGCGGGTGGGGCGCTATGAGCTCGATCTTATTGCTGAAGATGTTGACGGCAGGCTGCATTTTGTGGAGGTAAAAACGCGGCGCAGCTCGCGAAGTAGTCAGTTTGGGGACGGCAGAGAGTCCATCACAGCAGCCAAGCTTCGTCATTTGCGCAAGGCGGCGGGACAGTGGCTGTCAGAGAGTTCTACCTACTGGTTAGAGTCCGTAGTTATCGACTGCGCAGAAGTCACAGTGTCCAGCCCTTCGTCCGGTCCTCCAGTCGTTGCAGTTACGTACATTCCCGCAATCAGCGACGCAATCATGTGGGACTGCTAGATGACTGTCGGTACAGCTCTTGCAGTCAGCCTCAGCGGCATTGAAGGAACTATTGTGCAGGTGGAAGCCGATGTTGGGCGTGGCTTGCCGGGAATGTATATCGGTGGGCTCGGCGATGCCGCCGTCGGAGAAGCCAAACATCGCGTGCGCACGGCGGTTGCTAACTCGCAGTTGCCCTGGCCGAAGACAAAAGTCGTGGTGAGTCTGTCGCCGGCGCATATCCGCAAGCACGGCACTAGCTTTGACCTCGCCATCGTCTGCGCCATCCTTATCGCAACCAGCGATGACATGGAGGCCCGAGGTCGTCTCCGCCACACGGTTCTCATTGGCGAACTTGGGCTCGACGGTTCCATTCGCCCGGTGCGTGGAGTGCTGCCGCAGGTCCTTGCCGCCCGCGAGGCAGGTGCCCATTGGGTTGTCGTCCCCGCCGCCAACGCCGCCGAGGCCGCGCTCGTCGACGGCATCGCAGTCTGCACCGCAGCCGACCTCACACAGCTATGGGGCTGGGTACTCACCGGCTCAGGTTTGACGACCGCGCTTAACGACGACCCCAGCGAACAAGCCTTCTCGGTAGACCTGGCCGATGTCGATGGCCAACCTGAGGCCCGCTTCGCCCTCGAGGTAGCCGCAGCAGGTGGGCACAATCTGTTCATGCAGGGTTCTCCGGGAACTGGGAAGTCCATGCTCGCTGAGCGCTTGCCCACAATTCTGCCGCCATTGCAGAAGTGGCAGCAGCTGGAGGTCACCGCGCTGCATTCGGTGGCCGGAGCGCTCGATACTGCGGACACTCTTATTCAACATCCGCCGTTTGTGGCTCCACATCACAGCGCGACTGTGGCAGCGTTAGTCGGCGGCGGTGCTGTGCCCAAGCCCGGCGCGATTAGCCTTGCCCACCATGGGGTGCTGTTCTTGGACGAAATCACCCTCATGCGCCCGGCGGTATTGGATGCGTTGCGGATGCCGATGGAAAACGGGGTGGTCGTCCACCTGCGTACGCACCATCGAGTGACCTTTCCGGCGAGAACACAACTAGTCATGGCGACCAATCCCTGTCGGTGTGGGGCGGCGTATGCCAGCGAATGCACCTGTTCTAGTACCGAGCGAGCCAAGCATGGTCGCGCATTATCGGGCCCGCTACGCGATCGCATGGATCTCAACGTCACGCTCAGTCCTGCCGGGGCCAAGCTGGGAATTAAAAACAAAGCACACAATGAGCCCTCCGCGGCCGTTCGCGATCGGGTACAGGCCGCACGTGACCGTGCCCGACATAGGTGGCAGGCCCTGGGGCTTGCCGACGAAGCAGCCGTCACCAACGCGAGTGTGCCACGCTCGCTTCTCCGTCGTCACGCGGGCTTAGACGAAGAAGCGATGGCGTTATTGGACTTCCAGTTGAGGAACGGAGAGATTACCCAGCGGGGAGTGGACAAAGTAATCGCAGTGGCGTGGACGCTCGCAGACCTCGGGGGAGTAGACGCGTTTACCTTCGAGCACGTGCAACGTGCCTGCCAGCTGCATGACCGCGAGGGCGGCTAATACAACCGAACCACTATCAAGGGGGAGAAATGGACGAAATTCACGCGTGGGCTTACCTGAATCGTGTGATAGAGGCGACGCATCCGCAGATTGTGCGGCTCGTGACGGAGTTTGGGCCGGTAGAGGTAGCAGAGAGGATCAAGGCTCGCGCCGGGCTGCCGGAAGGTCTGCTCAATACGACGCAGGCACGGGCCGACGTTGACCAGAGCGGCCACGATTTGGAGCTGGCGGCAGCGATGGGGTGGCGTCTTATTTATCCGGGGCACCCAGAGTGGCCGGGGGAGCTGCTGTCCTGCTTTACGACGCTCGAAGTCCGTGACCGCGCCGATGCACCACCACTTGCGCTGTGGGTGCGTGGCCGTGACTTGCGGGACGTGGTCAGTGAAGCGGTGGCGATTGTCGGAACGCGGATGGCCAGCAGCTACGGGACACAGGTGGCGGCCCAATTCGCGGGGCAGTTCGCGAATGCGGGGGTTAGTGTCATCAGTGGTGGTGCGTTGGGTATTGATGCCGCGGCGCATCGAGCTGCGCTCGACGCTGGCGGCACTACGGTTGTGGTCGGAGCCGGTGGTGTAGGGGTTGACTATCCGCGGGCGCATGCAGAACTCTTCGACGGGATTGCAGAGCGGGGTGCGCTGATTACGGAGTATCCACTGGGGGTGCGACCTGCGCGGCATCGGTTTTTGACTAGGAATCGTCTGGTAGCGGCCCTATCGCGAGCAACCACAATCGTCGAGGCGGGCTGGCGTTCAGGGGCGCGCAACACAGCGCACTGGGCAGTGAGGCTAAACAAGCCCTTGGGAGCAGTGCCGGGACCGGTGACGCTGCAAACTACCTCTGGCTGTCATGACCTAATCCGCAGTGGCGAGGCTGTCCTGGTGTGTAGTGCCGATAATGTGCGGTCGCTGTATCGGTCAGTTGGCACAGTGAACGAGGATGCTCAGCTTGAATTGTTGTGGGAAAAGTCGGCGGTGCAGAAGCTTTCTCGAAACGAGCTCGCTGTCTACGACTCTCTGAATTCTGCGGAGCCAACGCCGGTGGGAGAAGTCGCAGCGCAGGCGGGATTGGCCGTGGCGCTTACGACACATTTGTTGCTGGAGCTGCAGGGACAGGGGCTGACCAGTCGGGTGGAGGGTGGGTGGTTGCGCCAGGAACAGAAGCGTTAGTGAGGCGCTAATAAAGCCTTCTGCAGAGAATCTCGAAAAAATCTTGAATTAGGTATTGCAATTCTCTGTACGCTCAGTAATATAGGCAAGGCAAGCCTAAGTAACTGTTACGGAAACGGGCTTGTGACATGGGTGAGGCAATAGGGCAGTGGCTCTGGCGAAAGTCGGAGTCACTGCCTTTTTCCGCTGTCTGGTGAGGTCTCGCGGTGTGCATCTACTAAGGTCAGAACCGTGAAGCGCGCAACCAATAACGACGACAGGACTGAGCTGGATCTCGGGTTATCCGCCAATATTGAGGCCGTGCTCATGGATTTTCTCGATGAGCTGACTTATTCCCGCAGACTCTCTGACGCAACCGTCCGTGCCTATCGAGCCGATCTCATCCCCCTCCTCGCCGGCCTGGACCACATCAGTGAACTCTCCACCCCTGTCATCCGTGCGCACCTCGGCGCGAAGCATGCGGAGGGTGCTGCGCGGTCATCGCTGGCTCGCTTAACGACGTCCATTCGCCAGTTCTGTAGTTGGCTCGTAGCTCGGCAAATTCTCGATGCTGATCCGTCGCTGCGGCTGTCAACGCCGAAGAAACATCAGCATCTTCCGGAAGTGCTCTCGCCGGAGAGGGTTGAGGAGGCAATCGAGAAAGTCTCATCCGAGGACAGCGCAGTTGCGGCTCGCGACTTGGCCATTGTGGAACTGTTGTATGCCACCGGGATGCGTGTAGAAGAGCTGTGCAAGGCCGACGTCTCAGATGTGGACTTTTCCCGCCACATCATCTCGGTAGTGGGTAAGGGGAACAAGCAGCGCATCGTGCCCTTCGGTGCACCAGCGGAGGCGGCACTCAAAGGCTGGCTCCAGGTGCGTGGAAGCTTTCATGCTTCCGCACAGGCCGAACATGCGCTTTTTCTCGGTGTGCGTGGAGGTAGATTGAATCCTCGTCAGGCGCGCCGAGTTATTCATAAATGGGCTGATGTTTCACCGCATGCTCTCCGACATTCTGCGGCCACGGCCATGGTGGAAGGTGGCGCTGACTTGCGTGTGGTGCAGGAGATGCTCGGTCATTCGAGTCTGGCGACCACGCAGATTTATACCCACGTCTCAGCGGATCGTCTCCGTGAAGTACATAAGCGGGCACATCCGCGCGCTTAATTGCGCAGGGTTGTCTAATTGCGTACAGGCTTGAGCACGATTGGTCTCCGCTGTATCAAATCCAGTGGGTTGAGATAGTCTTTGCCGCGCAGTGCGCCCCAATGCAGGCCCGGTTCGGGATGTTTGGCGTTGACCACAAGATGACCAATCACCTGGCCAGCGGCCACGTGGTCTCCCTTTTCTAACGCGGTATCTATGGGCTGATAGGTTGTGCGGATGCCATCGGCGTGCATGATTGACACGGAAGTCATTCCGGCGATCGAACCGGCGAAATGCACCACACCGGGAGCTGAGGCGCGGATTGGCTGGCCCGGGGAGGCGTTCAGGTCTACTCCGCGATGTCCAGGCTGCCAGCGTTTTTCCGGTGGGGTGTAGAAGCGTAGAACTTTGCCGTGCACAGGGAAAGTATGCGTAATAGCGGATATTGGCTCGCCGGTAGCTGCAGGTGGGCTTGGGGGTGTTGTTAGCGCGACAGCGAGCACGAATAGCGCTAATGTGCGCATTAGCGAGCGCTTGAAACTCTGCTTGGTCGTCATGCGCGATAGTGTGGCGGACGCTGCACTCGTCGACAAGCGGCAGTGCATTGCAAACGGTTCTAGCTGTGGATGACTTTTTGTCCTGTGGATAGCAGGGCGTGTCAGATATTGCGACCTGTGCGATGTATCAGATAAGATGACGCTCGCGGTGTCTGCCTTAATGGGCGGTCATTAGCACAAAGACTACGCGCGCGACCCATTCCGGCTGGTTCACGGGTGCTCGGCAAGGATATCTGTCGGGTGTGAGGCAGCGGGGGAGCGCTAGGGCACAGGGAAAGCCTGTGCGTGAACTGTAACCACCTATATCGGATAAGAAAGGAAGGGAAGCAGCCGCAGCCCTAGTCAGGCTGGACGCGAGGATCTTCCCTGAATATGACATGGCTGTTGTATCCATGCGAGAACTGCTCGATGCAGGTGTCCACTTCGGTCACCAGACCCGTCGTTGGAACCCGAAGATGAAGCGTTTCATCTTCACCGAGCGCAATGGCATCTACATCATCGACCTGCAGCAGACCCTGACCTACATCGACGAGGCTTTCGAGTTCGTCAAGGAGACTGTCGCTCACGGTGGCAACGTCCTGTTCGTCGGTACCAAGAAGCAGGCTCAGGAAGCCGTTCAGAACGAGGCAGAGCGCGTTGACATGCCATACGTCAACCACCGCTGGCTCGGCGGTATGCTGACCAACTTCGCCACCGTTTCCAAGCGCCTGGCTCGCCTGAAGGAGCTTCAGGCAATGGACGCTGCTGAGAACGGCTACGAGGGTCGCGGCAAGAAGGAAATCCTGA
This sequence comes from Corynebacterium sp. HMSC063G05, assembly GCF_001810555.1. NCBI lineage: Bacteria > Bacillati > Actinomycetota > Actinomycetes > Mycobacteriales > Corynebacteriaceae > Corynebacterium > Corynebacterium sp. HMSC063G05. The sequence goes on along the minus strand of NZ_KV801831.1, from coordinate 19,650 downwards.
TGCTGACCCGTGAGCGCACCAAGCTGGAGCGCACCCTGGGCGGCATTCGCGACATGTCCAAGGTTCCGTCCGCACTGTGGATTGTTGACACCAACAAGGAGCACATCGCTGTCGCCGAGGCTAAGAAGCTGGGCATTCCGGTTGTTGCCATCCTGGACACCAACTGCGACCCGGATGACGTTGACTTCCCGATCCCGGGCAACGACGACGCAATCCGCGCTGCTTCCGTGCTGACCCGCATCATCTCCACCGCTGTTGAAGAGGGCCGCAAGGCTCGCGCTGAGCGCGAGGCCAACGCTGCTCGCGAAGCAGCAGGCGACGCTCCGATCGAGTCCGCCGCTGAGAACACCGACCAGGCTGCAGAGATGGACGCCGAGGGCTCCGCTGCAACTGAGACGGCATCCGCTGAGTAAAGCTGAACTTTCTAACCACCACAAGTTCTAACCACCACAAGGAGGAACGCCCAGCATGGCGAATTTCACTGCTGCTGACGTCAAGAAGCTCCGTGAGCTGACCGGCTCCGGCATGAAGGCTTGTAAGGACGCACTCGTCGAGACCGACGGCGATTTCGACAAGGCTGTCGAGATCCTGCGCATTAAGGGCGCAAAGGACGTCGGCAAGCGTGCAGAGCGCACCGCTGCCGAGGGCCTGATTGCTGTTTCTGGTAACACCATGGTCGAGGTCAACTCCGAGACCGACTTCGTTGCCAAGAACCAGGAGTTCATCGACTTCGCCAACAAGGTCGCCGACGCTGCCGCAGCAGTCAAGGCAAACTCCCCGGAAGAGCTCGCAGCAGCTGACCTCGACGGTCAGACCGCAGCTGAGGCTACCCAGGAGCTCTCCGCAAAGATCGGTGAGAAGCTGGAGCTGCGTCGCGCTGCTACTCTCGAGGGCGACAACATCGCTGTCTACCTGCACCGCCGTGCAGCAGACCTGCCGGCAGCTGTCGGTGTTCTGGTTGCTTACACCGGTGAGGGAGAGGGCGCTGCAGAGACTGCTCACGCAGCAGCTATGCAGGTTGCCGCTCTGAAGGCTCAGTACCTGTCCCGCGAGGATGTCCCGGCTGACCGCGTCGAGGCAGAGCGCGCTGTCTACGAGAAGATTACTCGCGAAGAGGGCAAGCCGGAGCAGGCTATCGCCAAGATCGTCGAGGGCCGTCTGAACGGCTTCTACAAGGACGTTGTTCTGCTGGAGCAGCCGTCCGTCGCTGACAGCAAGAAGACCGTTAAGCAGCTCATGGAAGAGGCTGGCGTTACCCTGACCGGTTTCGTCCGCTTCGAGGTTGGTCAGCACTAATTCGCTGTAATTTGTGCTCTAACCTCTAGCTGCTAGCTAGTGTGAATGCCCCATCCGATTGCTTCGGGTGGGGCATTTTGCTGCCATGTTGCAGACAATGCGGAGCGTCAAGTGTGCCTTGCTGTCGTGACCGGGTAGACTCGTCTGCGACTTTTTAAACGGTGTGAGAAAGGTGCATGGTCATGGCAGAATCTGTCGAGCGCAATGGCTTCAAACGTGTGATGCTCAAGCTCGGTGGTGAGATGTTCGGTGGCGGCAAGGTTGGCGTTGACCCGGACGTGGTGCAAAACGTTGCCCGACAGATTGCGGAAGTTTCCCGAAAGGGCGTCGAGGTCTGTGTCGTCATTGGCGGAGGTAACTTCTTCCGTGGCGCACAGCTTCAGCAGCGCGGCATGGACCGCGCACGCTCTGACTACATGGGCATGCTGGGCACGGTCATGAACTGCCTGGCTCTGCAGGACTTCCTCGAGCAGGAGGGCGTGGACTGCCGCGTTCAAACTGCAATCAACATGGCACAGGTCTCGGAGCCGTACCTGCCGTTGCGTGCTAAGCGCCACCTGGAGAAGGGCCGCGTGGTCATCTTTGGTGCAGGTATGGGTATGCCGTACTTCTCCACCGACACCACCGCGGCCCAGCGTGCCCTGGAGATCGGCTGCGAGGTGCTGCTGATGGCCAAGGCCGTTGACGGTGTCTACTCGGCCGACCCACGTGAGGTGCCGGACGCAGAGCTGTTCGATGACATCACCCACCGTGAGGTTCTGGAACGGGACCTGCGCGTTGCTGATGCCACCGCCTTCTCCCTGTGCATGGACAACAACATGCCGATTCTCGTGTTTAATCTGCTTACCGACGGAAACATTGCGCGCGCGGTAGCCGGTGAGCAAATCGGTACTCTCGTCCACAGCTGATAAATTTGTTCGTAATACGTTCTTTCCACAGAGCGCTCTAGAACTATCTAGAACCCGAGTAGAAACCCGAGGTTAAAAACACAATGATTGATGAAGTCCTGCTTGACTGTGAAGAAAAGTACGGTAGCTCCGTAGAGCACTGCCGCGAGGAGCTGACGCACATTCGCACTGGTCGTGCGAACCCGGCGATGTTCAATGGCGTTATTGCGGAGTACTACGGTGTTCCGACTCCGATTACCCAGATGGCTACCATTTCGGTTCCGGAGCCGCGCATGCTGCTAATTAAGCCGTATGAGCTGAGCGTTATGGGCGACATCGAAAACGCGATTCGCAACTCCGACCTGGGCGTGAACCCGACTAATGACGGCCAGGTTCTGCGCGTAACTATCCCGCAGCTGACCGAGGAGCGCCGTCGTGAGATGGTCAAGGTCGCACGTTCGAAGGGTGAAGACGCCAAGATTGCGATTCGCAATGTCCGTCGTAAGGGCATGGAAACTCTGAAGAAGATTCAGAAGGACGGCGACGCTGGCGAGGACGAGGTGCAGGCAGGCGAAAAGGAGCTGGACCAGGTCACCAAGAACTACGTCGAGCAGGTGGACTCCTTGGTTGAGCGCAAGGAAGCGGAACTGATGGAGGTTTAGGCCTTCATATTCAACCGGGAGAGGGGATTTGAGGCGCCAATGCCAACGTCGAAGCCAGCGTCCAATAAGGAACGTGTTCTAGACGAGCTACGGCTTATTAAGCCGCGTAACTCGGCAGGTCGGAACCTGCCGGTTGCAATTACGGTGGGCGTAGCACTTGGTGCAGTCGTCATCATCGGCTTGCTGCTGGGGGCGCTCGCCTGGACCGTTCTGGTCGCCGCGGCGGTTGGCCTTGCAACCTGGGAGGTCTGCGAGCGGCTCCGCGAGTCCGATTGGCAGGTCCCTCGCCCGGTTCTGATTTTCGGCGGACAGCTGATGGTGTGGCTGTCCGCCTACTGGGGGATTGACGGTCTGGTCATGGGCCTGACTGTTACCCTGATGCTTTTACTAGTCACCCGTCTGTTTTTGCACGGGATGGCTGAAGCACCACGGAACTGGCTGCGGGATGTCGCAGTCGGAGTTTTCGTGGTGATGTGGATTCCGTTCTTTGCGGCGCTAGCTGTGCAGCTGGTGCACATGGACAATCCCTGGGAAGTCGATCCCCGTCTGGTCATTGTGACCTTCATGATCGGGGTGATTTCCAATGACGTCGGAGGCTATGCCGCCGGTGTCATGTTCGGAAAGCATCCGATGGCCCCAAAGGTAAGCCCTAAAAAATCCTGGGAAGGGTTCGGCGGCTCTCTCGTACTCGCCACTATTACTGGAGCGCTCTGTGCAATCTTTATGTTGCACGCGCCGTGGTGGCAGGGCATCGTGCTGGGCATTGCCTTGGTTATCTCCGCCACGCTTGGTGACCTGATGGAGTCCCAGTTCAAACGCGATCTGGGGATTAAGGATATGTCCTCGATATTGCCGGGCCACGGCGGTCTGATGGACCGCCTGGATGGCATGCTGCCATCAGCCGCGATGACGTGGCTGATATTGCAGCTTTTCAGCCTGGTTTAATTTGGCTGGTTCAGTCGGGCTTTAGTTGTCGCCCTTACGAATCTGGCGGCGCAGATCAAACATTCGCCAGCCACCGATTAGCGCAGTGATGAGGGCGCCGAGGATAGCAGCGAACAGCATTCCGACACCGACCGGGAAGTTCCAGGCCCAGCCGAACAGGTTTAGTGTGGTCTCCTGCTGATTCTGCAGAATGAATACAAGCAATACGATCAGCAAAACTGCACTGATGACCAGGCCAACCCACATCGAGCCCGCGGTAGTCTTTTTCACCTTGCGCCGGCCAGGAGCGGGCGCTGGCTCCGGTGTGGAGTCCTTCTCTGCGGGCGCGTCAACGACTGGCTCTGGAAGGTTGTCCTGCTCTGGTGCAGGAGCCACGGAATCATTTGGAGAGTACGACGGAGTATCGTCGAAAAGCGGACTGTCGTTATTCGGCTGATTAGCGTTAGTCATACCTATCATTCAACACGTTTTGGCAGGTATGTACCACTTGTAAAGGTCCACTTAGTTGCGGCTGCCTAGTCGCTCATTAGGCCAAAACCGTTATTACATGCGAAAATGGGTGCCATCATGGCATCTTCACTTCCAATCGTTCTTAAAGCTCCACGTCGCGGCATGCCCGCGACCCATTTTGCGGACCTCGATGTTGAGGAACGGAAGGCTGCGGTCAAGGAACTGGGCCTGCCGGCCTTCCGCGCCGATCAGATTGCCCGGCACTATTACGGTCGGCTTGAGGCTGACCCTATGACGATGACTGATCTGCCGGAAGCAGACCGTCAAAAGGTCAAAGACAGTCTCTTCCCACCTTTGTTGACTCCCGTTCGCCACATCACCTGTGACGACGGCGAAACCCGTAAGACGCTGTGGCGTGCAGGTGACGGTACGCTGCTGGAATCCGTGCTGATGAAGTACCCGGGGCGTGCGACCCTCTGTATTTCCTCACAGGCCGGTTGCGGTATGGCATGCCCATTCTGTGCGACGGGTCAGGGCGGTCTGCAGCGTAATCTCTCCACCGCGGAGATTGTCGACCAAGTTCGTGAGGCCGCTGCCACTATGGCAGCCGAGGGCGGTCGCCTGACCAACATCGTATTCATGGGCATGGGTGAGCCGCTCGCGAACTACAATCGCGTTCTCGCCGCCGTCCATCGCATCACGCGGCCGTCGCCGGAGGGATTCGGCATCTCGATGCGCAATGTCACCGTCTCTACGGTCGGTTTCGCGCCGAACATCCGACGGCTTGCCGACGAGGACTTGTCAGTCACCCTCGCGGTGTCTCTGCACACTCCGGATGACGAGCTTCGCGATGAGCTGGTACCGATCAACAATCGCTTTACAGTAGCTGAGGTGCTTGATGCAGCTCGCTACTACGCAGACAAGACAGGCCGTCGCGTATCTATTGAGTACGCTTTGATTCGCGATATTAACGACCAGGATTGGCGTGCAGACTTGTTGGGTAAGAAGCTCCACAATGCTCTGGGCTCACGTGTCCACGTCAACCTGATTCCGCTCAACCCGACTCCGGGGTCGAAGTGGGACGCCTCTCCGAAGAAGCAGCAGGAGGAGTTCGTCCGCCGCGTACAGGCGCAGGGGGTACCGTGCACGGTCCGCGATACCCGTGGCAACGAGATTGCGGCAGCGTGTGGTCAGCTGGCGGCCGAAGAGGTTTAGCCGACAAATAGCAAAAAATCCGCACCGAATTCGGTGCGGATTTTCTTGTGCGCTGTAGCGCTATAGAGCTGTTGCTATAGAGCTGTTAGGCCAGACTTTCTGCAAAAGTGGCTAACTCTACTGGTTCTGGCCTTCCGGCAGGCGGTTCCAGGAGCGCAGCTGAGAGTCGGTCAGGTTAGCGTAGACGCCAGTGCCGTTAACCTGGTCGCGTGCCCACTCCGGCTCAATGTGGCCTTCCGGCTTGTTGTGACCGGTAACGGTGCGAACCTGAGAACCCTGCGGGGCGAACAATTGCAACAGCAGGCCAATAGCAATCAGGGCGGCGATGACGACCAGCCACCAGTTCTCGACGTTGCCCTTGTGGTTACCAATGGTCATGCCCAGCAGGAAGATTACGGAAATCCAGCCGGCCTTCTGCATAGCGCTCTTGCTAATGCCGTGCCAGCCCCACTTCGCCGACGGCTCGTCGAGGGTGCTGACGCCGCGGTAAATTTCTTCCTTTGGCTCGTGGTTGCTCACTTGAAAGTCCTCCTGTTAACACTTTCGGCGAATTGCACTCTATATGCACTTCAGTCTATCTGCGGTTTTGCTGAAAGCGACTGAGCGCATTTTCAGACAATCTTGAGTATCGGGTGTAAGGATACCTTAGAACTTGCTGAAATTGGGACTTAGCCCGGCCGGAAACTGTTCGCCGGTGTGCTCGTTTGCCCAAAGTGGGGGTAGGGTGAGCACTCGTGACATTTCTTCTTGGAGTTTTACTCTTCGCAATCGGCATCGCGGTGACAATCGCCCTTCACGAATGGGGCCATCTCACCGCAGCTCGCCTGTGTGGAATGCGAGTGCGTCGATACTTCATTGGCTTCGGCCCAACGCTGTTTTCCTTCAAGCGGCATCACGCTGCGGCAGGTGGGCATGACACCGAGTATGGAATAAAGGCAATTCCCTTTGGCGGATTCTGCGACATCGCAGGCATGACAGCAATGGATCCCATCGCTCCTGCCGAAGAACCCTACGCCATGTACAAGAAGCCGTGGTGGCAGCGCATTATCGTGATGCTCGGTGGGGTGGCAATGAACCTCATCGTTGGATTCATCATTCTTTACTTCATTGCCGTGACGTGGGGTTTGCCCAACATGGGTAAGGAAATGGCGCCACGCATTCAGGCGGTGCAGTGCGTCTCGCCGGCACAGCGTGCCGACGGCACGCTGGAGCCCTGCACTGGTTCCGGTCCTGCAGAGCGCGCAGGGCTACGTGCCGGAGATGTGATTGAGAAGATCAATGGCACCAAGATCACGTCCTACCCCGAGGCTGTGTCTCTCATCGGTAGCTCTGCAGGTGGCGACATCAAAATGACCATCGACCGCAATGGCAGCACCCAGACGGTCACGGTCACCCCGGAAGTCGTCAAGCGCAAGACTAACGACGGGCAGGACATCGACCAGCCAGCAATTGGTATCGCCTTCCAGCGCCCAGAGACCATCCTCCACGAGTACAACGCAGTGACTGCCATCGGTGGTGCGGCCAGCTTCACAGGCAGTCTTTTTGGGGCGGTTTGGAATGGGCTGCTCTCCATCCCGGAGAAGGTTCCCGGTGTGGTTGCGTCCATCTTCGGTGCTCAGCGTGACCCGGCCAGCCCAATGAGCGTCGTCGGCGCTTCGCGTGCCGGCGGTGAATTGGTGGAGATGAACCAGTGGCCGTCGTTCTTCCTATTGCTGGCCAACCTCAATTACTTCCTGGCCGTGTTCAACCTCGTGCCGTTGCCGCCACTCGACGGTGGCCACATCGCCGTTGTTATTTATGAACGCATTCGAGACGTGATTCGCAAGGCATTCGGTAAGCCAGCGCTTGGGCCTGCCGATTACACCAAACTCATGCCAGTTACTATGGCCTTTACCGCGGTTTTGCTGGTATTCGGCGTTCTGGTCATGGCCGCTGACGTGGTCAATCCAATTGTGCTGAACCGCTGATAGCAGGTTGCGGCGTGCCAGCGTCGTCGTAAAGCAAAGCGGTGCTAACGTCAGCCCACATGGAACAAACTTCGCGCCGCAAGCCCCTGCTTCGCAGTATCTCGGCTGTGGCAATCACGGGTCTGGTGTTGTCATCCGCCGCGTGTACGCCGCGGCCTGACACCGGGCGCGAGGTGCTCGAGGAATTCCTGGGGGCGCTGGCGGGAGGGGACGTTGCTAAGGCGGCGGCACTGACTGATCACCCGGACTCCGCTGAAGGAGATCTGAAGGCGGCCACTGCCGGACTCCAGCCGGAGGGGCTTGAGTATGAGATTGCGGGTATCGATTCCAGCTCGAATCAGTCCTCGGCCGAAGTCACCATGAATTGGCAGCTGCCGCATCAGCGACGCTGGGGATATGACACCACTTTCACGCTGACCAAGACTGAGGCTGGGCAACGGGATTGGGCGTTGCGCTGGTCGCCAGCATCCCTGCATCCACAGCTGGGGCGTAATCAGCACCCAGAATTGCGCACTATCGCAGCTCCACGTCCGTCTGTGGTTGGTTCGGACGGTGCGGCCTTGCTTGAGCCGGGGACTGTGCACCGGGTAATTCTCAATCGTGATGGGGCGGAGAATGTGCAGTCGTCGATTAACCGGGCGGCGACGGTCATCAATAATGAAATGCCGGAAGATGGTCCGAAGCTTGACGCGCGCGCTATAGGGGAGCAGGCAGCTGGTGGGAAGGGTAACTTTTCACTGATTGTGCTGCCGGCATCCACGCCACAGCGTGTCAAAGATGATCTCGCTGACATTGATGGAATTTCGGTTAACGATGAAGCCGCTATGGTGCGACCCGACCCGGGGTTCGCGCCCGATTTGATGAGCCGCGTGGAAAGACTAGTGGACACCGGTGATCACGGTGCCGATGGCTGGAATATCGTGGCGGCCAACGAGGGCGGAGCCGTCGTCGGCACGCTCTATGAGGTGTCTCCGGATGTAGCGCCGGCGGTGCAGGCATCAATTAGTAAAAAGGTGCAGGACGCAGCGCAAAAGGCCGTCGATACGCGGCAAGATGCTAAGGCAATGCTGGTGGCTGTGCAGCCGTCTACGGGCAAGATTCTGGCGGTAGCACAGACGGCGGAAGCAGATAAGGACGGCGACCTTGCGCTGATGGGACAGTTCCCGCCGGGATCGACGTACAAGATTGTCACTGCCGCCGCAGGTGTGCAGCACGAGGGGCTAAATGCGGGGTCGACTGTGCCGTGCCCAGGTTCGATGGAGATCGGGCCGCGTATTGTCACCAACTACAACGGAAGTGGTGTCGGGAATACCTCGCTGAGCGATGCGTTCGCGCGGTCTTGTAACACCACGTTTGGCAACATCTCTCACAAGTTGGAGCCAGGGCAGTTCAAGGAGGAGTCCAAGAACTTCGGCATCGGCATCAACTATCACATCGCGGGCCTCGACACTATTACCGGCAGCGTGTCTGATGGCAGTGATGAAGTCGAGCGTATCGATGCGGGCTATGGGCAGGGCAATGACTTGGCCAGCCCGTTTGGCATGGCCCTGGTTTCCGCGACGGTGGCGGCCGGACGCACTCCGACACCGTCACTCGTGCCAAGCGCGGGAACCTGGCAGTCGCAGGTATCAAAGCCACTGCCGCCTGAGGTTTTGAATGAGGTTCGCACACTCATGCGGGCGGTGGTGACCTCTGGTACTGGTTCGGCCATTGCCGGTCGAGGTGAAGTCTATGCAAAGACCGGTGAGGCCGAGTACGCTGGCGGCTCCCACGCTTGGTTTACTGGCTACCGCGATGATTTGGCCTTTGCCACGCTTATCGTTGGCGGTGGTGGCTCGGAGCATGCCGTGGCGATTACCGATGCCTTCTTCGCCAATATCGATGAAGGTTCGGGGGACGAGGGCTAGAGCATTTCTGGCTTTGAAACCGGCACAGGCCGAAAGGCTAATCCGGGGGTAGGGGTAGAGTATGTTCCATGACTCAGCGTTCTCCACTTACTCAGCAAAAGTCCACTCCGATTCGCACCGTTCCGGCACATATTGAACGGCCGGAGTACGCCTGGAAGGACGAGGTTCAGGAAGGCGTCGGCGAGCCGCTGGTACAGACTCCGGAAGATATTGAAAATATGCGAGAGGTCTCTCGCATTGCTGCCAACGCGTTGGTGGAGGCCGGCAAGGCCGTAGCTCCGGGCGTGACCACGGATGAGATTGACCGGGTGGTGCACGAGTACCTGTTGGATCACGACACCTACCCGTCCACGCTGGGGTACCGCGGTTTCGAGAAGTCGTGCTGTGTGTCTCTCAATGAGATTGTCTGCCACGGTATTCCGGACACTCAGGTTATTGAAGACGGCGATATCGTCAATGTCGACGTCACCGGATACAAGAACGGCGTCCACGGTGACACCAACGCGACTTTCCTCGCGGGCAATGTCTCGGAGGAGCACCTCCAGCTAGTGGAGCGCACTTACAACGCCACCATGCGCGGCATTAAGGTCATCAAGCCGGGCCGTGAGATTAATGTCATCGGCCGCGTAATCGAGTCTTACGCTAAGCGTTTTGGATACAACACCGTTCGGGACTTCACCGGTCACGGTGTCGGTACCACGTTCCACAATGGTTTAATCGTTCTCCACTACGATGAGCCGAGCCAGGACACCATTTTCGAGCCGGGCATGACCTTGACTGTTGAGCCGATGATTAACCTTGGTGAGCTGCCGTACCACATCTGGGATAATGGCTGGACTGTGCAGAATGATGACTTCAAGTTCACCGCCCAGTTCGAGCACACGGTGCTGGTGACCTCCGACGGCTATGAAATCCTCACTCTGCCGGATGAGCAGAACGTGCCAGGTCAGTTCCAAACTGGTTGGAAGCCCGAGGCCTAACCCGTGCAGGCCCCTGCAGCTCTGATTGCCGGCTGCACCTCAGATGCCGGTAAGTCGGTTCTGGTCGCCGGCATGTGTCGGCTGCTCGCGCGCCGCGGCGTGAAGGTCGCACCCTTCAAAGCACAGAACATGTCCAACAACTGCGCTGTCACGCTTGACGGCGGCGAGATTGGGCGCGCGCAGGCTCTGCAGGCGCTCGCCTGTGGGCTGGAGCCGGATGTCTCCTTTAACCCGGTGCTTCTCAAGCCGGGCTCGGACCACACTAGTCAGGTGGTGGTGAAGGGCAAAGCCGATGGGCATGTGAGCGCTCTGACGTACCGGTCGCGTCGAAAAGCGTTGCGCGGGGTAGTCGCGGAGACATTGGAAGAGCTGCGGGGGCAGTTCGATGTCGTCTTGTGCGAAGGCGCTGGTAGTCCTGCCGAGGTCAATCTGCGAGAGTCAGACATCGCCAACATGGGCTTGGCAGAGCTCGCTGATTTGCCGGTTGTGGTCGCCGGCGACATCGACCGCGGTGGGGTGCTTGCACATTTCGTCGGCACGCATGCAATTTTGAGCCCCGAAGACCGCGCGCGGATTACCGGTTTTATCGTCAACAAGTTCCGGGGCGATGTTTCGCTGTTGACACCGGGATTGGACGTGGTGCGCGAGCACACCGGCGTGCCCGTACTCGGCGTAGTGTCTTTTATTCCGGGGCTGTGGATCGATGCGGAGGATTCGCTCGGCACAGTCGCTGGTGCGTCGGTAGGGCCGGCGAACGCACCGCTGGGTACGGAAACGTTGTCCGTGGCCGCCATTCGCTTGCCGCGCGTGTCCAACGCCACCGATATCGAAGCGCTTGCCTGTGAACCAGGGGTACACGTGCAGTGGACGGTCGATCCGTCGGTCGTTGCTCGCGCCGACCTGGTCGTGTTGCCCGGGACGAAGTCGACGGTCGCCGATCTCAAGTGGTTGCGCGAGCGTGGGCTTGACGACGTACTGGAGAACCGAGCCGCCCGAGGGCTGCCGCTGATTGGCATCTGCGGTGGGTTCCAAATGCTCTGCACCACCATCACTGACTCGGTGGAGTCGGTAGCCGGGACAGTGAACGGGCTTGGCGTGTTCGATACCGACATTGAATTCGCGGGGACGAAGACGCTGGTGAGCCACCCGGATGGCTCTTACGAAGTCCACAATGGACAGGTTGTGCGAAGCAGCGAGGCGCCTTTTATCACTGAGCCTGAAGAAGGGGCGCGGCGTGGCATGGTGATGGGCACGCACCGCCACGGCTACCTGGAAAATGATCAGGCGCGCCGTGAGTTGCTGATGGAAGTTGCAGTTGCCGTCGGTCGGGACGGCTTTGAGGTCAGTCCTAATACTTCGTTTGCCGGAGAACGGCTGCTGCAGGTCGACCTGTTGGCCAATGCAGTCGAGAAGTACCTGGCTGGGCCCGCATTGGCCCAGGCCACAGGTATTGAACAGCTGGGCTAGTTATCGAACTCCAGGCCCAGGATTGCGTTTTCAATCAGCTCTGGCAGTGCTGGGTGGATCCAGTGCTGGCCCTTGACAACTTCGCGCACATCCATTTCGAAGCTCATCATCTGGATGCACTGCTGCACTAGGGTGGCAGCCTGCTCGCCGATGAAATGCGCACCCAGCAGGCGGCCGGTGGAGCGGTCCGCAATCAGTTTAGCGAAGCCGTCGCGATCCTCCAGCGCCCAGCCGTAGGCGACATCGCCGTAGTTCTGTACCTTCACGGTAATCTCCGTGCCATTTTCCGCAGCCCAGGCGCGAGCTTCATCCTCGGTCATACCGACCTGACCAATCTGCGGATGTGAGAAGACTGCCGACGGAATGTAGCGGTGGTCAAATTCGCGCAGGTCCGACGGGTTCAGCACGTTGTGGAAGACAACCTTGGCCTCATGGTTGGCAATATGCTTCAGCTGGTACGGGCTAGAGACATCGCCCAGCGCCCACACACCTTCGGCAGAGGTGCGGCCGTTCTGGTCAACCTTGATGCGACCATCGTCGTGCATCTCCACACCACCGGCTGCAAGGTCCATACGGTCACCGTTGGGAATGCGTCCGGTTGCCACGAGCAGGGCATCGGCTGCGATCTCCGTGCCGTCGTCAAGCGTGGCCGTGACGATCTCGCCCTCCTGGGAGAGTTCAGTGATGGAGGTGTTCATGCGGATGTCAATGTCGCGGGCGGCAACCTCGTGGAAGCGCTCGGAGATAGCGGCGTCTGAGCCACGCAGCATGACATCGGAGCGCACCAGCATGTGCACCTTCGTACCGAAGGAGGCGAAGACGTGCGCGAACTCGCTAGCGATGTAGCCGCCGCCGACGACGATCATTTCGCGCGGGAGCTTGTCGACGCGCATGATGTTCTCGTTGGTGTAGTAATCGACCCCGGAGTCTGCGATGAGGCCCGGAACGTGAGGGCGGGAGCCTGCAGCGATGATGATGTTGTCGGCTGTGATGTCGACGGTTTCCTCGCCGATGCCAGTGCGAATAGTGCGGCGGCCGACGAACGTTGCGTGCCGGTCGTAGACATCGATATTGGGAGTCTCGTCCCCGCGGCGGTATGCCTCGCCGCCGTCGGCAATCTGGTCGACGCGCTGGGCAAAAACGCGATCCTGGATTTGCTTGAGATCAACGGAGTCGAAGGTGCCGTGCACACCCAGGCGGCTGGCCTCGCGGATGTTGCGGGCGGCATCAGCGGCCAGAACGAACATCTTGGTGGGAATACACCCAACGTTGAGGCAAGTACCGCCGAAGCGTCCTTCCTCCACCAGAGCGATACGGACATTGTCGTAGGCTGGGGCTGGAATGGAATTGCCGGACCCGGTTCCGATAATGATGACGTCGTAGTGGCGTGGGGTAGTCTCAGGCGAATTCTCAGTGGTCACAAGCACTCCTAGCATTCTGGTCAAACTAGTTTGGTTCAACCGTACTGAATGCTGATTTATTCCGAGTTCCTATTCTGTGCTCCTATTTTGAGCTGTCTCCTGGATTGACTGTGGCAAGGAACTGAAAGGTCTCATTAAAAGCGCGGTCAAGTGCTTCGGGTGCGGAAAGGTAGACGTCATGGAGAGCACCCGGAATCGCGACGTTGCGAGCGTGCGGTCCCAAGTGGGCAGTGGCATCGGCAATTTGCTCAGTGTTGAGGACAGAGTCAACGCGGCTGTGCTCCGGTGTGTAGTCGGAGCCGAGAAGGTAGTTGTCCGAGTGGAGGACGAGCGTCGGCACGCCGGTATCGATACCGCGGCTGACACGTTGCTGGCCGACGATGATGGCATTGAGCCAACGCCAGTTCTTGTCATGGCCAGCCAGCGGCTTGAAAGTGCGGTTGTACTCCCAACGCCCCTGGTGGTCGGCGCTAATGGATTTTCCATAGCCGCCCGCAGACTGCACTGGAATAAGACTGTTGGGGCGAATCCGCGACATAACACGAGTCACCAGCGAGTACACGGGAGCCTTTGCCCGGGAAACGTGCAGAGCCAGCCACGGTGAGTTCAAGACGGCAGCCGTGACGGAAATATTGGGTGCTTGCGGGCAATGGCCGCCTGTGCTTCGTAACCAATCGAGCCAGAGCACGGCAATGAGACCACCAGTGGAGTGCGCATTAACAGTGACAGTTGTATGACCGGCGTGGTCTAACACTGCGAGTGCCCTGTTGAGATCCTCGAAGTAATTCGTCAGATCGCTGCAGCCATGCCAAGTCTGCCCAGGTTGGTGCGCGCGCCCGCACTTACGCAGGTCAATAGCGTAAAAGGCGTAGCCTTCGGCGTGGTACCGTTCCGCTACGTGCTTCTGGAAGAAATAGTCCGACATCCCGTGAATCCATAGAACCGCCGGACGTTTTTGGAAGTCGCTTGCCGACGAGTCGGGGCAGTAGCGGACCAATACCGCGTGTACGGATCCCTCACCGTCGGGGTCCTGGCCGAGTTCGATGACATGTTGGCTGTAGTCTTCGCCTAGGTTATCGGGGTTAAAGGTGGGGGTAACGAAATCGGGAATATCGGTAGTCACAGGGTCAAGCCTAGCGCCGATTACCGGGGGTAGTGGGAATGTGTGCCACAATAGATTATGGACTGAGACGGTAGCTCTCTTTTGCGTCTTTAGTTGTGTGCGCGCATGTGAGCGAGCGCTAGTTTGAATCACTAATCAAGTTAGTAAGGATGTTGACAGCAAAATGGCTGATAACAAGCTTCCTGCTTCCAGTGGCGACGAGGTAGACGTCGTCCTCATTGGTGCAGGTGTAATGAGTGCGACGCTGGGTGTGCTGCTCAAGGAGCTCGAGCCATCCTGGTCACAGGTTCTGTTCGAGCGTCTCGATCAGCCCGCCAAGGAGTCTTCCTCCCCGTGGAACAACGCTGGCACCGGCCACTCTGCTCTGTGTGAGCTGAACTACACGCCGGAGAAGAACGGCAAGGTCGATGTCACCAAGGCTAAGCTCATTAATGAGCAGTTCCAGGTTTCCCGCCAGCTGTGGACCTCGCTGATTGAAAACGGCACCCTGACTGACCCGAAGGAATTCATCAACCCAGTTGATCACACCACCTTCGCTCAGGGTCCGGAGCAGATGGCGTTCATGCGTCGTCGCTATGAGGCACTTGAGAAGGAGCCACTGTTCCACGGTCAGGAGCTCATTGAGGATCCGGACCGTTTCGCTGAGTACCTTCCGCTGATGTCCGAGGGTCGTGACTTCTCCAAGCCGGTCTCCGCTATTCGTAACCCGAATGGTACGGACGTTAACTTCGGTGCACTGACCAAGCAGTACCTGGCCGCACTGTCCGATATGGGTACTGAGATTCGCTACGGACACGAGGTCACCGGTCTGAAGCGCGACGGTTCCAAGTGGATCGTCACCGTGAAGAACCTGCACACCAAGGACGTTCGCACCCTGGTTGCCAACTTCGTATTCGTCGGTGCCGGCGGTGACGCACTGCCGCTGCTGCAGAAGGCTCGTATTAACGAGATTCGCGGTTTCGGTGGCTTCCCGGTCTCCGGTCAGTGGCTGCGCTGCACCAACGAGGAAGTCATTGCTAAGCATGACGCCAAGGTCTACGGTAAGGCTTCCGTCGGCACGCCGCCGATGTCCGTTCCGCACCTGGACACCCGTGTTATCGACGGCAAGCGCGGCCTGCTCTTTGGCCCGTACGCCGGTTGGAACATGAAGTTCCTCAAGAACGGTAACAACCTGGACCTGATTAAGTCCCTGCGTCCGGCCAACCTGCCGTCCATGATGGGTGTTGGTGTCCAGGAGATGGGGCTGACCAAGTACCTGATTACTGAGGTTCTGAAGGACTTCGACGCACGTATTGAGTCCCTGCGTGAGTACGTCCCGAACGCTCGCCCAGAGGACTGGGAGCTGATCGTCGCTGGTCAGCGCGTCCAGGTCATTAAGCCGATGAAGGCTCCGGTCTTCGGTACCCTCGAGTTCGGTACCGCGGTCATCAACTCGTGGGACGGCACCATTGCCGGCCTGATGGGTGCATCCCCGGGCGCTTCCATCGCTCCGGCCGTGATGATCAGCCTGATTGAGCGCTGCTTCGGTCGCCACATGGGCAAGTGGGCTCCGAAGCTGAAGGAGCTCGTCCCGTCCTACGGTACGCACCTGGCTGATGACCCGGCTCTGTTCAAGGAGGTCTGGGAGGCTTCCCAGAAGGCCCTGAAGTTGGAGCGCTAGTAACTCGCTGAAGAGCTTCAAAGAGTTCAATTAAGCCAACATTGTTCTACCCCGCTGTGAGCCATCCGTTCGCAGTGGGGTAGAACTGTGCTTATGGAAAAAATCACGTCAGCGACCACTGCACAAACAGAGCCCACTTTTCCTTTTACTGCGATCGTCGGGCAGCAGCGACTACAGCTTGCGTTGATTCTGACCGCGCTATCCCCGGAGATTGGTGGTGTCGTCATCCGCGGTGAGAAGGGCACAGCGAAGACCACTACGGTCCGCGCGTTGGCGCCATTTCTCAGCGGATCGTTGGTAAACCTGCCACTCGGCGCTACGGAAGATCGAGTCGTAGGCTCCATCGATGTGGAGACCGTCCTGACTACCGGACACGCACAGTTCAACCCGGGACTACTCAGCGCGGCTGACGGTGGCATTCTCTATGTCGACGAGATTAACCTGCTGCCGGATCATCTCGTTGACTCCGTTCTCGATGCCGCAGCCACCGGTCGCGTGGTTGTTGAACGCGATGGCATCTCGCACTCCGCAACCTCCAGGTTCGTGTTGGTCGGCACGATGAACCCGGAAGAGGGCGAATTGCGTCCCCAGCTTCTCGACCGCTTTGGTCTCGCCATCGACGTCACCGCATCCAAGGATCCGGCTGTCCGCGCGGAAATCGTCGCCCGCCGCCTCGACTTTGACGCCGACCCGGAGAGCTTTGTCACGCGGTTCGCCGCCGACGACGATGCGCTACACGCTCGCATCGATCGCGCGCGCGCACTGCTTGACGACGTCGAATTGACCCCCAACATTCTTGGTCAAATTGCCACAGTGTGCGCTGCTTTTGATGTGGACGGGATGCGTGCCGACATCGTCATTGCACGTACCGCCCGCGCTCACGCTGCCTGGCGAGTAGCCGGGGACGAGTCGGCGCAGCCGGCACCCGGCAATCCAATTGAGATCACTGCGGAAGACATTAAGGTAGCTGCGGAAATGGCACTGCCGCACCGTCGTCGCCGTGACCCCTTTGATGAACCAGGACTGGACCAGGAACAGCTCGACGATGCTCTGCAGGATGCAGAGGAGCAGTTCCGAGATGACCAGAATCAGCCAGAGTCGAGTCCGGAGTCGGATCCAGAGCCCGATGCTGAGCAGGTCTCCCAGTTCGACTCCAACTCCGAACCTCAGGAGCCACA
Source organism: Corynebacterium sp. HMSC063G05 (assembly GCF_001810555.1). Classification (NCBI taxonomy): domain Bacteria; kingdom Bacillati; phylum Actinomycetota; class Actinomycetes; order Mycobacteriales; family Corynebacteriaceae; genus Corynebacterium; species Corynebacterium sp. HMSC063G05. Next base: position 2,492 of record NZ_KV801831.1, on the reverse strand, counting down.
ACAGTCGAATTCCTCGGGATCGAAGGGAGGTCGCGCCGCTGAAGGCGCCCCCTTTCGCCGTTCGTAAAATCAGCGTTGACGGTGTCGGCCAAGGGGATTCCGGTCGGCGTTCCAAGGCCATTGGCCCGCGGGGCAGCACCATTGGTGCCGAGCGGGGAGGCCATGGTCTCCACGTGCCGGCGACAGTGCTGGCGGCGGCCAATCGTGGCGCCCGCATGGGCGACTCCATGATTCCCCTGGAACCGGAGGACGTTCACGGCGCTATTCGACAGGGAACTGAGTCCAATCTGGTCGTCTTTGTCGTGGACACCTCGGGTTCCATGGCAGCACGCGACCGTCTGGCAGCCGTCACCGGCGCGGTCACATCGCTGCTGCGTGATGCCTACCAAAGCCGCGATAAAGTCGCTGTCATTACTTTCCGCGGAAATAACGCCGAATTAGTTTTACCGCCGACGAAGTCTATCGACACCGCAGTACGTCGCCTCGCAGATGTCCGCACTGGTGGCCGAACTCCATTGGCCGAAGGATTGCTGAAGGCACACGAAGTGGTAGTTCGGGAAGCCCATAGGGAGCCCACACGGCGCGCAATCATGGTCTTGCTCTCCGACGGCCGAGCAACGGGTAAAAATGGCCTGCAGCAGGCGAGGGCTGTGGCCGCAAAGATCCGTCGTCAAGCGTTGGCGGCGACGGTGGTTATCGACTGTGAGCGCTCTCGCGTGCGGCTGGGGCTGGCACAGGAACTCAGCGTGGAATTGGGTGCGACCTGCATAAATCTCTCCGAACTCAATGCCGAAGCCGTGGCGGGCGTGGTCCATGCCTATCATCGAGACCATGGCACAAGGAAAGCTTGACCCCAAATCAATTCCCAACGATGGACTGACCACCAGGCAGCGTCGCATGATTCCGATTACTGCGGTGCATACGGGCCCAGGTAAGGGCAAGTCCACCGCGGCATTCGGTATGGCGATGCGCGCGTGGAATCAGGGGATGAATATCGGTGTCTTCCAGTTTGTAAAGTCGGCAAAGTGGAAGGTTGGCGAGGAAGCTGTCATGCGCCGGTTGGGCGAGCTTCACGACGACACGGGGGAAGGCGGCCCGGTCGAATGGCACAAGATGGGCGAAGGTTGGTCTTGGTCGCGTAAGCAGGGCACTGAGGAGGACCATGCGGCAGCTGCTGCCGAGGGATGGCAGGAGATTAAACGGCGCCTGGAAAATGAGGTGCACGACTTCTACGTCCTCGACGAGTTCACCTACCCAATCAAGTGGGGTTGGATTGATGTCGACGATGTGGTGGAGACATTGAGGAACCGTCCCGGCCGCCAGCATGTGGTGATGACTGGCCGCGATGCGGATCCGAAGCTCGTGGAGGTCGCGGATCTGGTGACGGAGATGACCAAGATTAAGCACCCGATGGATGTCGGACGTAAGGGACAAAAGGGCATCGAGTGGTAGCGCCTGGAATTGTCATCGCGGCGACAGCTTCAGGCACGGGAAAGACGACAATCTCCACGGGGCTGATGCGTGCACTGTCGCGTCGTCACGCGGTGGCACCTTTCAAAGTCGGACCCGATTATATTGATCCTGGCTATCACGGGGTAGCCGCTGGTCGTCCCGGGCGCAATCTGGATTCCTTTATGTGCGCGCCTGAGATGATTGGGCCGCTCTACGCACATGGAGCTGCCGACAGCGATATTGCGGTGGTCGAAGGGGTTATGGGGCTTTTCGACGGCCGCATTGGTGACGACCCGCTATCGGTGGAGGGCTCGACGGCTGAGATTGCCTCACTGTTGGGCCTTCCGGTGGTGTTGGTGATTGATGCCCGGCATATGTCGCAGTCGGCGGCGGCTGTTGTCCACGGTTTCTCCACGCTTCGCACTGACGTCCGTGTCAGTGGCGTGATTATTAATCAGGTGGGCAGCCCGCGGCATGCGGACATCATTACCCGTTCTGTGGAGGCCATGGGGGTCGAGGTGCTCGGCGCTATTCCGCGAGTGACTGATATTGAGGTGCCCAGCAGGCATTTGGGGCTGGTCACTGCAGTCGAGCAGGGTGAGCAGCTAGAAGCGGTCATTGAATCGATGGCCAACTTGGTGGAAACCTACATCGACATCGACCGGATTATCCAGCTTGCCCGGCAGCCCTATCCAGCTGAACCATGGGCCCCTGCACAGTTCGTTGCACCGCTGGCTCTTAATCGCCGCGTGCGCGTGGCGGTCGCGGCGGGTCCTGCGTTCTCGTTTACCTATGCAGAGCACCGTGAGCTATTGCAGGCCGCTGGAGCCGAGGTCGTGGATTTTGACCCATTGGTTGACGAACTGCCGGAAGCCGAAGGCTACATCGTGCCCGGTGGATTCCCGGAAGAGCATGCCGACGCGCTATCTATTCGTGATGACATTCGCCGCGATCTACGTCAGGCTGCCGACGATGGTGCGCTGATCCACGGCGAATGCGCGGGGCTGCTCTGGCTGCTTGAAGATCTCGGTGGGCGCCGT
>NZ_KV801830.1:0-109278 GCF_001810555.1 Corynebacterium sp. HMSC063G05 | reverse complement strand
TCATAAACTCATACAGTTTCACATTTGCAGCCCGCGATCACGCGGCCGCTGCGGCGGCTGCGCCCGCTGCGGCCTGTCGTGGCCAGCCACTGACAGCCACGGGGATGATCATGGCCAGCCGCACAGCAGCCGTCGGGTCGGCAACTGCCGGCCACCGGGATCCCCCACAGCAGCCCCTTCAGTCACACCCAAAATCCGCCCGATACTTGAGGAATCCACGCGACAAACTAGATTGTGTGTACGGTATTCCTTATATTCTTCATATTCTTTCCAGATAATCTTCCGGGGAGAACGCGGCCGGGAACTGATTTGCACTGATCGGAACCGGTTGGAACCGATTGCGGGCTTCTCACAGCTGAAGCCCAGCCAGAGTCCGGCCAAGAACCCCAAGATTTAAACGAAAACAAGAATCTAAACAGTCAAAAACATTCAACGTTGCAGGATAGAAAAACTTCTATGGCGAATTCAGACGGCCTCAAGCGCCTTGTAATTGTCGAGTCGGCGACGAAAGCTCGCAAGATTCAGCCGTATCTCGGCGATGATTACATCGTGGAGGCGTCGGTGGGCCACATTCGCGACTTGCCCCGTGGCGCAGCCGATGTTCCGGCTCGTTACAAGAAGGAGCCCTGGGCTCGTCTGGGCGTGAATGTCGACAACGGATTCGCTCCGTTGTATGTCGTCAGCGCTGATAAGAAGAAGAAAGTCGCCGACCTGAAGGCCAAGCTCAAGGAAGTCGACGAACTCTATCTCGCAACGGACCCCGACCGTGAGGGCGAGGCTATTGCCTGGCACTTGCTGGAGGTTCTGAAGCCCAAGGTGCCGGTGCGCCGCATGGTGTTCCATGAGATCACCAAGCAGGCCATCTTGGAGGCCGCTGCCAACACCCGTGAGCTGGACCAGAACCTGGTCGATGCCCAGGAAGGTCGCCGTATCCTCGACCGTCTTTACGGCTACGAGGTCTCCCCGGTGCTGTGGAAGAAGGTCATGCCGCGCCTGTCGGCAGGTCGTGTGCAGTCGGTGGCAACGCGCGTCATCGTCGAGCGTGAGCGCGAGCGCATGGCGTTTATCTCCGCTGAGTACTGGGATGTCGCCGCAACTTTGGACACCGGCTCGGCTTCTGCTGATGCCAACCAGCCGAAGGAATTTGTCGCAACCCTGACCAGCGTTGATGGTCAGCGCGTAGCGCAGGGCCGCGACTTCGATGACCGTGGCCAGCTGAAGAAGTCTGAGGGCATTCGGGTCGTCGATAAGCAGCTCGCCGAAACTCTGGCGGCGGACCTCGTGGGCTCCGAGCTCAAGGTCGCGTCGGTGGAGGAGAAGCCGTACACCCGCCGGCCGTACCCGCCGTTTATGACGTCCACGCTGCAGCAGGAGGCCGGCCGCAAGCTGCATTACACCTCTGAGCGCACGATGCGTGTGGCGCAGCGTCTGTACGAAAACGGTCACATTACCTACATGCGTACCGACTCCACGACGCTGTCCAAGGCCGGCATCGACGCCGCGCGTAAGCAGGCGTTGGAGCTTTACGGCTCGGAATACGTCGCCGATGCGCCGCGCCAGTACTCGCGCAAGGTGAAGAACTCGCAGGAGGCGCACGAGGCGATTCGCCCGGCGGGCGAGACGTTCGCAACACCGGGGCAGCTGGCTGGCTCGCTGGATGCCGAGGAGTTCAAACTCTACGAACTAATCTGGCAGCGCACCGTCGCCTCGCAGATGGCCGACGCACGCGGCACGTCCATGAAGGTCACCATCGCCGGTGCTACCGACACGCACGCCGTCGAGTTCGCCTCCACCGGACGCACGATTCGCTTCCCGGGCTTCCTCAAGGCATACGTCGAGGTCTCCGCGCTTTCCGACGGCCGCAAGGTCGCCGACAACGCCGAGAAGCGTCTGCCACAGTTGACGGAAGGCCAGGGCCTGACGGCCACGGACTTCAGTGCCGACAGTCACTCCACCAACCCGCCTGCGCGCTTCACCGAGGCCAGCTTGGTGAAGAAGATGGAGGACCTGGGAATTGGGCGTCCGTCGACATACGCGTCGATTATCAAGACCATTCAGGATCGCGGCTACGTCTACTCCCGAGGCAACGCTCTGGTGCCCTCGTGGGTGGCCTTTGCCGTGGTGGGGCTGATGGAGGAAGCATTCTCCGATTTGGTCAACTACGACTTCACCTCCGAGCTGGAGGATGAGCTCGACGACATTGCCGCGGGCAACAAGGATCGCACGACCTGGCTGACCGGTTTCTACTTCGGTGATGACAAGGATCACCGCCACAAGGGTGCCGATGCCATTGCGACCCACGGTGGTCTGAAGAACATCATCGACGTGAACCTGGAATCGATTGATGCTCGGAAGGTCAATTCTCTCCACCTCTTCGACGATGCCGAGGGCAACCCGATCATCGTTCGCGTTGGCCGCTATGGACCGTACCTGGAGCGCACTCGCCCGGGTGCCGGTGACAACGGTGCCGACGAGGTGCAGCGCGCCAACATCCCGGAGGCCATGACTCCGGACGAGCTGGATCTGGCCGCCGCCGAGAAGCTGCTGGCCATGCCGCAGGGTGGTCGTGAGCTGGGCATTAACCCGGCCAATGGTCGCATGATTGTTGCTCGCGATGGCCGCTACGGCCCCTACGTCACCGAGCTGGTCACCGATGAAGAGCGCGAAGGTGTCGTAGCCAAGGCTGAGGAGATCATCGCAGCTGAGCGCGCCGAAGAGGACGCTCAGCGCGCTGCCGAGGGCAAGCGAAAGAAGAACTGGGAAACCAAGACCGCTGCCAAGCAGAAGGAAAAGCGCACCGCGGAAATCATCGAGGAAACTCTGAAGCCGAAGACGGCCTCGCTGTTTTCCTCCATGGAGCCGTCGACTGTCACGTTGGAAGAGGCTCTGAAGCTGATGAGCCTGCCGCGCGAGGTCGGTGTCGACCCGGTCGATAACGAGGTTATTACTGCTCAGAATGGCCGTTACGGTCCGTACCTGAAGAAGGGCACGGACTCGCGTTCACTGGCTAACGAAGAGCAGATTTTCACCGTGACATTGGACGAGGCGCGTCGTATCTACGCTGAGCCGAAGCGCCGCGGTCGCGCTGCTGCGAAGCCGCCGCTGAAGCAGCTGGGCGACAACGATGTCTCCGGTCGCCCGATGTCGGTGAAGGATGGACGCTTCGGTCCGTACGTCACCGATGGCGTCACCAATGCTTCGCTGCGCAAGGGGGATACGCCTGAGACTCTGACCGATGCCCGCGCCTGCGAGCTGCTGTCTGAGCGCCGCGCGAAGGAAGCCGCCGATGGTGGCACTAAGAAGGCTGCGAAGAAGTCGACTCGCAAGACCACGAAGAAGGCTGCGAAGAAGACCACCAGGAAGGCGGTCAAGCGCACCACCAAGCGAGTGGTGAAGGCGACCCGCCGGGGCAAGTAGCGCATTGACCGTTAGCTGCGGCAGGGGCTAAATGGGTGCAGAGCACTTAAGCTGCCGCCGCGCCTTAAGCGCCCGCCGCGCCCGCCACACCTGGCGTGCCCGCCGCACCCGGCGCATCCTGCGGAGCAGGCTTGGGGCCGCCGACCCCGGCCAACTCCGCCCGCATCGTCGGCCCGTACGACAGCCGGCGATGCACCTTCTCAAACGGACCCTGCATGCCGCGACGCTCCATCGCCCATGCGGCGAACAATGTCACCAACCAGACGCCCACAGCAATGAGAGTTTGCACAAATGCACCCATATCGCGCGGGATGTTCAGAGTAAACGGGTACACCAGCGCAAAGAAGATCACCGACTGCATCAGGTAGCCCGTCATCGAACGCTTACCGAGTGCCACAATCGGCACCAGCCAACCAGGTACAGCGGCGCCCTCGTTCAGGCGTCGTTGGAGCGGCTGCAGCGCTAACGCCAGCCCGGCTAGGATGCCAGGACCGGCGAACACTCCGGCAAAGTTATTAATTACCAAGAAGGCCATGTGCTGTCCGGCTGGAAGAACACCAATCGCTGCCAACCCCATAGGGATGCCGATACCGAAAGCCACGACCACAGCCACCACGAGCCACCGAATAAGCAGGGGGCGGTGCGCGTCAACGTCGTCAAGCACGCCCTTGCGAGCCCACACGAAGCCAATCATCATCACCGGCAGGTAGAGGAACAGCTGCAGCGGCAGGGTAGTGATGCTCATTGTCAGGACCTGGAGATTCGCGGCGAGCATATCCAGGTAACTCGCTTCAATCGCGCCGCCGTTGACGAGCTCGGTCATGTCGGAACCGTCCAACCCGACGTCGGGCATCACAATTGTGAAAACCAAAAACAGCAGGCTCAATACCGCATTAATTGTCAACGCAATCCACGCGAGAATCGTCAGCACTTTGTTGCTAAGCCCCATAAGCAGCCCCAGGATGATGCCGCAGATGCCATAGAGAAACATGATGTCGCCAAAGAACAGAAACAGCATGTGCGCGATGCCGAACAGCCCCAGGAACGCATAACGCTTTACGACGACCACCCGCGCCCGCGACCGTGGAAAGTTCCTCCTGGCCAAACTGCGGACGATGAGTCCCACACCGAAGCCGAGCAGCGTTGCGAACATCGGCAGCCCGCGGTTATGCGCGGTCACTGCGGTAAACAGCACGGTGGCCTTGTCGGCGATGCTGTCGTTTATGACGCCGCCGAAGAATGCTGCGGGCAATTCGGGATCTGCAACCAGCCAGGCAGTGGCAATGTTCGCGATTGCGATACCGAGGAGAGCGAACCCGCGCGCAGCATCGGGGACAAGCATGCGGGGACTAGGGGTGGGGCTAGAACTGGGGCGGTTGTCAGTCATTCCTCCAACGTAAAGGATTGGCGGGAGGGTGCGCAGGTTCGCGGTGGACAGCGATTGTTGCAGGGGTCTTGCGGTATATCGAAAAACGATATAGTATCGAAAATCGATACATCGAATAACGATGTGTTGGTGTTGGGTGGCGGACCCAGTCTGCCCACAGAATAATCTCACTAACCGCGCCAATTACGGTGCAGTAAGGAAGTTAGCTATGGTATCTCCACAGACCAAGAAGCCAAATGACCCGTATGTCAATCAAACTAAGGAGCGCCGGGATGTAATCGTGAGCCTTTTTGCCGGAGTGTTTGCACTGGCTTACATTTTGCTCCAGCTCCGCCATCCGGTTCTTCATCAGCAGTTCCCCAGTGATCTGACCCTGCTTTTGCCCGAAGTGCTGGGAAGTGACAAAGGGGTTCCTATCGAGGTTATGAGTGGTGGAGTCCTCTCCTTGTTTATTGCTGCGACTGTTGTTCGATGCGCTATCGTCGCCGCGATTGCCGTGCTCTGCGTGTTGTTCTCACTCTCGTACCTGAAAGGCGAGTTTTTTACAGTTAAGACTGCGCGACGAGTTATGGCTATCTCCTGGCTGGTAGCGATGTATCCGGCAAGTAGTTTCCTGCAGCATATGGGCGAAAACTGGGTCGCAAGTAGCCTGAATCTGAGCACGTGGTACCAGCGTGATCATGCCGATTTCAATGAGCACCTGGGAATATGGTTTGTCCTTATGATAATCATCTCCACTCTCGGAGTTATGTTGTTCCGAGCTGCGCGAATGCAGGAAGACCAGGAAGGACTCATTTAAATGGCGAAGGTTGTGTGCCACTTAGATGAGCTGCTTGAAAGCCGCGGAATGACGTTGGCAGCCCTTTCCGAACAGGTCGGGGTCACTCCGGTCAACCTCTCAGTGCTGAAAAACAACAGGGCGAAGGCCGTGCGATTCACGACGCTCAGTATGTTGTGCGAAGCTTTGGACTGCCAGCCAGGAGATTTATTCTCGGTGGAGTAAGTGTGCTCGCCGTCTGAGAAGTCTAGGGGTACTGGGCGCCCAACGAGCCCTAGGCTTCGTCGGCAAGCGTCGGGCGCACCGGGCGTGCAAGCTGCGTCATGTGCGTACGGCCACGCAGCTCCACAGACTTCAGGGTGGTCCAGCGAGCCTGCTCGTCCTCGTTAGCCAGGCGAATAGTAGAAGCCGTGGCGAGCACGCGGCCCGGGGTGTCCTTGGCCAGCTCGGTCAGACGGGCAGCCTGGTTAACCGCGTCACCAATAACCGTGTACTCAAAGCGGTCGCGGGCGCCGATGTGGCCGGCGACAACGTGCCCGGCGGAGACGCCAATACCCGCGGTGAGCTGGAGGTCGAGCAGTTCCTCGCGCAGTTCACGGGCGGCTGTGAGGGCGTGCCCAGCAGTGTCATCGAGGGGCAGGGGAGCGCCGAAGACAGCCAGAGCCGCGTCACCCTGGAACTTGTTGATAATGCCCTTATTGCGGTGCACACAGTCAACAACGTGGTCGAAGAAGGCATTGAGCTCACGGACAACGACTTCTGGTGAGTTCTTCTCCGCGAAGTTGGTCGAACCAATCACGTCCACAAACAGCACCGCGACGAGGCGATTCTCGCCGCCCAAAGTCGGCTTTTCTTCCAGAGCCTTACGGGCGACCTCAGACCCGACATAGCGGCCGAAGAGGTCACGGACCCGCTGACGCTCCTGCAGGCCACGCATCATTTCATTGAAACCCGCCTGGAGAACGCCCATCTCGGAGCCGTCGTAAATAGGCACGCGCGTATCCACCTGGCCCTGGCGGACCTTGTTAATCGCACCCGTGAGATCACGAATCGGGTCGACGATGGACATAGTGGCCAACATCGTGCCGAAATAGCCGGTAATCAGAGCCAGAATTGCCAGCGCGGTGATGGTGGGCAGCAAATCTGCCGCGTCATCTGTGAATAGACCACGGCGCTGACCTATCAGCACAAGCAGGATTGCTACCACTGGAACACCGCTGGTCAACACCCACGTCTGGCGCAGGCGGTGACCAATCGGTGGCTCCAGCGAAGAATCCGGGGCCCTACGCGCCAGCGCCTCCACAGCAACCGGACGCACCATGCGCTCCGCAATTAGATAGGTCAACAGTGCCACCATGGCGCCACCGAGCACCGAGGTGAGCAGCACCATCAGGCCAATCTTGCTGTCATAGGCGAACGCGACTCCACTGAAGACAATCACGCCCAGAGACCAGATGACGGTACCCAAAAGTGCCTGATAGACAGGCACGCGCATGACCAGATATCGTACCCGCCGCGGATCGTGCATATCCGGATGACGCTGCCATTTCAACAACGGCTTGAACAGGATCCAAGTAGTGCCGATTCCCGCAATAATTGCCAGAACCAGGTAACCAGCCAGGGCATAGATGACCCCATTAGCCAACCGCGGCAGGTGAGTTTCTTGGTTCAGTGGCAACAGCATGCCGAGGAACAAGCCGACAATCATGGCTCCGACAAGGTTGCAGACGAAGATAAATGAGGCATAAGCAGGCCACATTGTCCCGCTTAGCCATTTCAGATTTCGCCAGAGCCGTTGCATGATTACTACCTTAGTGGCAACCCCGGATTGCAGGGAGTAGTTACCTCACAAGAGTCTCGTGGGGCGCGCTAGAGTTGTGGCCATGACAGAGCCGATGACAGAGCGCAGCGTGTTTTCTCGTATGCCCGAAACCGGTGGGGTTCGCCAGCGGCTGCAGGCTGCTGTGCGCGCTGCGCATTATCGCTTTGCCAACGGTCAACCGCTGGCAGGCGATGGGGTGGAGGTTTCGCCGGAAGGTGGGGACGCGGGGTCGTCGTTAAGCGATGTGCCACGCGACTCGGACATGACGCACGCCTGGCTGTTCACGGGACCTGCGGGGTCGGGGCGGTCGGTGACGGCGACGGCGTTTGCGGCGGCGCTGCTGTGCACGCGGCATGACAACCCCGGATGCGGTGAGTGCGAGGGCTGCCGGACGGCGCTGGCGGGAACGCATGGCGACATCAAAATCGTGCGCCCGGAGGGCACCATTATCTCGGTGGCGACGGTGAGGGACGAGCTGCGGCCCTGGGCTTACAAGATGCCCACGACGGCGGATTGCCGCGTGCTGATCATCGAAGACGCCGACCGTCTCAACGAATCCGCCTCAAATGCGCTGCTCAAGGTGGTGGAAGAGCCGCCTCTGCGCACCGTCATCATCATGTGCGCACCAACGACAAACGCGGAGGATTTCTCCGTTACGCTCCGTTCGCGCTGCCGCCATGTCTATGTGCCGACGCCGCATATCGACGATGTCACAAACCTCCTGCGCGCCGAGCGGCCAGAGCTTACCGACGAGCAAGCGGTCTGGGCCGCGACGGTGTCCAACGGTCACATTGGGCGTGCGCGTGGCTTTGTCTCCGATGAGGGCTCGCGTGCTTGGCGGGGTAAGGCCCTGGATTTCGTGGAGGCTGTGTTCGATCCGGCGAAGTCATACGTGGCGGCGCGTGAGCTGGCCAACGAAGTAGCAGGCGAGGTCAAGCGGCGGATGGAGCCACTAGAGGCTGAGGAGCTGGAGAACCTCGAGCGCTCACTGGGCGTAGGTGCGTCCGGCAAGGGTGCGCAGGCGGCACTGCGCGGCTCTAAGGGGGTTATCAAGGAGCTGGAGGAAAATCAGAAGCGGCGGCGCAGGCGCGCGGAGTCAGATCTGATCGACCTGTCGTTGACCGACATTATGGGGCTTTACCGTGACGCCCTGGTGCTGGCGTTTGGGGCGGAACGTGGTGGTGAGACTGCTTCGGGGGATTCGGGCTTTGGTGCTGGTTCTGAGTTTGGCGATGGCGCGGTCTACCTCATAAATCCAGACCGTCGTCGGACAGCCACGGAGCTAGCCCGACGCCTTCCGCCGGAGGCGATATTGGCCTCCATCGATGCTGTCACCGAGGTGCGCGGCATGCTCGTGACTGCAGTGAAGTTGACGGTCTTGATGGATGAATTGATGGCTAAATTGCAGATCGCGGGGCAGGTTGGTCGTAGGTAAGCCGGTAGCCGCGCCTAATGCAGCGGACTGCAGGCCCCATTTTGGTAGCGATGGGGGCAGTACAGTAGTATTACCGCTTGTACATTTTGTGCAGGGTTATTTCTGCTTGCTTGAAAGCTCGGCGCAATGTGCGTGCCGCCTTAGCTCAGTCGGTAGAGCGTCTCACTCGTAATGAGAAGGTCGCGAGTTCGATTCTCGCAGGCGGCTCGGTTTGAAACGGGATCCTTTAAAAAGGGTCCCGTTTTTATTTTTTGGATCGGTCAAACATGAGTAGGGCGAATCCAGCGGCAGGCCGAGGAGCGCGGTGATTCCCCGGAAATGAATGGGGGCGGAAATCTCGGAGCCGGCGACTCTCAATCGAGTGTTTGCTACTGTTACTCAGCACATAGCAGGTACGCGGAAACTAGGAGAACGCACTATGCGGCAGCCCGGACACCAGGGACTAGCAGTGCAGCGATCAGCAAGACGACTAGCTGTGGCTTTGGTGGCTGCGGCAATTTTGCCAGCCGGTCTTGTAGCTTGCACCATCGACACGGAGGCTTCCAAAGCAGGAAGCGCTCAGCAAGCTGCGTCGACAGAAACGCAAACGTCGTTGGCAGCTGAAGAAGAGGCTATGCAGATGCCGAACCCCACTCCGCCGAATGAGGAGTCTGCAATGTCTGATTCTGCTAACCCCGACGCAGTCGCTTCTGGCGATGCACAACAACAGCAAGCTAATCGCGCTACTTCGCGTGCCGACGGCTCCAGCGCTGTAGCCGGCAAGGTCATCTACCTCGACCCGGGACACGCCGGCACCCCACCACCAGCGGACATGATGGTCACTGACGGCCGCGGTGGCCAGAAGCCATGTAATACCTCCGGTACCGCTTCCAATGACGGCTTCCCGGAGCATGAGTTCAATTGGCTGATGGCGCAGGAAATTAAGCAGCTGCTCGAACAGCGCGGTGCTCAGGTGCTGCTCAGCCGCGTCGATGACACCGGTCGTGCAGATTGCATCGATGCCCGTGCAGAGAAGGAAAATGCCTCCAACGCCGATGCCGTGGTGAGCCTTCACGCAGATGGTGCTGGAGAGGGCAACCGCGGATTCCATGTGTCTGCGATTTCGCAGCCGCTCGCCAATAATGACGAGCAGGGATCTACCGCGCTGGCAACCGCGCTGCGCGATGCTTTTGTCGCAGCCGGTTTTGCTCCATCCAACTACCTCGGTAGCCAGGGGCTGAATCCGCGCGCTGACCTCACCGGACTCAACCTATCGACGAAACCAAAGGCACTGGTCGAATACGGCAACATGCGTGATAGCAGCGACATTGCCCTCTTGACTTCCAGCGAAGGCCGTCAGCGCTTGGCAGAGGCCACTGTGGCTGGGTTGGAAGGTTTCTTGGCGCAGTAGCCAACCTGCGCATCCAGGCCGTAGCTACCTCACACCAGTCACCGCCACAGCAGCCACCACAGCGGCCAACCGGCCAACACGCTAACTAGCCGGGTTTGCCTTAGCTTTCGGTGTCATCGCGTCGTGAGGCTCCATCATGGGGATATCCAGCATGGTGCTGGGGACACCGAAGGCGTCGACAAGCACCTCAGACCAGGGGCCAAGGGAATCAACAAGATCGGCCAAGCCCGCCCGCGCGCCCTTGGTGCGAGTACCGGTGAGCAGTGACTGCTCCAAGAACCAGCCGGCGTTATCGCAGACCACCGACAGGAAGAACACATCGCGAACCTGCTCGAGCACCTCTTGAGAGCGCTCATCTGTGAGTGTGGATTCAGCTTCAAAGAACGCTTCCAAAATCATGCGATCGATATGCGCCCACGCGCAGGAAATCATGTGGTCCTGGACCTTGTCCACCAGCTTCGCGGCCTTTTCCACAGGCAGTTTCCGCGCCGGGCGCAGCCTGCGAGCAAGGGACTTGAGAAGTCGATTCTCGCGCTCGATGAGCAATTGCATCTGGCTGGCGGGGTCAAAGAGCGAGGACTCATCAGCGTCAGTCAGCGCATCCAAGAGGTTCTGAACGACGGCGTCCGCACCGGTGCGACGGCGCAAAATGCCACTGAAATTGTCGAGGCCGAAGCGCACCATTTCCAGGTTGGAAAAACTCTGTACCTCCCGGGCAAAACCACCCAAAAGTTCCTTGGTGACCAGCTGCAACATCACCACGTTGTCGCCCTCAAAGGTAGTGAATACGTCAGAGTCCTCTTTGAGAATGGTCAACAGGTTCTCCGCCATGTAGCCAGCTCCACCGGTGGCCTCACGCATCTCCTGGATGGCGTCGGTGGCATGTGCGGTGTTGGCGACCTTCAATGCGGCGGCATGCGCCTCCACTTCACGCAAATCGCGAGCCTGCTCCGGGGTGAGATTCGCACGGTCCAGCCCCTCCGCTTCGAGGTCGTGAATCCGCTTGATTAGCAGGTTGGTGGCAAATTGCAGACCGTACGAACGCGCAATGCGGGGGAGTAGTCGGATTCGGTGTTGGCGGTGCTCAATGAGCTTCTTTTCCGGCAGCGAATCGTCGGGAGCAAATTGGCGCCGCAAGTGTGCGTACTTGGTGCCGATGGTCAATGCGGTGCGGGTTGCCGCACCAGCGGCCGCACCGACTGTCACGCGGCCGCGCACGAGGGCACCGAGCATTGTGAAAAACCGTGCATTGGGGCTGTCAATATCGCTGCTGTACTCGCCAGTGGCCGAGACATCTGCAAAACGGTTAAGCAGGTTCTCCCGCGGCACGCGGTAGTGATCGAACATGAGAGTGCCGTTGTCCACGCCCAAGAGGCCGCCCTTGGTGCCGTGGTCGCCGATAGCAACTCCGTCGACAGGCGAACCATCATCATTGCGGATTCGAGCGACAATGCAGTGCACACCATGGGATTCTTCCTGCCCTGGTGTGTAGAGCTGGCAAAAGACCGCAGCCCAGCGCCCATCGCGCGCGGCATTGCCCAAAAACCACTTCTCAGAGGAAGCCGTAGGGGAATTGAGGATGAATTCTTCCGTCTCGGGGTCGTAGTGCGCCGTGGTCTCGAGTGATTGGACGTCCGAGCCGTGGCCGCGCTCGGTCATCGCAAAGCAGCCGAGAGCCCGCAGCTCAATGAGGTCACGCACCAACTCGCCGTGACGCTCAGTTCCCAAGTTGCTGACAGCGCCGCCGAAAAGGCCCCACTGCACTCCGGACTTCACCATCAACGACAAGTCGGTGTGGCCAAGCATTTCAATCCCGGTGAGAGTGCCACCGGTATCTCCTGTGCCGCCCTGGTCAGTGCGGAAAGCCCCATAGGGCATGCCGGTCTTAAGCACCTTGGACAGTGACTCGGTGGTGTGCTGCCTGGCCTCCTCCACGGTCAGCCCAGAGGTGGGCCGCAGGGAGGGGTCTTCTAGAAGGACGCGGACATCAGCGCGCGCCTCGGGGAAATAGCCGTCCAGGGCCTTTTGCAGTGCACCTGCCACTTCCGGTTCAGGACGGGAGGGGAGCGTCTTCGGACCATCGGTCGAGCGACGGCGGGGGATTCGCGTGGAGCTGGAAGAAGTCTGTGCCATAACCCAACGTTAATGGGATATCTGGGGCTTGTCAGCCGCTTTCGACTGAGAAACTCATGAGGAAATCGGGGCCACGGGTCGGAAACAAGCTACCGGGATAGAACGAAGGCGGAAACGCAAAAGCCGTCGTCAAGCAAATACTGCGTTGTGCAGTGCTTGACGACGGCTCGCGTAATCAGACCCTCGGTGGGGCAGACCCCCCTAGCTGTGGGAACTAGACGCGCGACTTAACTTCGTCGAGGTTAGTTTCCGGGTGCTCGATGAGGTCTCGGTCTTCAAGACCCTTCGGCAGCAGGAACAGGGCAATCAGTGCCGGGATAGCCATGGCCATCAGGTAGATGGAGATGTAGAACGGGTTACCGGTGGCGTCCATGATCATCTGGGCAATCATCGGTGCGAATGCACCACCCAGGACAGCGCCGATGGCGTAAGCGATGGAAGCGCCGGAGTAGCGAACCTCAGCCGGGAACATCTCGGAGTACATGGCCGGCTGCGGGCCGAAGGTCAGTGCCAGCGGCAGAGTGAGGACTGCGACGGTCATGACGTAGAGGAACGGGCCCTTATCCAGGAGGCTCCACATGACGGCTTCCCAAATCATGATTAGGACGTAGCCGATGATGAAGGTCTTTGCGCGGCCGATACGGTCGGACCAAGCGCCGGCCATGAACATGAAGATGGTCCAGCAGATACCGGCGACGAGAGTGCCTGTCCAAGCGACGGTTGCGGGGTAGCCCAGTGTCTTCTGTGCGTAAGCGCCGAAGAATGCGATCACGAGGTAACCGGTGGCCTGCTGAGCAGCGAAGATCAGGGCGCCCTGGATAACCTTGCCCCAGTGGTTGCGGAAGAGCTCCGGCAGCGGAGCGGAGCGCTCAGCAGACTCAGCCTGCATAGCCTGGAAGACCGGGGACTCATCGACGGTGCGACGAATCATGTAACCAATCAGAACCAGGATGAAGGACAGCAGGAATGGCACACGCCAACCCCAGTCCATGTAGGCTTCCTCGCCGATGATAGCCATAACAATCAGCATGGTGCCGGTAGCCAGGGTCAGACCCAGCGGAACACCGGCCTGCGGGAATGCGCCGTAGATACCGCGCTTTTCCTTCGGTGCGTACTCCACGGACATCAGGGCCGCACCGCCCCATTCGCCACCCGCGGAAAGGCCCTGGAAGATACGGAGCAGAACCAGCAGGATAGGTGCAGCGATGCCGATTGACTCATAAGTCGGCAGCAGACCGATACAGAAAGTAGCTGCACCCATGCCGATGAGGGTGAAGACCAGAATCATCTTGCGGCCGTAGCGGTCACCGATATGGCCGGCGACGATAGCGCCAAGCGGGCGGAAGAGGAAGGAAATACCCAGGGTTGCCCAGGCGAGCACCTGAGCGACCTGTGGGTTCGACTTCGCAGCCGGCTCGATGAAGTGCGGAGCGAGCACGATAGCTGCGGCCTGAGCGTAAATCAGGAAGTCATAAAACTCGATGGTCGTACCCACGAGAGTTCCCGTGAGCACCTTGCGGCGCTGCTTGGGATCATTCGCGATGATCGAAGTAGTCATAAAACAACAAGACTTTCTTTACATACCCGTCCGCACGGCCATCGAGGACCTTGGCGATCTCAGCGGTCGTGCAGAAATCGCCCCAGGTTTTTCTCAGCCAGCGTTTGGGGAATGGACAGATTGTTTGACGGTGTCGAATTCTTACACAGCCAGACCGGTAGCGACCAGCGTTTGAACTTCAGCGAGCGACGACAAAAAGTGGGCAACGGGGGTAATGGGGGTTGGTGAATGGCGGTAGATTTCCTTTGTTTGTGACCGAATTCATTTTCTAGATGTCTGAAAAAGGTGGAATCGGGGGTATGTAAAGGGTGTGGAATGGGTGCTGCTTAACGACGGGCCGTTTCCGGCCTGATGTGCGCGAGCTGATGGCCGTTTGTGCGTGAGACTGTCTTAAATAGGGGAAATCTGCGTTTTATGGCTGTTCGGCTACCCCCACATTGAACTAATCTGTAATTATATAATCAGAAGTTGTGTGAATAGTGCGGCGAAAGTGGCGCAAGATACGAAAGAAGTAACGGAACAATAACGATGTAGTGTCGAAAAGGTCATTGCCCCCGGATGGGGCAGGGATGCAAGGTCGGCAACATGCCACCCCGAGACGGGGGTGTGAGCCCCAGGTTTCAGGGGCATTTGTGCCGAGACCAACCCGAGGTGACCAAACTGGGCACGCCACCGCATTAGCCACCACTCCACTAGTCGCCACAGCACTAACCGACTCAGTTGCCCCGCCCCGCCTGCTCAACTATCTCGGCACACCTCTTGTGGTTAGCTCCGGTGGCTTAAAATCTGCACCATTGTGCGTAAGGCGCTGGGGACCGTCGTAAAGTAAACGACATGTCTTCTCACGCAGGAACTAACGGCAATGAAAATGAGGTACCTCACGGCAGGGCCAAATCCAATAAAGGCACGCCGTTGTGGCTGCTCGCCGCAATTGCAGTTTTCGCCGTCGCGTGGGGTGGCAATGAATTCACACCGCTGATGGTGATGTACCGCGAAAACGCTGACCTGGCGCCGGTGTTCATTGACCTTCTATTGCTGGTCTACGCTCTCGGCATCGCGCCGGCACTGCTGATTTCTGGCCCAATCTCGGACCGTATCGGCCGTAAGCCGGTGATGCTCGCCGCGCCGGTGCTCTCGATTCTGGGCTCGACTCTCATCGCGCTGGGCGAGACCATCGCTCCGCTCATTCTCACCGGTCGCTTTATCTCGGGCCTGGCAGTCGGCATTGTCATGGCCGTGGGCGGCTCGTGGGTAAAGGAGCTTTCCGATCCACGCTTTGACCCCAAGGCCACTTCCACCTCGGGCGCGAAGCGTCAGTCCATGGCGTTGACCTTGGGCTTTGGCCTGGGTGCGGGTATTGCCGGCACGTTGGCGCAGTTCGCACCGCTGCCGGGGCAGTTGGCTTATATCATCCACATCCTGATTTCCATCCCAACGATCTTCGGTCTTGTGGCTGTGCCGGAGACCCGCCAGTCGCCGCACCTGGGCGGCAGCAATGCTCCGCACGAAAGCGTCTGGGAATCTCTACACACCCCTTCGGTAACTAACCGTCGCTTCCTGCTCGTCGCCGCGATGGGAGCGCCGTGGGTCTTCGGTGCAGCCGGTGTTGCCTATGCAATCATTCCTTCGCTGCTTCAGGACCACGTCTCACAGCCGGTGTTCTACTCCGCGATGGTCACACTGTTTGCGCTGCTCTGTGGTTTTGGTATTCAGCAGATTGGTCCACGCTTTGTGACCGAGCACAACGCCCGCGGCTCGCTGATCGCAATGGGCATTGTGGTTATCGGCATGGGAATGGCCGCTTGGATGTCCACCAACCCCACCGCAGTGACGGCGTTTATTGCAGCGCTGGTGCTGGGCACCGGCTACGGCCTGGCCATGTTTACCGGCCTCAACGAGGTACAGCGCATCGCCGGCCCGCGCGACATGGCTGGGCTGACCGGTATCTTCTACTGCCTGACTTACATCGGCTTCGCATTCCCAGCAATTCTGACCAAGCTCTCCGAGTCCATCTCCTGGATGACCTACCCGGTCATGCTCGGTGGCGGTATGGTCATCGCCATCCTGATGGGCTTGGTTATTTTCTTCAATTCCACTGTCAACCTGCCACAGCGCGCTGAGTAATCTCGCATTCCCTGGAAGACTAATCAACCCCGTCAATGTGAGGTTGGCACACGTATAAGCGGCTTTCCTTACTAAGCGCCTATAGTTCTTCCTATGGAGAAGCACAAGAACGAATCACCGGCCACCGCGATGACAGAATCGTCGGCAAGCGCGAAACCGCGTGCGCTGGTGACGGGTGGTGCGGGATTTATCGGTTCGACGCTGGTTGACCGGCTGCTGGCTGAAGGGTACGCAGTCACGGCGCTGGACGATCTCTCCCACGGAAAGCTGGAAAACCTCCAGCAGGCATCGCTTAACGACGACTTTGAGTTCATAACCGCCGATGTGCTGGAGGTGGACTGGGACGAGCTGCTCGAGCAAAACCGTCCGGAGGTTATTTTCCACCTCGCAGCGCAGATTGATGTGCGGATTTCCGTGGCCGACCCGGTGCGGGATGCGACGCTGAACATCATTGGCACAATCAAACTTGCCGATGCGGCCCGAAAGCACGGTGTCCGCAAGGTTGTGTTTACATCTTCGGGCGGTTCCATCTACGGCACGCCGGAGGAGCTTCCGGTGTCGGAGAACGTGCCGGTCAATCCGATGAGCCCCTATGCCGCTTCAAAGGCGACGGGCGAACTGTACTTGAATATGTTCCGCAATCTTTATGGGCTCGAATGCTCGCACATCGCGCCGGCGAATGTGTACGGCCCGCGGCAGGATCCGCACGGCGAGGCCGGTGTGGTGGCTATTTTCGCCCAGCGTCTGCTGGCGGGAGAGGCGACCAAGGTGTTCGGCGACGGCGGAAATACCCGCGACTATGTGTACGTCGACGATGTGGTGGATGCTTTCTACCGCGCATCCGGCGAAGTCGGTGGCGGAATGCGCTTCAATATTGGCACCGGTGTCGAAACCTCGGATCGGCAGCTGCACTCGCTGGTGGCACAGGCTGCGGATGCCGAGGATAATCCGGAGTTTGCACCGCCGCGCACTGGTGATGTGGCGCGGTCGGCGTTGGATCCCACGCGGGCGCGTGAGGTACTCGGCTGGGAGCCAGCTATGAGTATTCAGGAGGGCGTTGCCCGTACTGTGGAGTACTTCCGGAATCAGGGCTAGCGCAGCTTACGCGGGCGGCTTCGCGCAGTCGTCCGCGTAGGTTAGCCGTGAGTCAGCCAGGTTACTTGCCAGCTTCCTCCGCGCGCTTGGCGTGGATGAGAGCCAGCTCGATATTGTCCTCGAACACGTCGAGAGGCTGTGCGCCCGAGACGAACTGAGTACCAACGAGGAAGCCCGGAGTACCGGAAATGCCCAGCATGGAACCGAACTGGGTGGCATTCTCGACCGCCTCGGTCCACTTGCCGTCCTTAAGCTCCTTTTCAAAGCGCTTCATGTCCGGCACACCGGCCTCACGAGCGACGGCAATCAGTTCCTTTTCAGTGAACTCCGGGTGGCCCTGGCCCTTTTCGCCGGCCTTCTTAAACAGCGCACGGGAGAACTCCCAGAACTTGCCCTGAGCTGCCGCGGCACGGCCGGCCTCAGCGTCCTTGATGGCCTTCTCACCATTGATGGCCATATCGTTCCACTCCAGGCGGACCAGTCCCTCATTGACGTACTTTTCCACGAGGGCAGACTCGGTTTCGTTTGCGAACTTCGCGCAGAACGGGCATTCGAAGTCCGAGTAGATTGAGATTACGACCGGCGCATCCACTGCACCGAGAGCAAAAGGATCATTTTCATTGCGGCGGTGGACATTGTCCATATCCTCCGGGGACTTCAGCTGCGCTCCCGCCTTTGGGCCGTAGATGCTGGCGTCGAAAGAGCCATTCGGGCCAGGTACAGGCGCAATTTCCCCCTTGCCTGGTGCAACGCCCGCCATGTTGACGGTGCTCACGCCGTTGAAGCTAGCCGAACGCGAGCCAGCGAAGAAGCCCGCTGCGCCGACAACGATCAATGCGACGACAGCTAGCGCCCATGCGGCGTTCGGAATCGAGTACCACGACTTGGTTTTTCCATCACTGTCGGCAGACCAGGACTCCAAGTCCTGTTCAGTGGGTACCGGCTGAGAAGCCTGCTGGGGTTCCTGCTGTGTCCCCTGCGGCGCTGCGTCTGCCGAGGGCTGCTGCGAATCGCTGCTGTTGTCAGCGGCGATGTTGTCCTTATTTTCTTCGCTCATGGCTTCTATGGAACCACAGCCTCAGATTCACATGCGCTTAGCGTGCCGACTAGTCGGACGGAGCGTTGTTCTCGGCGTTCGTCGCGCTGTCTTTTTGGCTGCTGTTCTGGCTGCCCGAAATCACAATTTCTTCTTCCGGACGCACAGCGGTCTTCAAGGCCACTGCACGAGCCAGTCGCGCGTAGCGTAGCTCCTGTTCGCGGAAGCGAATGTAGGACGACACCGTGGTAAACACGAACGCCAACACCAGTACGTAGAGCAGCAAATCGGTGCCCCGGGTCACACCAATCCAGTTGGCCACCACGGTCAGATCGTCGGGACGCACGATTGCCCACAGACACGCGACGACGAAAAGGACGAAGCCCAGTTTCACACCCGCCTTGGCGCGCGCTTTACGACGGTTAGCGACGAAGTAAGCGACCAGGCCCACCATCGCCAGCAGCAAAATAATTTGAACGATGGATGCGGTCATGGCAGCCTCTTCGAAATCAGGGAGTCGGCAAGGATATTGACACCGTTGAACAAGGATTGTCCTTTGGACATGGAGTATTCCGTGTAGAGGATATCCACCGGCTGCTCAGCGGTACGCCAGCCTCTGTTGTCCATGACCTCGACAAATTCGGAGGCATGGCTCATGCCGTTCATGCGTAGGTTCAGTTGCTCTGCCACCGTGCGGTTGAAGGCGCGCAGGCCGTTGTGGGCGTCGGTAAGCCCGAGTCGGCGCGTGCGTGGTGACAACATGACCACCGTCTTGAGGACAATTCGCTTAATCAGCGGCACCTGGTCATCCTCGGCGCGAGGGCGGCCGAAACGGGTTCCCACAATGATGTCGATTGGTTCGGTGCGCAGTCGCTGCACCATAGCGACGACGTCCTTGACCTGGTGCTGGCCATCGGCGTCGAAGGTGACAAAGTACTTCGAGCCAGCCTGCGCGCGAGCGTATTCCACGCCGGTCTGGATAGCCGCCCCTTGACCCAAATTGACAGGGTGGTTGACCAGGTGAGCGCCAGCCCTGTGGATCTCCAGGCTGGAGTTATCCGAAGAGCCGTCGTTGACCGCGACAATGTTGGGGAAGGTCTCGCGAGCGTGCTCGAGAACCTCACGAATAACCTGGCCCTCGTTGTAGCACGGCACAATCAGCCAGGTGTCCGAGAAATCCATGTTGTCAGTCATCGCTCCGAAGCCTACCGCACAAACAATCGTCGATACGCGCGTGACATGAGCTGAGTTGGCAAAAGTCGGAAAAGTGTCCGCACCGCCAAGTTAAACACCGCCCGCGGCCTGGAAATCAGCCCCTCAGCTACCAGCGTGCGCTGGAGCTGACGTTCACCGCGGATGATGCCGCGCGAGGTTCGCCGCTCGAACATGCCGTCGGCGCGGAAGTACACCAGCGGCTCGGGCAGATTCTCAAACTTCGCGCCGGCGGCCATGAGGCGCACCCAGAGGTCGTAGTCCTCCATCAGACGGATGTCGCGATACCCACCGACCTCACGCACCTTCGCCGTTCGCAGCATCGAGGAGGGGTTATTCACGGGCGAATTGATCTTGATATAACGCGCAATCTCGGCGTGCGTCTGCGGCAGGGTCCGCACACGCACCACATTGTCCGGCGTGCCCTCGAACTCCGCCATTGCACTGCCCAGCACATCCAACTCCGGATTAGCGGTCAGCACGTCCCACTGCTTTTCAAAGCGGTCCGCACGCGCAATATCGTCCGCATCCAGCCGCGCCACCCATGGCGTTTCCACCAACTGAAGACCCGCCTGCGAAGCCACTCCCGAGCCGCCATTTTCCGCACACCGCAGCACGGTCATCTCCGAATGCGCCTGCTCATGCTTGACGACGACCCGGTCGAGTTCCTGCTCGATCGGGCCATCGATGACCACAATGACGTGCGCGGCCGGACGCGTCTGGTTCCACAGCGACTGCAGCGCAGCATCGAGCTGGTCGGGGACGACGCGGTGGTAGACGGTCATGAGAACCGTGAGGTTAGTGATGGTGGACATGTGAGTCTCGAACCTTGGGAGTTGCAGGGGGATATGGACGGTGCTTTTTTTGGGGGGGGGGCATCGGATGCGGGTGGTGTTATTCCACCGCAAAAGCCTCCGATACGGCTGACCTGGCAGCACGTGGGGAAAGTGTGCGCAGCGCAAGCAGGTGAATGGCAACACCTACTGCAGAGCCTACGGCGATAGCCGCGACCGTGCGTACCGACAGGTGCCCAGGGAGGAAAAGAATGGCAACGGCGATCGTGGTCGCAGCCAACCAACCGATCAGATACATATGGTGCTTCTCCACTGCCAAGGTGACCGAGCCGGTGATCATCAACATGGCGGTCAACGTCGCACCGAGCGTCAGCGCCGCGAGCACCGGCCCGGACACGTGATAGCTGTCGTCCAGGATGAGAGTCATGATCCACGGGCCGATGAGCCATGCCAGGCCCGCCCCGAAGGTGCCGAAAGCAGCCAACGCTCCCAACGGCTTGGCCAGCGCTGCCAGTACACCCTCGGAGCGATGCCGGACAAAGCTCACAATGATGGCGTTTTGGAACTTCTCCAAGGGCATGAGCAGCGGAGCGCGGGTCAGCGTTACGGCGTAGGCGATTCCCGCAATGGTCACCGCTGCGGTGAAGTTGTTGGCATGCGGAGGGGTAAGTGACTCGGCTATCCCGGCGCTAGTGGTGACCGCTTCGCCGGCAATCTTGACGATTGTCGGAAAACCTGTGACCAGCACAGCAGATGCGCCAGATGCGCCCATGGCCGTGACCATGAGAGTGATGAAGCGGCGCACCGGGACGTCGGCACGCGCGAACATGACCGAGCGGGTTGCCGAGGAAAACAGCGCGAGAATAAGCCAACTGACTGTCCCGAACACCGTAATAATCAGCCAGGCCAGCAGACCCCAGCCGAAGTACCAGGCGACGAGTGCCAGTGCTACGCGCACGAGAATGTCGATCATGATTAGGGCGGCGTAGGGGCCCCACAGCTGGCGGCCGCTGAGCAGACCCGAGGTGGTGGCCTGCATCGAGTACAGAGCAAGGCCAGAGGCCATGAGCAGAATTGCAGTGCCGGCATCATCCTGCACGACCAGTGGGGCCCACAGCGGACCCGTCACTGCCATGGTGATGAAAGTAACTGCGGCGACGCCCAGCGAAACCGTGATGGGACGAGCGCCGAGAGTTTGACCCGTTTCGGTAGCTGTCTGCTCCTGTTCCTGCTCCGGCTTCTGCTCTGGGGTCTGTTCACGGGGCCGCTCCCGCTTCCGGTTCCGCGCTTCCGCAGCACCAATCGCGCGCGTGGTCTCCTGCATCAACCCGCCGAGAACACCCGTGAGCGCGAAGAACAGTCCCCAAAACGCCACGAACTGCAGGTTTATAGCATTGGGAAGTGCGCGGGCCGAAATAATCAGCACCGCGAAGCTGCCTATCGCCGCGACAATCGTGGCCAGCGACAACCATTTGAAACCGGACATTGACGTGCCTCTAGCTCTCTAGTCCTTGGCCTTCGAGTAGCCGAGCTTTGCAAACTGAGCAGCCAGCTTCTCGTCCACGATTGGAGCACCATTATCGTCGATGCCCTGGTCAGCAGGGGAGCGCGTCGGGTCAGCGGGGAAGTTTGGCAAGGAGCTGCGTGATAGCCAGGAGTCAAAGATGACATCCAGGTGCGAGGTGGTGATGCCACGCTCACGGCACACGCGGTTGGCCAGTGCGCGGAAGTCCACTGCATCGACCACACTGTGGCGGTTAGTGGTGGTCCACTTGCGCACCAGGTCAAAGAACACTTCGTCGCCCAGCAGCAGACGCAGAGCGTGCACAGTCAGCGCGCCGCGCTTGTACAGACGGTCGTCGAACATCAGCTTTGGCCCTGGGTTGGCGATGACGATGTCCTGCTCTTCCTCAAGCAGATCCAGGTAGTGCTTGCGGGCGTGCACATCCGCGCTGGCACCGCCGCTGACCTCGGACCACACCCACTCGGAATAGCAGGCAAAACCCTCGTTGAGCCAGATATCGCGCCACTGCGAAATGCCGACACTGTTGCCGAACCACTGGTGCGACAACTCGTGGGCAATCAGTCGATTCCACGTGTCCTTGCCGTCGGCGTGGTTGGCTCCGAAGATGGACAGACCCTGTGCCTCGATGGGGATCTCCAGGTCGTCTTCACAAATGACCACCTGGTAGGCACGGAAGGGGTAAGGGCCAAAGAGCTTGGCGAATTCATCGAGCATGCGTCCCTGGTCGCGGAAGTCGTGGCGGGCATTTGCCACCAACTCAGAGGGCACCCAGGCCACTACGGTCGAGGTCTGGCACGGCAGCTCGACCTTCTTAAACTGGCCGACATTGATGGTGGCCAAGTAGGAGGCCATGGGCTCCTCGGTGACAAACCGCCAGCGGCGGCGCGATCCGCCCACGTTCACCGGAGCGTCGGCAAGCCCTGGTGCGACGACCTCGTAGGGAGCGTCGGTGACCATCGTGAACTCGTAAAATGCCTTGACCTCGGGATCGTCATCGCAGGGGTACCACGACGCCGCGCCCACCGGCTGCGATGCCACGAGTGCACCGTTTTCGAGTTCCTCCCAGCCAATTTCGCCCCACTTCGAGCGCACCGGACGTGGCGTGCCCGAGTAAGTCACAATCAGCCGCAGCGTCTCGTCGGGAGCCAACTCGCGGTCAAAGGTGACGCGCAGCTTGCGTCCCGAATGGCGCCAGCGCTTTACATCGATTGAGTGTGCCTGCGAATCGGAAATCGCATCCACCGAATCGACCCCCAGCGCATCCGCAAAGTCGAGCGTGATGTGTGAGGTCCAAGCATTGATTTCGATATGCAGAGTCGCCGTCGCCTTCAGACGATTCGGCCCGACCCGATAATCGAGGTCCAGCTCGTATTTGTTCACCCGGAAACCCAGGTTGAACGCAATACCGGTATAAGGATTAGTGAAATCAGCGCTACTCACGGCTGTTACCTTACTTGAGCTTGTTCCACAGCCACGTAGATATGAGTGCCTCGACGAACGCGACCTGCGAATTATCCGCCGCGCCCGCGTGCCCGCCCTCTGTGTTTTCGTGATAGTCCACCGGCTGTCCCGCTTCCTCCAGCAGCCACGCCAGGCTCCGCGCATGCGCTGGGTGGACGCGGTCGTCCCTGGTAGACGTCGTAATCAACGCTGGTGGGTAGGCGCGCTGCTCTCGCTTGACGACGCGCTGGACCGGCGAATACTGCGCAATCGCAGCCCGCTCGGTGGGGTCGTCCGGGTTTCCATATTCGGCCATCCAGGAGGCTCCCGCGGACAGCTTGTGATAGCGCATCATGTCCGCCAGTGGCACCTGGGACACCACTGCGCCCACCAACTCCGGGTAGGAGGTTAGGCAGACAGCGGTCAGCAGCCCGCCGTTGGAACCACCGCGCACGCCCAGCTGCTCGCGCGTGCAGTAGCCGCGTTCAACCAGGTCGCGCAGCACGGCCTGATGATCCTCATAGACCCTCATCCGCTCAGTCTTGACCACCGAGGAGTGCCAGGTCGGGCCGAATTCGCCACCGCCACGCAGGTTGGCCTCCACGAAGTACCCGCCCCGCTCGAGCCAGGTCAGGCCACGAATCGCCGAGTACTGCGGGACCAGTGAGACCTCGAAACCGCCGTAGGCGTGCACGAGGGTAGGGGCTGGGTTCGGAGCGGGTGTGGCTGTGGTTGTCTCTGCACTAGCGCCTGCGTCAGCACTTGCACCAGCCCCCGCGCCGAAGCGACCGGTGATGCGATACGGAATCCGTGTGCCATCGGCCGAAGTCGCCCAGTGCTGCCGCGTCTCCATCCCCTCACTGTCGAAGAGCGCCGGAGCACGCCGCACTTCCGTGAGCGGGCTGCCGACCTGCCCGTACCAGAGGGTTGCCGGCTGCGTTGCCGAGGTCGACACCAACCAGATCTCATCGTCGCGTTCAGAGGCTGTATCAATCACGCTCACAGTAGCTTGCGCAGGTAACTCGCCGAAAGCCTCCACCGGCTCCCACGAGCCCTCCCGCAACACGACCAACTTCGTCGCCACATCCTCCAACAGCGTCAACACCAGGAAGTTCTTCGTCCACGCCAGCTGCTGGAACGAGGTGTGCGCATCAGGGGTGAAAATCACCTCCACCTCACGCGAGCCCGCCAGCCACTTTTCGAGCTCCACAACGGCCACGCCACCAGCCGGAATGCCATTGAACTCCGTGCGCGGCATCAGCACCAGCCACTGCCTATGGACACTCGTGCGACAGTCCTGCGGTACCTCCAGGATCTGCAGGGAAAAGTCCCCATTCTGCTGCGCCGCCAACTTGCCCGGACGCTCCGCTGCCACGAACCGCTGCGAATTATAAAAATCATGCGCACGCTCGACAAACAGCCGCTCAAAACCCTCCGTCGCGTCGAACCAGCCGCCCACGGCCACATCATCACTGTGGCCTGAGAAAATCACATCCGCGCTTGACGACGGCATGCCGCGCCGCCACCGACGCACCTGCCGCGGGTAGCCCGAATCCGTCAGTGACCCCGGACCAAAGTCACTGCCAACGAGAATTTCGTCACGACCCAACCAACAGACATCGGACTTCGCCTCCGGGAGGTAGAACGGCTCATCCTCCACAAAAGTGCAGTTGACGAGGTCAAACTCCCGCACCACAGTGGCATCGGCGCCGCCGCGAGAGAGCAGAATCAACGCGCGGTCATACTCCGGATAACGGCACACCGTGCCCTTCCAGACCCAGTTTTCTCCCTCGGCTTTCGCCAGCGCATCGAGGTCGATGAGAGTTTCCCACTCGGTCGCCTGCGGATCTTCCTGGCCAGCCAGATAGCTCTGCAACGAGGTGCGCCGCCACAGGCCCCGCGGATGCTCGGCATCCCGCCAGAAGTTATAGAGGTACTCGCCGCGCCGCACCGGGTATGCGATCCGGGCATCGGTGTTGAGCGTAGCCAGGATGCGTTGTTCCAGGTTGGTGCGGTCGCTGGTGTCGTCGGCAAGCGAATCGACACCTGCGACGGTGGCCTTCGACTGCGCGCGAGCCCACGCCAGCGCCTGGGAGCCGTCGATATCGTCCAGCCAATCGGGGACAAGATCAGTGGAGAGGAAGGAGAAATCGTTGCCCAAGTCGGTGTCCGTGTCGGTGCCCATGCCCACCACCGTAGCCGACCGCAGTAGGTAAAACCGGGACTCGCGCGTGAAGTAAAGACAAGTCGTGCGTAGACTTGTGCACGTGGCTGAACATTTTGATCTTGTAGTACTCGGCGGCGGTCCTGGCGGATACGTCGCAGCAATCCGTGCATCCCAGCTGGGTCTGAAGACCGCTGTGGTGGAGAAGCAATACTGGGGCGGTGTCTGCCTCAACGTTGGCTGTATTCCATCCAAGTCTCTGTTGAAGAACGCCGAGGTGGCGCACATTTTCAACCATGAGGCTAAGACCTTCGGTATCTCCGGCGATGTCTCCTTTGACTTCGGTGCCGCACACGCGCGTTCGCGCAAGGTGTCCGCGGGCATCGTCAAGGGCGTTCATTTCCTGATGAAGAAGAACAAGATCACCGAAATCAACGGTTTCGGTGAATTCACCGGCCCGACCTCCATGGCCATCACTGATGGCGATGACAAGGGCAAGGAAATTACCTTCGACAAGGCGATTATTGCAACCGGCTCTGTCGTCCGTTCCCTGCCGGGCGTTGAGGTCGGCGGCAACATCGTTTCCTACGAAGAGCAGATTCTCTCCGACGAGCTGCCGGACTCCATGGTTATCGTCGGTGCTGGCGCCATCGGTATGGAGTTCGCATACGTCTTGGCTAACTACGGCGTGGATGTCACCATCGTCGAGTTCATGGACAACGTTCTGCCGAACGAGGACGCAGACGTCTCCAAGGTTATTGCCAAGGAATACAAGAAGCTGGGCGTCAAGCTCATGACCGGGCACAAGACCACCTCCATCGTGGACAATGGTGACTCGGTTGAGGTCAAGGTCGAGGCCAAGGATGGTGGCGACGAGCAGACTCTGACCGTCGACCGCGTTATGGTCTCCATCGGCTTCGCACCGCGCACCGAGGGCATCGGCCTGGACAAGGCCGGTGTTGAGCTGGGCGAGCGCGGCGAGATTGTCATCGACGAGTACATGCGCACCAACGTCGACAACATCTACGCCATCGGCGACGTCACCATGAAGCTGCAGCTGGCACACGTCGCTGAGGCACAGGGCGTTATCGCAGCTGAGCACATGGTGGGTCACGAGACCGAGACCATCCCGGACTACAACATGATGCCGCGCGCAACCTTCTGTAACCCGCAGGTTGGTTCCTTCGGTAAGACCGAGGCGCAGGCCAAGAAGTGGGCAGAGGAGAACGGCCGCGAGATTAAGGTCTCCACCTTCCCGTTCTCTGCAAACGGTAAGGCCCAGGGTCTGGCGGAGCCGGCTGGTTTCGTGAAGCTCATTGCAGATGCTGAATACGGCGAGCTGCTGGGTGGCCACATGGTGGGCGCCAACGTTTCCGAGCTCATGCCGCAGCTGGTCCTGGCTGAGAAGTACGAGCTGACCACTGAGGAAATCGGCCGCGCCGTCCACATTCACCCGACCATGTCCGAGGCTATGAAGGAAGCAGCTGAGGGCGTTATGGGCAAGATGATCAACCTGTAAGAGGTTGTGGCTTTGGCCTGGGGCCAGTTTTCGCTGGTCCTGGCTCTCACCGGGCTGGTCCCGGCTCAGGCAGATACGAGTTAGTGCTTAAGTTTATGACAGTTTGACCGTGAAAATCGGTGCGAAAGTGTCATAAACTTAAGCACTTTCTTTTTGGGGTCTTCCTTTTTTGGGGCATCCTGCGCGAACCAAGCCCCCCCGCAAACAGGCCGGCCCTGCGCCCGTCGTAAAGCGAACTAGTACGGCGAGACGGTGGAGCGGTGCATGTTGATGTCGATATCGCGATGGATCGGCGGGAACGCGCGCTGCGGACAGGCCTCGCGGGAGCAGACCCTGCAGCCAGCACCGATCGGAGTGGCGGCGTCGAGGTCCGCGAGATCGAGACCATCGGCGTACACGGTGCGCTCAGCGTGACGGGCCTCGCAGCCCAAACCGATGGCAAAAACCTTACCTGGCTTGCCGAAACGTGCCGCGTGATGCTCCACGGTCCGCGAGATCCACATGTACGGCCGACCATCCGGCATGAGCGCGACCTGCCGCATGACTTTGCCGGGGTAGGAGAAAGTCTCGTAGACGTTCCACAACGGGCAGGTACCGCCCGAATGCGTGAAGTGGAAGCCCGTGGCGGATTGACGTTTGGACATGTTGCCCGCGCGGTCGACGCGCACGAATGTCCATGGAATACCGCGCAAGCTGGGGCGTTGCATCGTGGACAGTCGGTGGCAGATGGTCTCGTAGCCCACGCCGTAAGTGCGCGACAACAGCTCGATGTCGTAGCGTTTCGACTCAGCCATCGCATGGAACGACTCATACGGCAGAATAAGCGCCGCCGCGTAGTACGTCGCGACTCCGCGCTGCGCCAGCTTCCGCGACTCTTCCGACATGAAATGCCCGGACGCGACGGCTTCGGAAATGGTCTCGCCCTGCTCCAAAAACCCCAGCTCCGTGGCCATGCGGAAGGCCCGCTGTCCCGGCGAGAGGTGCCGCGCGAGGTAGAGCGTCTTCGTCCGCCGATCAAGGCTGTGCTGCACATCGCCTAACGACGATTCCAGCGCAATCCGAATCCCATGGTCGTTGGACAGCCTGTCGGCCAGCACAGAGACCACATCGGTGGTCTCGTCGGTGATGCGCAGCTCGCGGGCCAGCTCCTCAGCGGCGGTGTCGACCGAAGCGATGTAGTTCTGGCGGGCGTAGAAGTAGTCGCGGACCTCCTCATGTGGCATGGTCAGCGCCTGTGAGCCGGAGGCGGTGTCGGTGCTGTTGCCGAAGTTGCGCTCCTCGGTGGCCAGAGAGAGCTTGTCCGTGACGTTGCGGTAGCGGCGGTGGATATCCACCATGATGCGGGCGATATCAGGGTGGTCGCGAACCATTTCCGAGATCTCCTGCAGATCCATGGGGGACTTAGCGATCTCCTTGTCCATCACCACGTCCTGAACCTCAGCGAGGAGACGGGAGTCGTCATCGCGGGAGAAGAAAGTCGCGTCAACGCCGAATGTGTCCGTGATACGGAGCAGCACGGGCACAGTCAGCGGGCGGACGTCGTGCTCAATCTGGTTGACGTAACTAGCCGAGAGGCCCAACGCCTGCGCGAGCGCAGCCTGGCTGAGGTCGCGCTCGCGGCGTAGCTGGCGGAGGCGGGATCCGACATAGGTTTTCGACATACTGCCCAGCATATCGCGGGCTTTGCTGAACTTGTGTAGAAAACCGTTGCAACCTTTGCTTACGTGTGTAGGTGCTGAGGTTCTCAGGCACGCTTCACGACGGCCCGGAGTCGACACGTCGATGAACACACAAAAACACCCAGCGAGGGCTGCAAGTGCAACCCTCGCTGGGTGTTGAAGTTAGGCCCTTGACCTAAGCCCTAAGCCGAGTGACTTAGAACTGACCCTCCTCGGTGGAGCCCTTCAGGGCGGTGGTGGAGGAGTTCGGGTCGACGGTGGTGGCGATGCGGTCGAAGTAGCCAGCGCCAACCTCGCGCTGGTGCTTGACAGCGGTGAAGCCGCGCTTCTCGGCAGCCTCGAACTCGCGGTTCTGCAGGTCGACGAATGCGGACATCTGCTCGCGAGCGTAGCCGTAAGCCAGGTCGAACATGCCGTAGTTCAGGGCGTGGAAGCCAGCCAGGGTGATGAACTGGAACTTGAAGCCCATCTTGCCCAGCTCGTTCTGGAACTTGGCGATCTCGTCCTTCTCGAGGTGAGCGGACCAGTTGAAGGACGGGGAGCAGTTGTAAGCCAGGAGCTGGTCCGGGTACTCAGCCTTGACGCCCTCAGCGAACTTCTTAGCCAGCTCGAGGTCCGGAGTACCGGTCTCCATCCAGATCATGTCAGCGTACGGAGCGTAGGACTTTGCACGCTCGATGCACGGCTCCAGGCCGTTCTGGACGTGGTAGAAGCCCTCGGAGGTGCGGTCACCGGTGATGAACTTCTGGTCGCGCTCATCAACATCGGAGGTGATGAGGGTAGCGGCCTCAGCGTCGGTGCGGGCGATGATGACGGTCGGGGTGTTGGAGACGTCAGCAGCCAGGCGAGCAGAGGTCAGGGTGCGGATGTGCTGCTGGGTCGGGATCAGGACCTTGCCGCCCAGGTGGCCACACTTCTTCTCAGAAGCGAGCTGGTCCTCCCAGTGGGTACCAGCGGCACCAGCGTTGATCATAGCCTTCTGCAGCTCGTAGACGTTCAGAGCGCCACCGAAGCCAGCCTCACCGTCAGCGACGATTGGCAGCAGCCAGTTGTCGACGGAGTCGTCGCCCTCGATACGAGCGATCTCGTCTGCGCGGAGCAGAGCGTTGTTGATGCGGCGAACGACGTTCGGCACGGAGTTGGCCGGGTACAGGGACTGGTCCGGGTAGGTGTGGCCGGAGAGGTTAGCGTCACCAGCAACCTGCCAACCGGAGAGGTAGACAGCCTTCAGGCCAGCGCGAGCCTGCTGAACGGCCATGTTACCGGTCAGTGCGCCCAGAGCGTTGATGTAGGAGTCGTCCTTAACGTTGACGCCTTCCCACAGGATCTCAGCGCCGCGGCGAGCGAGGGTGTTCTCCTCGACGACGGAGCCCTGGAGCTCAGCAACCTGCTCAGCGGTGTAGTCGCGGGTGATACCTTCCCAGCGCGGGTTCTCGTCCCAATCCTTCTGGATTTCGGCGGCGGTACGTGCCTTACCAACGTTAGACATAAACGGAGTCACTTCCTTTTGCTTGCTTTTTGAACTCCGGGTGCTGACTTAAGAACAATTCCGACAGAACCGATCTACAGGCTGACCCGATAGTGACCGCGGTGTCACGTGAATGCAGGGGGCGCTAGCAGAGTGCTGTACCCCTGCACGCAAACACGCGAACAAAAACAATGTCCGCTTCCGCGTGCCATGTCTCACATTTTGGGGCATAGCGCTACGTTCGTCAAGCAGCTTCCGATGTGAATTCAAGTATGTAATACGGATAACACTTGTGAAGATTGCAAACATTGTGATGTGTAGCTTGGCTTTAACAATTTTCGCCTGTGACCGGCCGGTACATTTGTAC
Organism: Corynebacterium sp. HMSC063G05; assembly: GCF_001810555.1. Lineage (NCBI taxonomy): Bacteria > Bacillati > Actinomycetota > Actinomycetes > Mycobacteriales > Corynebacteriaceae > Corynebacterium > Corynebacterium sp. HMSC063G05. Next base: position 78,935 of record NZ_KV801830.1, on the reverse strand, counting down.
TGTTATTTCCCTATGGCGGGCTCGCGAATAATGTTCCCCCCGCTTTGGGGTGATTTATATTTTGGTATTTATCAAAGCTGGCCGTTAACAGTGTTTGGGGTTTAGGGGGTGTTTCGCTACCCCCGAAATTACGGCCGTAAAGGTGGAAACGGGCTTCTAAATACACTGCCGTTACACCGTCAGTACCCCGCCGGAGCATCCCTGGGTAGTGGCCAGGGTCTCGGTTGTCATCTCGCTTTTATGGTCTGGTTTGAAGGCGGAGGCTGTAGCGACGTGATTGGTCGCTGGCCGTTGATACGCAGGTCGCAATAGTAAATGTCTGTGAGGCGTGACACTTTCCCATTGTGTGTGGTGTTCTGTGGCTGGAGGAAAGAGTGCCGGGGATGCTGCAGTCAATGCGGGTGGGGGAGGGCTGGTTGTGGCGTCAGGATTGAATGCCCGAATGGTCATTGGGGAGGGGTGGGGTCTGTTCGCAGGGTGCTCGTCGTAAAGCGAATGAAATGGCAAATGTGAGCGGCGCTATACCGGGCTGGCGGTTGGCGGTTATGGAAAAAGACGGTTCATAAGTGCGCCGAATCACATACAGTAGGGGAACAACGCATCCAGTGTGGGCCGCTGACGTGGCCATGGCTGGATGGGCAAATTGCAATCAATAGTTTTGAGGAGAGCAATGGCACAGCGTATTTCGGCAGGTGGAATGCAGGTCGCGAAGGTTCTTTACGACTTCGTTAATGACACCGCACTCCCCGCCGCCGGCATTGAGGACAAGGACGCGTTCTGGAACGGCTTCGGTGACATTGTCGCTAAGTACACTCCGCGCAACCGCGAGCTGCTGGCCAAGCGCGATGAGCTGCAGGAAAAGCTCGACGCTTGGTACAAGGAACACCCGGGCGAGCAGAATCAGGATGAGTACGTCGCATTCCTGAAGGAAATTGGCTACCTCGTTGACAACCCGGGTGACTTCCAGGTCACCACCGCTAACGTCGACACCGAGATCACTTCCACCGCTGGCCCGCAGCTGGTTGTGCCGGTCCTCAACGCCCGTTTCGCCATCAACGCTGCGAACGCACGCTGGGGCTCGCTTTACGACGCGCTGTACGGCACCAACGCTATTCCTGAAGATGGCGGTGCGGAGAAGGACACCCCGGGCTACAACAAGGTCCGCGGTGACCGCGTTATCGCATGGGGTCGTAACTTCCTGGACAAGGCTCTGCCGCTGGTCGACGGTTCCCACGCGGACGTCACCTCTTACGACATCGTCGACGGTCACCTGCAGGCAACCCTGGAAGGCGGCGCTACCTCCGGTCTGCGCGAGCCGGAGACCCTGGTCGGCTACACCGGTGACAAGGACGCACCGGAGTCCATTTACTTCAAGCACAACGGTCTGCACATCCAGCTGCTGATTGACCCGGAGTCCCCGGTTGGCAAGACCGACAAGGCTGGTGTCAAGGACATCATCCTGGAAGCCGCTGTCACCAACATCATGGACCTCGAGGACTCTGTCGCCGCAGTTGACGCTGCCGACAAGACCCTGGGGTACACCAACTGGCTGGGCCTGAACGTCGGTGACCTTGCAGTCGAGTTCACCCGTGGTGGCAAGAAGCTGTCTCGTGCCATCAACGACGACCGCACCTACACCGGTCTTGACGGTTCCGAGGTCACCCTGCACGGTCGTTCCCTGAACCTGATCCGTAACGTCGGCCACCTGATGCAGAACCCGGCCATCCTCGACCGCGACGGCGAGGAGATCTTCGAGGGCATCATGGATGCCGTCATCACCGCTGCTTGTGCAATCCCGGGCCTGGACCAGGACAACGCACGTAAGAACTCCCGTACCGGTTCGATTTACATTGTGAAGCCGAAGCAGCACGGCCCGGATGAGGCTGCTTTCACTAACGAGCTGTTCGCTGATGTGGAGAAGCTGCTGGGTCTGCCGCACAACACCCTGAAGGTCGGCCTGATGGATGAGGAGCGTCGTACCTCCGTCAACCTGGACGCTGCCATCAAGGCTGTCTCCGAGCGTGTCGTCTTCATTAACACCGGCTTCATGGACCGCACTGGTGATGAGATCCACACCTCCATCCAGGCTGGTCCGATGTTCCGCAAGGCTGTTCAGAAGACCGCTCCGTGGATGCTGGCTTACGAGGACAACAACGTCGACTCCGGCCTGGCACACGGCCTGCAGGGCAAGGCTCAGATCGGTAAGGGCATGTGGGCTATGACCGAGCAGATGGCTGAGCTGCTGGAGCAGAAGATTGGTCAGCCGAAGCAGGGTGCTTCCACCGCGTGGGTTCCGTCCCCGACCGGTGGTGTGCTGCACGCTACCCACTACCACGAGGTTGACGTCTTCGGCGTTCAGGACAAGCTGCTTACCGACGGTCGCCGCGACACCTTCGGTGATCTGCTCACCATCCCGGTAGCGGCAGCTAAGGCTGGTGAGCCGGGCGCTGACTGGTCCGATGAGGACAAGGCTAACGAGCTGGACAACAACTGCCAGTCCATCCTGGGTTACGTTATCCGCTGGGTTGAGCAGGGTGTTGGCTGCTCCAAGGTGCCGGACATCAACGATGTTGACCTGATGGAGGACCGCGCTACCCTGCGTATTTCCTCCCAGACTCTGGCTAACTGGCTGCTGCACGGTGTTGTCACCGAGGAGCAGATCATCGATTCGCTTCAGCGTATGGCCGAGGTCGTTGACCGCCAGAACGAGGGCGATGAGGCGTACCTGCCGATGGCCCCGGACTTCGACAAGTCCATCGGTTTCCAGGCTGCCAAGGAGCTCATCCTCGACGGTGTCAACCAGCCGTCCGGTTACACCGAGCCGATCCTGCACCGCCGTCGCCTGGAGTTCAAGAAGCGCGAGGGCATCGACCAGGATTAATTCTGGGTCAGGCTGCGGCTGCCGAGCCTGAAATAACAAAATAGCTACCCAAACTGCCGGTGTGTAGGTGGTATTGGCAAACCTCTGATGCCAATTCCGCGTGCGCGTCGGCAGTTTTATTTGTCGGTGCGGGGCGGGCTTGTGCTGGGAACGCACGCGTTGGGTGCCCCATGGTGGAAACATGCGATGCCCTCCGCCGAGATACCCGGGTTCACAAGCGGGGTAGGGGCAACGTTGCTAGCGTTGATTGAGAAGTTAATTGCGAATATGCAGTCTGTAACGTCCAAGGAGCTGCGACCCCCATGACTAATTCCACGACCGACAGTGCTACCAACCTTGCCAAGGCCAAAGAATTCCTCCATAGCGCGGGCGCAATCCTCTTTGACCTCGACGGGGTAATTACCCCTACCGCCGATGTGCACGAGCAGGCGTGGGCGGACATGTTTAGCGACTACTTCGAGCACAAGGGTGTCTCGGCCTACACAGAGGAGGACTACTTCACCTACCTCGATGGCCGCCGCCGCGATGAGGGCATCGCAGCAATCCTGGAATCTCGCGGCATTTCGCTGCCACACGGTAGCGATGAGGACACAGCGAAAGACGAGACGATTGTCGGGCTCGGGAAGCGCAAAAATGATGACTTCTTGGCGCGAGTCGAGAGGGGAATTGAGGCCTACCCGGGGTCGGTTGCGCTGCTCGACGAGTTACAGGGCGCGAGGGACTCGTCGGCAAGCGAAAAACCGCAGTTGGCGGTGGTTAGCTCGTCGAAGAACGCGGTGCCGGTGCTGACGGCCGCTGGGCTGCGTGAGCGGTTCGTGGAGATTGTTGACGGCGTGGTGGCGCATGAGAACAACCTGCCGGGTAAGCCAGCCGCCGATACTTTCGTGTACGCGGCGAAGAATCTGGGGGTGGCGCCGCGCGATGCTGTGGTGGTCGAGGATGCCATCAGTGGTGTGCAAGCGGGTGCAGCCGGCGCATTTGGTCTGGTCATTGGTGTTGACCGCGGTGCTGGTGCGGAAGCGCTGCGCCGAGCGGGCGCCGACGTTGTGGTCAGTGACTTGGCGGCACTCGTCTAGGCTGGCTCGTGACAAATGGCTGAGACAAAACCGGAAGGCATCATGGCCAACGATTCGACCACGGCAGCAGTCGACGAGACTGAGCGTGTGATTCCGCAGGGGCAGGGTCACGACGCGGAGACCGCAGAGGCTGAAAAACAGGAGGAGACGGTGTCCCCAGTTCGTCGTAAGCAGCGTCGTAACTTCCCGGCGGATCGTGCGGATAAGCACCACCACCTTGTAAATGCCGAGGGACTCATGGACCGAGACATCACTCCGGTCGATGAGTGGCGTCTGATTGAGACGAAGCCGAACGGCCTCCCGCTCGGTTTGGGCGAGACGCTGTTTGCGCTGTCGAACGGGTACATCGGCATGCGTGGCAACCCGCCGGAGGGCCGTGACTCCAGTGAGCACGGCACTTATATCAACGGTCTGCATGAGACCTGGCCGATTAGGCACGCCGAGGACGCCTACGGCCTAGCCCGCCAGGGGCAGACGATTGTCAATGCTCCGGACGCTAAGGCAATGCGTCTCTACATTGACGATGAGCCCCTGCGTCTCGGCAATGCTGAGGTCAGCGACTACGAACGTAGCCTGGATTTCCGCGAGGGCGTGCTGCGTCGTCGGTTCATTTGGCGCACCCCGGGTGGCAAGCGCGTTCGCGTCACCTCTGAGCGCATGGTGTCTTTCCAGGAAAAGCATGTCGCCGCGATGAGTCTGGAAGTCGAGCTGCTGGATGCGGATGCTGCGGTGATGATTAACTCGCAGATCCTCAACCGCCAGGACGGCGAGGACGAATACCACGATGCCGCTAAGGCGCAGGGCACCGAACTGGATCCCCGTCGCGCCGAGGCGCTGGAAGACCGCGTTCTCATTCCGGCATTTCAGTCGGAATCGGCGCACGGGCAGCGCTCGACGCTGGGCTACCGCTGCGCGAACTCCGGTATGACCGTGGCTACCTCCATGGACCACACCTTTACTGTCCGCACTCCCGACGGCACGGAGCCGTTCGTAGAGATTTCGCAGTCGACCGAGCCGGATGTGGCCAGCTCCCTGTTCAACCTGGATGCGCCGGTCGGCACTGTCATACGCCTGGAGAAGCTGGTCGCGTACCACTCCTCCCGTAAGGTGCGTGCCGAAGAGCTGGCATTCCGCTGTGAGCGCACCCTGAACCGCGTCGGCCGCATCGGCATGCTGGGGCTGATGGAGAACCAGGAGGAGTGGCTCGAACGCTTCTGGGAGCGCTCTGACGTGGTCATTTACAATCAGCCGGAGATTCAGCAGGCAGTGCGCTGGAACATTTGGCAGATTATCCAGGCCGCCGCCCGCGCCGAATTCCAAGGCGTCCCGGCCAAGGGAATGACCGGCACCGGCTACGGCGGCCACTACTTCTGGGACACGGAAATCTACGTGACCCCATTCCTTACCTATACGTCGCCGCAATTCTCGCGCAATGCCATGCGTTTCCGCTGGGACATGCTCGAAGCCGCGTGGGCGCGTGCCGACGAACTGGCGCACGACGGTGCCCTCTTCCCGTGGCGCACTATCAATGGTCAGGAGTCCTCGGCCTACTTTGAGGCCGGCACGGCGCAGTACCACATCGATGCGGACATCGTGTACGCGATGATGAAGTACGTCTATGCCTCCGGCGATGAGGAGTTCCTGCTCAAGGAGGGCACGGATCTGTTGCTCGGCACGGCCAGGTTTTGGATGTCGTTGGGATTCTTTGATGCCGAGCAGCGAGAGTTCCAAATTCACAGCGTCACCGGTCCAGATGAGTACAACACGGTGGTGAACAACAACCTGTACACCAACGTGATGGCGCAGTATAACCTGCGGGTTGCTGCGGACGTCGTCAAGCAGATGAAGCGTGATCGCCCTGCTGCCTATCGCGAACTGACCAACCGCTTCGACCTCACTGAGCGCGAGGTTGAAGAGTGGGAGCAGGCCGCTGAGGCGATGTACATCCCGTTCGATGAGAAGCTCGGCATTCACCCTCAGGATGACCAGTTCCTGCTGCGTAAGCGCTGGAATCTCGACGATCCCGAAGTTGGCCCGCTGCGCCCGCTGCTGCTGCATTACCACCCGCTGACGATTTACCGTCACCAGGTCATTAAGCAGGCGGACGTCGTCCTCGCACTGTTCCTCATGGGCAATCGCTTTACGACGGAACAAAAGCGCGCAGACTACATGTATTACGATCCGCTCACCACTGGTGATTCCTCGCTGTCCGCCGTTGTGCAGTCCATTGTTGCGGCCGAGTTGGGCTTGCAGGAGCAGGCAATGGACTTCTTCCTACGCGGACTCTATGTGGACCTGGCGAACTTGCATGGCAACGCTGCCGATGGTGTCCACGTCGCATCTGCCGGTGGTGTGTGGCAGTCCCTGGTCTATGGTTTCGGTGGTTTCCGCGATCATGACGGCCGCTACAGTATTGACCCGCGTCTGCCGGAGGACTGGAGTGGTCTGACGTACCGAGTCACTATTCGTGGTTGTCGTATCCGAGTGACGGTGCGCGGCCGCACGGTGGAAGTCGTCCTGGAGGAGGGAGACCACCAGGTTGGGCCGATTATGGTCGCAGGACATGAGGTGATCATTGGTCCGGAGCCGTTGACCGTGGTGATGGCGAACTCGGATCAGAGCGAGGATTAGTCGGACGGCTTCGGCCGTACACGGTGCCAATAGGGGGGGGATTGCCTGTTGGGGGTGGCTGTTTGGGCCTTTGGGGAATTCGGCAGGGGTAAAAATAAAGAATTTCGCAACATAATTATTGAGTATTAAATCCGTCCACCTGAGAAAAGTGGGCGGTTTTTTATTTTCGTGCTATTTATGTTGCGTTATTAGCTAGTTTGGGCGGGGGAAAAATCGGCAAAAGTCGGGGTAGGGGCGTTTTTATGGTGGGGGAGAGGGTTTATGCAGCGACGACGTCAGAAGTGGCTAAAATGCGATAACCTGAGAAAAGGCGGAGAAAAGACCTAGGTAACCTGTGAAAATCCCCACCCAAAAGGGGGAAAAATGTTTACCAGGCGCTGTGTGACTTTAGAGTGAATATGACACTGGAGGTGCCATGACTGTTAAAAGTTCAAACCGTGACGCAATCGCGCACGGCAAAATTAATGTAGAACCGCTGCGCGAGCAGCCTAAATACCCTTCATGGGCTCTGAAGCTGACCATGGCCGTCACTGGCGTGCTGTTTGGCCTCTTCGTTATTGTCCACATGCTGGGTAACCTGAAAATTTTCGCTGGCGCGGAAGATTTCAACGCATACGCGACCTTCCTGCGCACTGTCGGTGCTCCGGCAGTGCCGAACGAGGGCATTCTGTGGATTTTCCGCATTGTCCTGCTGGTAGCTATTGTCCTGCACATTTTCGGTGGCCTCACCCTGGCTGCACGTGCTAAGCAGTCCCGCGGCAAGTTCCGCCGTCAGGGCATGGTGTCCAGCTGGAACACCTTTACTGCACGTTCGATGGTGATCACCGGCATTGTGCTGCTGGCCTTCATCATCTTCCACCTGCTGGACCTGACCATCGGTGCTGGCGTTGCTCCGTCTTCTTTCGAGCACGGTGAGGCATACCAGAACGTGGTTGCGTCCTTCTCGCGTCCGGGTGTTGTTGTTTGGTACATCATTGCGCAGCTTGCTCTGCTGCTGCACCTGTCCCACGGTCTGTGGACCGCTACTTCCGACCTCGGTATCACCGGTAAGCGCTGGCGCAAGGTTCTGCTGTTCCTGTCCGGCCTGCTGCCGCTGCTGGTTGTTGTCGGCAACATCTTCATCCCAGTCGCCGTCCTGACCGGTCTGGTCTCGTAGGTCGAGGAGGAAATTTACTATGACTAACACTGAAGCAACCGTCGCTGCGGACTTCCGCGCGCCGGAAAGCGCTGTCGACGGGGTCAAGATCGGCAAGGTTCTGTCCGATAACTCCCCGGGTGACAAGGTCTCCATGAAGGACCACTGGCAGTACCAGAAGGATCACGCCAACCTGGTTTCGCCGCTGAACCGTCGTAAGTTCCGCGTCATGGTCGTCGGTACCGGCCTGGCTGGCGGCGCTGCCGCTGCTGCCCTCGGTGAGCTCGGCTACGACGTGCAGGTTTTCACCTACCACGACGCTCCGCGCCGTGCGCACTCCATTGCTGCACAGGGTGGTGTCAACTCCGCTCGCGGTAAGAAGGTCGACAACGACGGCGCTTACCGCCACGTCAAGGACACCGTTAAGGGCGGCGACTACCGCTGCCGCGAGAACGACTGCTGGCGTCTGGCTGTCGAGTCCGTCCGCGTCATCGACCACCTGAATGCAATTGGTGCTCCGTTCGCTCGCGAGTACGGCGGTACCCTGGCAACCCGTTCTTTCGGTGGTGTGCAGGTCTCCCGTACGTACTACACCCGTGGTCAGACGGGTCAGCAGCTGCAGCTGTCGACTACCTCGGCTCTGCAGCGTCAGATTGGTCTCGGCAACGTCGAGATCTTCACCCACAACGAGCTGGTTGACATCATCGTCGCCGACGGCCGTTGCCAGGGTGCCATCATGCGTAACCTCATCAATGGTGAGCTGACCGTTCACACTGCTCACGCAGTTATTCTGGCTACCGGCGGTTACGGCAACGTCTACCACATGTCCACGCTGGCCAAGAACTCCAACGCTTCGGCCATCATGCGTGCATACGACCAGGGTGCTTACTTCGCATCCCCGTCCTTCATCCAGTTCCACCCGACCGGTCTTCCGGTTAACGCGCACTGGCAGTCGAAGACCATTCTGATGTCCGAGTCCCTGCGTAACGACGCACGTATTTGGACCCCGAAGAAGAAGGGCGACGAGCGCCCGGCCAACGACATCCCGGAGGACGAGCGCGACTACTTCCTGGAGCGTCGCTACCCGGCATTCGGTAACCTCGTCCCGCGTGACGTCGCTTCCCGTGCCAACTCTCAGCAGATTAACGCCGGCTACGGTGTTGGTCCGCTGAAGAACTCCGTCTACCTGGATCTGCGTGACGCAATTGAGCGCCTGGGCCAGCCGGTCATCAAGGAACGCTACTCGAACCTGATTCAGATGTACGAAGAGGCAATCGGTGAGGACCCGTACAAGGTTCCGATGCGTATTGCTCCGACCTGCCACTTCACCATGGGTGGTCTGTGGTCTGACTTCAACCAGATGACCTCCATCCCGGGTCTGTTCACCGGTGGCGAGGCATCCTGGACCTACCACGGTGCAAACCGTCTTGGTGCAAACTCCCTGCTGTCCGGTTCGGTCGACGGTTGGTTCACCCTGCCGTTCACCATTCCGAACTACCTTGGCCCGCTGCTCGGTACCGACCGCCTGGCTGAGGATGCCCCGGAGGCCAAGGAAGCACTGGACCGCGCTCAGGCTCGCCTGGACAAGCTGATGAGCATCCAGGGTAAGCACGGCGCTGAGTACTTCCACCGTCAGCTCGGTGAGATTCTCTACCGCGACTGTGGTGTGGCTCGTAACAAGGAAGACCTGGCTCGCGGTATCGAGGAGATCCGCGAACTGCGTAAGGCATTCTGGTCTGACCTTTTCATCCCGGGTGAGCCGAACGAGATGAACCAGCAGCTCGAGTACGCTAACCGCGTTGCTGACTACATCGACCTCGGTGAGCTCATGTGTGTCGACGCCCTCGACCGCGATGAGTCCTGCGGTGCTCACTACCGCGATGACCACATCTCCGAAGATGGCGAGGCAGAGCGCGATGACGCTAACTGGTGCTTCGTTTCCGCATGGGAGCGAGGCAACAATGGTCCTGCATGGGATCAGTCCGGTCACGAATTCATTCGCCACGCCGAGCCGCTCACCTTCGAAGCCGTCCCGCTCATGACAAGGAACTACAAGTAATGAAACTGCACCTTGAAATCTGGCGCCAAGCAGGTCCGAACGTCGAGGGACACTTTGAATCCGTTGACGTTGACGACGCCGTCGCAGAGATGTCGATCCTGGAGCTGCTTGACCACGTCAACTCCAAGTACGTCGAGTCCGGCAAGGAGCCGTTCGCGTTCGCATCTGACTGCCGTGAGGGTATCTGTGGTACCTGTGGTCTGAACGTCAACGGTCGTCCGCACGGCCCGGGCCAGAACACCCCGACCTGTCAGCAGCGTCTGCACCAGTTCAGCGATGGTGACACCCTGAAGATCGAGCCGATGCGCTCCGCCGCATACCCGGTCATCAAGGACATGGTCGTTGACCGCTCCGCTCTGGACCGTGTCCTCGAGCAGGGTGGCTACGTCTCCATCAACGCTGGTACCGCTCCGGATGCAGATACTCTGCACCTGAACCACGAGACCGCTGAGTTCGCACTTGACCACGCAGCCTGCATCGGCTGTGGTGCTTGTGTGGCAGCTTGCCCGAACGGTGCTGCACACCTGTTCACCGGCGCAAAGCTGGTTCACCTCTCCCTGGTCCCGCTGGGTAAGGAAGAGCGTGGCAAGCGTGCCCGCAAGATGGTTGACGAGGTCGAAGGCACCTTCGGTCCGTGCTCCCTCTATGGTGAATGTGCTGACGTCTGCCCGGCCGGTATCCCGCTGACTGCGGTTGCCGCCGTTACCAAGGAACGAGCTCGTTCGTTCTTCCGCGGTAAGGACGACTAAACTCTTTCTCGATTAGAGTTTTCCAGAAGGGACATAGATTATGGCGAATGCAGTCAAGCGTTACCAGGGCGAAGAGCACTTCGTCGACGGTTACGTGCCTCAGAGCATGAATGCCGAATACTCCTCGCTTCACAAGAGCATTACCTGGATTGGCATGGGACTCATGCTCGCCTCACTGGCGGCTTGGGGCACCTTCATTTTCGGTCTCGCAACGACCGTTTTTGCCGACCAGACTGCTGCCTCTCACAGCAATGGTTTCCTGGCTAAGGATGCCGCCAACTACACCGACTACACCGGTGGTTGGAACTTCGACGGCAGCGTGTTCATGTGGGCTGGCCTGGTAGTTGCACTGGTTATGGTTATTGCGGGTGTGGCCTGCATCTCCATCGGTCGTCGTGACTACAAGGCTTACCGAAAGGAATTCGGCACTCACCACTAAAGGCTCGCCCCAGTTTAAAGGGGCTCGCCTCTAGTCGGATGCAACGCTAGCCTTTTGAACTAGCACCTCCACAGTTGATGCCACCGTGCACAGTGTGCTGAGGTAGGGAAGTACTGAGAAGTACCTCTCTCACCAACAGCGGACTGCGGCGCGGTGGCATTTTCGCGTTTTCGGCGCCTAATCTATACACATGGATAACAACCCCGCTAAGCTCCCGGCAGCTGTCGATTCGGTCTCGGACCGTCTCGAAGTTCCCGGGCCATCACCTGAGGTTGAAGCGGAAAAACGTGCGCAACTGCGTAAGGCCAAGGCCTTCGCTACGATGCTGCTGGTCATCGCAACCGCTGTGTATTTCACATGCCGCGGTATTGAATCTTCACACTTATCCGCAGGCGAAGTTGTGCCCGCGTGGGTGGGCTACGTTCGCGCTGCTTCTGAGGCCGGCATGGTCGGTGCCCTCGCCGACTGGTTCGCTGTCGTAGCTCTGTTCCGCCACCCGCTCGGCATTCCTATCCCACACACCGCTATCGTCCGCCGCAAGAAGGACCAGGTCGGTGAGTCCCTGGCGCAGTTCGTCGGTGACAACTTCCTGAACCCCGCTTTGATTGTAGACAAGGTGCGCAAAGCCGAGATTCCTGAACGGATCGGTGAATGGCTGGTAGCGCCGGGAAACGCCGACAAAGTGTCAGCAGAGGTCGGTAAGTTCACCGGAAATGTGCTGGAGGCGATTAATCCCGACGATGCCGCCGCAGTGCTGAAGTCAGCAGTCATCGACGAAGTTGCAGCTCCGGAGTGGGGACCACCAGCGGGTAAGGTTCTCGAGCAGCTGATTGAAGAGGGGCGCACCGAGCCCATCGTCCAGCAGATGGCTGAGTGGCTGCACCGGAAGTCGCTGGGCTCCCAGAATCTTATCGACCGCCTCGTCGGAGAGCGCGCCCCATCCTGGGCGCCGAGCTTTGTCAACGATCTCATCGGCGACAAGGTCTATCGCGAGTTGGTTGATTGGACCTGGCAGGTGCAGCATGACCCTAAGCACGACGCGCGCTTGGCACTCCACCGCTTCCTCACGCAGCTCGCCATAGACTTGCAGAACGACGAGAAGACCATCGCCAAGGTCGAAGAAATTAAGACTGACATTCTTTCGTCCGCCGCCGTCACACAGGCGCCGGCGAAGATTTGGGCATCAACATCCGCAAAGCTTGTCGACGCTGCCCGAGACCCGGACTCCCTGCTCCGTCGGAAGGTCTCGGAAACGGCCGCCCGCTACGGCGAGCGGATCCAGTCTGATCCTGAGTTGCGCAAACGAATGGACCGCCGTTTGGAAGCGGCTGTCGTCTTCATCGCTGAGAATTACGCGGGCGAGATTACCTCGATCATTTCCGAGACCGTCGAGCGTTGGGACGCCGATGAGGCTTCCGACAAGATTGAACTGATGGTCGGTCGCGATCTGCAGTTCATTCGCGTTAACGGCACTGTTGTCGGATCACTGGCCGGTTTGGCTATTTACACCCTGTCGACCTTGGTGTTTGGGGCTATTTAGCAGCACAACCCAGCACATCAGACCGTGTGCGTTAGCATGTAAAAAGCAATGCATCCCTGTTAAAGGAGTTGTTCCCCCGGTGCGCCTGTTACCATCTTTGCCCAGTCTTGCGGATTCGCCGCTGATGGCAATTTCCGTCTATGTGGACGTCCTGTTTCAGTTCGCCATTCCGTTTGTCATCGGCATCTTGGCGCTAATCGGTGCGGTGCTTGTCATCACCACCCGCGCGGATGCCTTTGACGCTGCAGACCGCAAGAGCCGCAACGTCTGGGCCGGCATGCTGGTCGGTTCGGCTATCTTCCTACTCCTGCCGTGGCTGGGCTGGGCAATGCTGGGCATCCCGCTGATTGCCGGACTAGTCATCACGGGGATTTACTGGTTGGATGTTCGCCCACAGATCAAGGACATTTTGTCGAACGCACAGGGCGGGTATTAGTCCCGGGCGGGTGCTAGCCCAGGGCGGGTGTTAGCCCGCACAACTGAGAAAGTGTCTGGGTTTATGACAGTTTCTGGGTGAAAAACCCGGTGATTTTGTCATAAACCCAGACACTTTCTTTCTGGGGGAGGGGATAGGGATAGGTCTGGCTCCCCGAAAACCTACTGGAACACCACGGTAACCTACTGGAACACCACGGTGCGGTTGCCGTAGACCTGCACACGGTCCTCCAGGTGCCAGCGCAAACCGCGGGCGAGGACCTGCTTCTCCGCATCGCGCCCCTCACGCTGCATGTCCGCAGCGGTGTACTTGTGGGAGACACGCATGACGTCCTGCTCAATAATCGGGCCGTCGTCGAGGTCCTCAGTGGCGTAGTGGCAGGTGGCACCGATGAGCTTCACACCACGTCGATAAGCCTGCAGGTACGGGCGCGCGCCCATGAACGACGGCAGGAAGCTGTGGTGGATATTGATTGCGCGGCCTTCCCACTTCTCGCACAGATCCGGCGGCAGAATCTGCATGAAACGTGCGAGCACGATGGCATCCGGGTTTTCGGCATCGACAATCTCGGCGACCTCATCGAATGCCTTACGCTTGCCGACGGCATCCTTGGGGAAGGGCACGTGGTGGAAGGGAATGTCATACGCTGCGACCAGTGGCTCCAGATCGCGGTGGTTACCAATTACTGCAGCGATTTCCATCGGATAGTCGGACTGTGCGACGCGGCCGAGCAGATCCTGCAGGCAGTGGCCTTCCTTGGTCACCAGGATGACAGCGCGCTTCGGGACAGCGTTGTCGGTGACCTTCCAGCGGACCTCAGGGCCCCAATCACCGACGAGCTCAGCGAACTTCTCGCGCAGCTCTTCTACCGTCAGGTCGAGAGCGTCGGCGCGGACCGCCTGGCGAGTGAAAAACCATCCGGTCTCCGGGTCGGAGAAGAAGTCCGCCTCGGTAATCCACGCACCTATGTCGGACAGGAAGGTCGACAGGGTGGAAACGATACCGGTACGGTCTGGACAGCCGAGCGAGAAGATGTACTGGCGCTCGGTGGGAGTACCGCTATTTGCGGTGATGAGAGAGCGAGTCATTCTCGGTATCTTACCTGCTAGCTAAAGGTAAGTTCGCTCACGGTCGACAAAGGCAGATTTGCGCCCGTCAGCGTCAACGCCAGGCCCTCCCCGGTGACGTGCGCTTCCTCCACCTGCATACCGTGGCCGATGTCGTAGCTCAACAGCGTACCGCTCGCTTCTCCCAGCCAGCCGGCCAGGCCATCGAGGTTTAAGCCGAGGATTGAGCCGCCCTCCAAGTTGATTTCGATATGACCGCCGTTGGCAATCGGGCGGAACTTGGAGGTCGCAAATCCGGAGGCGAATTCAATGTTGAACAGGCCTTCGTCCGGCAACGGCGTGATTGTGGAAGCGCGTACACCGCTTTCCCGGTTAATTAGCGCCTGCAGCAGTTGAGGTGGGATTGTGACGTCTACTCGCAGCGACTCTGCCGTCGGATCCGCACGATTGCTCAGATCCACGTTTTCCAGGTGCACTTCCGCTGCCGGGTCACCGTTGATCTCCGGTGCGCCACCCAGCGCCTCCGGGTTCTTGACCTCCAGTGTGTTCGGAGTGGACAGATCCATCGAGGGCACTGACTTGGTGGCCAAGGCGAGCAGCATCGGGCGGGTGCCGAAAGAAACCTTGGGGTCTTCAGTGACCGTCGCACCACGCTCTTCGGCGGAGGTGCGGTAGCCGTCGGAAATCTCCTTGCTCACGAACATCCGGACGCCGATTTCGCCGGCGATCGCAATGAGCGCCACCACGATGATGACACCGAGGACGGTGGGCAGGACTTTGACGCTCGACGAGCGTTTAGCAGAACTCATGGTTCCCAGTCTTGCTTAACGACGGCTCCGTCGCTACCACTTATCTTCGCCCGGTATCCGTCCCCTCGGTGTCGCCCCGGAGTGCCCCCCCCCAGTGCGCAACCTACTTAGCGACGTAGTCCGCCAGCACAGCGGTCTCAGCGTTGAGGACGCGTTCCAGGTACGGAGCTGCCTTCTCCTCGAGCTTGCCACCGAGCAGCGGCACGTTGATGGAGAACTCGGAGTTGGTGGTCAGCACTGAACCTTCACCCTGGGCGGTGAGCTTCTGGGACGCACTGAAGGACGCCGGTACGCCCGAAGCTTCTGTGGTCACGGTGGAGGTCGCGCCGTCGTCGTTAAGCGGGCTGATGACGAACGTGCGCGTCATGCCGACCCCGGACTTGACGAACTTCTGTGCCTGCGCCGGAATCTTGTCAGCAGAGACGGTCTGGCGAATCACGACGGTGGTGCCAGCGTCGGTGGTCTCGAACTTTTCCACCTTGCCGTCAGCCGCCGAGAAACGGTTTGCGACCTTCTCCCAGAAACCGGCGTCGGTGAGGGCCTCGTAAACCTTCTCAATCGGCTGGTCGAAGTTGACGGTGTGCGTGTTAGTCGTAGTCATGCGCTTGATGATACGTAATTTGCACTACGCTAGGGGCGTGGAAAATCTCGACCAATCGCCGAACCCAATTCACCTGACCTCCGACATGGAAGAAGCCATCGATGGGCTTGCGGGGCTAGAGGGGGTGGAGCTCAGCACGCATACCGCTTTCGCGGATTTGACGACGCTCCGCCTCGGCGGGGTGCCGCGTGCCGTCGTCCGGTGTAGCACGACGGACGCTGTGGTCGATGTTGTACGCGCGCTTGACGACGCTAACGTGCCCCTCCTCATCGTGGGAGGCGGATCCAACCTGGTGGTAGCCGATGAACTCGAGCCGCTGGTGGCCGTGGTGATCGAGGCCGACAACGTGACCATGAGCACTCGCGGACACGGGCTGGAGTCCGTGTCGGCCATCGTGGAGGCCGAGGCCGGTGCGGTCTGGGACGAGGTCGTGGCGATGAGTGTCGACGCAGGTTTTGGCGGCCTTGAATGCCTATCGGGTATTCCGGGATCGGCCGGAGCCACTCCGGTGCAAAACGTTGGCGCCTACGGTGCTGAGGTGTCGCAGGTCCTGGACTCGGTGCAGCTTTACGATCGCGCAACCGGCTCGGTCGAGTGGGTGGAACCGGAGTCTCTCGACCTTTCCTACCGCTACTCGAACCTGAAGTTCACCGCACGGGCAGTGGTGCTGGCCGTGCGGTTCGAGCTCAGTGTGGATGGCATGTCCGCGCCACTTCGCTATGGCGAACTGGCGCGGCGCCTGGGCGTCGACGAGGCCGAGGCTGCGGCTGGCGAGATTCGCAGGCCGGCTGAGTTGGTGCGCGAAAAGGTGCTTGAGCTGCGTCGGGGCAAGGGCATGGTGCTCGAAGATGCTGACCGCGATACCTGGTCGGCGGGTTCTTTCTTTACCAACCCGATTATTCCGGAGAACTCGGTGGAGGCCGTGCGTGCAAAGGTTGCCGCGCTGCGTGGGGCCGATGAGGCCGCGAATATGCCCGCATTCCCCGCTGGCCCCGGCCACGAGGGAGCCGTGAAGCTCTCGGCGGCGTGGCTTATCGAGCGCGCCGGGTTCCCCAAGGGCTACCCCGGTGACGGTGCGCCCGCGCGACTGTCGACTAAGCACACTCTTGCCCTGACCAACCGCGGGGAGTCCGGCGACGGTACGCCTACGACCGCCGCCGACTTGGTGGCTTTGGCGCGCGATGTGCGCGCTGGTGTGGAAAAGGCCTTCGGCGTGACCCTGGTGCCCGAGCCGGTGTGGGTCGGCGTGAGCATCGATTAGGCCCGCGGCGGGTGGCTGATGGCCAGTGGGGGCGGACTGGAGAGGCTGGCGTGCCTGATGGGGCTGGCGGGCTTGATGGGGGCGCTGGAGCCGCTGGAGCCGCTGAGTAGTCCTCAGTTTGCGCTCCCGGGCCTTCTCCCAATGGCGGGGATAGAGAAAGTGACTAGGTTTATGACACGTGAATATTATTCACCCTCAGTTTTTTGTCATAAACCTAGTCACTAAGTCTGGGGGGGGGAGCCGGGGTCCGCCTTAAAGGGATAGGAGCCCGCTCTACTCAGGCCCCTATCCCAACTACAAAACCACCGTGAACTAATGGTGCTTGCGGTGGGAAAGCGAATCGACGCTCTGGCCCTTCTGCTCCAGCTGCGTGAGCAGCACGTCGCGGACATCGCGGCGGCGGACCTTGCCCATCTGGTCGCGAGGTAGTTCCTCCAGGTGGAAGAATGCGCGCGGCACCTTGTACCGGGTCAGGTTGTCGTAGCAGTGGTCGCGGTAGGCGTCGGAATCCAGTCGGGCGTAGTCAGCAAGGGTGATGGCGGCCACGACCATCTCGGAGCCGTCACTCTTCGGCAGGCCGACGACCGTGGCATCGGTGATGTCCGGGTGGGAGAGCAGTACTTCCTCGACCTCGGCCGGGTAGACATTGAAGCCACCGGTGATGATGACCTCCTTGATGCGGGCAACCAGCTTGATGAAGCCGTCCGACTCCATGACTCCGACATCGCCGGTGCGGTACCAACGGTCGCCAGCGGGAAGCTCAGCAGGCCCATCGGTGAAGGACTTCTCCGTTGCCTCCGGGAGGTTGAGATAACCGGCGAAAACCTGTGGGCCTCGGACGATGACCTCGCCCTCCTCGCCGTCAGCGCGGAGTTTGGTGGGATTTTCGGGGTCAACGATGGCAACCTCGGTGTCGGGGAATGGCAGGCCAACGTAGCCCGGGCGGCGGTTGCCGTCCATCGGGTTGCCGACGATAATCGGTGACGTTTCGGTGAGGCCGTAGCCTTCGACAAGGCGCCCGCCAGTGAGTTTCTCCCACTTCTGCACAAGGGAAACCGGCAGGGTAGCAGCACCGCAGAAGGCGAACTTCACGCCGGAGAGGTCGACATTATCGCGCTCGGCGGCTTCGACAATCTTCTCGTAGAGAGTCGGCACACCAGGCACCCATGTCGGGCGATTGTTCTTCATCACCTTCATAATCAGCGGAATCTCCGGTGCCGGCACCAGCACCAGTTCAGCGCCAATCAGCATGGACAAGTTGGTGACAATGGTCAGGCCGTAGGCATGGAACATCGGCAGAACACCGAGGGAGATCTCCCGCTCCTTGCCAAGGCCCGGCACCCAGGCCTTGCCCTGCAGAATGTTGGCTACCAACCCCTGGTGACTCAACTGCGCGCCCTTTGGCGAGCCCGTGGTGCCAGAGGTGTACATCATCACTGCAGTGTCATCGGCAGTGATGGATTCATCGGCCTGGAGGTCGTGGCCGTCTCCGCCGACGGCGTCGTGAAGCAAAGCGTCAAAACCCATGACCTGCGGTGCGGAGGAGTGCAGCTTAGCGCGGGCGGCGCGGAGTTTCGGCAGCGGGATCGACAGGGCGGTGCGCATGACAAACGGCAGGTCCTGCAGCATATTGACCGCGATGATGGTCTCGAGCGGGGTGTTGTTGCGGAGGTCCTCAAGTACGGGGACGATCTTGTCCCAGCAGATGGCAAAGCGGGCGCCGTGGTCGTTGAATGGGTGGCGCAGTTCGTGGGCGGTGTAGAGGGGGTTGTGCTCTACGGCAACAGCGCCGAGGTGCAGAACTGCCCAGTAGGCGATGACGTGCTGCGGGCAGTTCGGCATGAGCAGTGCCACGCGATCGCCTTTGCGTACGCCAAGTGCGCGCAGGCCGGCGGCAACGCTGCGAACCTTGGCATCCAGCTCGGCGTAGGAGGTGGAGCGACCGAAGAAGGTCAATGCCTTGCGGCGCGGGTGGTTGCTCAGAGTGTGGCGGTAGACGTCTAGGAGGGTGTCGAAGTTGTAGTCGATGTGGGGTGGGGTCCACTCCGGATACAGGTTCAGCCAGGCCTTGGAGGCCGCAGCGTTGGGTGTGGAACCGTGAGCTGGGGCAGAGTCATTTGCAGCGTGTGAGCTGGATGTATCGGCCATGGGATCCTCCTAGGTTTTTGTTTATCGCCTGACTATGTCGTGAGGTGATAATAACCTACGACGTAGTAGGTATCGACCTCTATTGTGCCGTACGTCGCACTGCGATGCCGGAATTCCTATACACGTATTTGAGGTACTCATTTGCGGGGTTGCCCCTGGCATAGGCACTCTGGGCAGTATGAGCGAAACATTTCCGGCGGCAACGGCGGGCGCAGACGCGGCCACCTCTAACACCCCGGCGTGGCCGAACCGCATCGCGATGATCTCCATGCATACCTCTCCGCTGGAGCAACCGGGCATCGGTGACGCTGGTGGCATGAATGTCTACGTGCTGCGCACCTGCGAGGAGCTGGCGCGACGCGGTGTGAAGGTGGATGTTTTCACCCGCGCCACGCGTTCCAGCGATGGGCCGGTGATTCAGGTCAGTGAGAACTTCCGCGTCATCAACATTGTGGCTGGCCCATATGAGGGGTTAGAGAAGTCAGACCTGGCTACGCAGATGCCGGCCTTTGCCGGTGGGGTCATTGAATTCGCCCGCAAACAGGGGATTGAATACGACCTGATCCATTCGCACTACTGGCTCTCTGGACAGGTGGGGTGGCTGCTGTCGGATTTGCTTGACATTCCGTTTGTGCACACGGCGCACACGCTGGCGGCAGTGAAGAATCTCCATCTGGCGGAGGGAGATACGCCGGAGCCGGAGTCTCGGCGTATCTGTGAGCAGCAGATTGTGGACAATGCGTGCCGGCTCATCGTCAACACCGATGCCGAGGCTAAGCAGCTCGCGGATCTCCACGATGCCGACCCGTGGCGCATCAATGTCGTGCCGCCCGGGGTGGACGTGGAGCTCTTTTCGCCGGGCAGTGATCGTGCCACCGAGCGGTCCCGTCGTGAGCTGGGCATCCCGTTGCACACTAAGGTCATTTTGTTCGTCGGCAGGTTGCAGCGGCTGAAGGGCCCGCAGGTATTGCTGCGGGGTGTCGGTGAGCTCATGCGTCGCCATCCCGCCACTAATGTCCGAGTGATTATCTGCGGTGGACTTTCCGGTTCTGGGCTGCATGCGCCCGACGAATTCACCAATCTCGCCGCGGAAGAGGGGATCGACCACCTGGTCCGTTTCATGCCCCCGCGCCCGCCGCAGGACCTGGCGAAGCTCTACCAGGCCGCAGATATTGTCGCCGTGCCCAGTTACAACGAAACTTTCGGGTTGGTGGCGATGGAGGCTCAGGCCACCGGTACTCCCGTTGTCGCGGCGAATGTCGGCGGACTCTCCATCGCTGTCGATGATGGGGTCAGCGGTTTGCTTGTCGACGGTCACGAGCCCGCAGCCTGGGCCGATGCCCTCGGTCGCCTGGTGGAGGACGACGAGCTGCGCATTAAGTTGGCCACCCAGGCGCGCGAGCACTCCTTGGAGTTTTCCTGGCAAAAGACCGTGGATCGGTTGGCCGATGTCTATCATCGAACCGAACTCCAAAAGGAAAATTGTCCCGGCTCTATCCGGGATGCGGGCGGCTCCCGGTAGGTTTCGTTAGCTTCAGTACCGCCAGAGCCGTAGCCACAAAAGCAGGGAGATGATTCATGATGAGCACGGACATCCAAGTACAGCTGAAATCCCTCGGTGAGCAGCTGGAACGCCTCGGTGTCGAGCATGGTATTGCAGACAATGCCGCCGTGGTGGTCCTGCCTGGTAAGAAGAAGCTCAAGACTGTCGTCGGCCTCATCCCGGCGCCGGACTCCCTGCGTGTTGAAGCCTTCGTCTGTCGCGCGGTCGAAGAAAACCACGAGGCCGTTTACAAGTGGTTGCTACAGCGCAACCGTCGTCTGTTCGGCATCGGTTACACCATCGACGCCGCCGGCGACATCTACCTGGTCGGTCAACTGCCCGCTGAGCTTTCCGACGATGACCTCGACCGTCTCCTCGGTCAGCTGCTGGAGACGGCCGATGGGGACTTCAACCAGATCCTCGAACGCGGCTTTGCATCGGCAATTAAGCGCGAGTGGGAGTGGCGGGTTGACCGTGGGGAAAACCTGGCCAATCTGGAGCAGTTCCGCCACATGGTTGAGTAGCCGGGGGTAGCAACCCACATAGCGGGGCAACGAACGGCGGGCTTTCCAGTTTTGGGGCACAATTGGGGGTATGAGCAATGGAAAACTGATTCTTGTCCGTCATGGCCAGAGTGAGTGGAACGCATCCAACCAGTTCACGGGCTGGGTCGACGTTGCACTGACCGACAAGGGCCGCGCTGAGGCAGTACGTGCCGGTGAGATGCTCGTAGAGGCAGGCCTGAAGCCACAGGTTCTCTACACGTCGCTGCTGCGTCGCGCAATTAACACCGCACACATTGCCCTGGATACCGCTGACCTGTTGTGGATTCCGGTTATCCGTGACTGGCGTCTGAACGAGCGCCACTACGGTGCTCTGCAGGGTCTGAATAAGGCAGAGACCAAGGAGAAGTACGGCGAGGACCAGTTCATGTCCTGGCGTCGCTCCTACGACACTCCGCCGCCGGAGCTGTCGGATGACAGTGAGTTCTCGCAGGCTAATGACCCGCGTTACGCCAACCTGGATGAGGTTCCGCGCACGGAGTGCCTCCTGGACGTCGTGAAGCGTTTCATTCCTTACTTTGAAGAGGAAATCCTGCCGCGTCTGAAGGCCGGTGAGACTGTCATGGTGGCAGCTCACGGTAACTCCCTGCGTGCACTGGTCAAGCACCTGGACAACATCTCGGACGAGGACATTGCCGCTCTGAACATCCCGACCGGTATCCCGCTGGTTTACGACTTTGATGCTGAGGGCAAGGTTTTGAACCCGGGTGGCACCTACCTGGATCCGGAAGCTGCAGCTGCAGGTGCTGCTGCTGTTGCTGCTCAGGGCAACAAGTAAATATGTAGGTGTTTGATAGGCCGATAAGGGGCGCAGCCAAGTGGGGCTGTGCTCCTTGGTCTATTTAGAGCTAGCTAGCGCAATGATTTTTCAGCGCGCGCGGACTGTGAAAAGAGCTTAGGGTAAGACCCGTGTCAAAAATCATTATCGCCGCTCTATTAGGTGCTGCGGTTATGGCAGCTGTGCTGATTCTTGGTGGAGTTGTCTCGGGTGCCTATAACGCCGCTCGGCGTCAGAAGAGCGACGAGGAAAGTTCAATAACCACCATGGCGCAGGTCATGCACCTGGCCATTCAGAAGTCTCCGACGGGTGTGGTGGTCGTTGACATCTCGCGTGATTTGATTTTGTCGAACTCCATGGCGCACAAGTTGGGGCTGGTCTATGAGCGCCGCCTCAATGACGTGGGCTGGGAAGCTGCGCTCAAGGTCTTTGACTCGCAGGAGGACCAGGAGCTAACGCTGGTGCTGCCGTCGCGCCGGGCGGGGGCGCCGGACACAATTGTCCGCTGTCAGCTAACTCCGTTGTCGCTGGTGGACGACCGTTTTGTGGTGATTTATGCGGCGGATGTCTCCGAACAGGCCCGTATGGAGGCCGCGCGACGTGACTTTGTGGCTAACGTTTCCCACGAGCTCAAGACTCCGGTGGGGGCCATCAGCCTCTTGGTCGAGGCGCTGAATGAAGCTACCGACGATCCGGTTGCCGTGCGTCACTTCAGTGAGAGCCTGACGCAGGAGTCCAAGCGGATGTCGACCATGATTACGGAGCTCATCTCGTTGTCGAAGCTGCAGGGGGCAGAGCCGCTGCCGGACATGTCTCCCGTGAGGGTTGAAGAGATTGTCCAGGGAGCTGTGCGTCGTAACCAGATGCTCTCGGAGCAGGCGGGTATTGAAATCACCGTTGACTGTGAGCCGGATTTGGTGGTTGAAGGTGAACGCAGCCTGCTGATCACCGCGGTGTCCAACCTGATTTCAAATGCGATCAACTACTCGCCAGAGGCCACGCCTGTATCTGTGACTGCGGTCAAGGAGGATAACGACACCGTCGCTATCCGCGTCACTGACCGCGGTATCGGCATTTCCCAGGCGAATCAGAAGCGTATCTTCGAGCGCTTCTTCCGTGCGGATAAGGCACGCTCGCGGGCGACAGGCGGTACCGGTCTGGGCTTGGCAATTGTTAAGCACGTCGCAGCGAATCACAAGGGAACCGTGAAGCTGTGGAGTCGGCTGGGCACAGGATCGACCTTCACCATTGAGCTCCCGCTGATGGAAAAGAACGGTTCCGCGTCGAATGATGGCGATGTATCTGCACGTTTGCCAATCGGCCACACCCAGCCTGCGGGTAAAATTGCGGCTAAGAAAAACGCGCAGCGAGGTACGGGCAAAACCCGTGGCAAGGATAAGGATTCCCAGAACAAGGATTCCAAGGAAGGAATGAAGTAATCCGTGACTGAGGTACTTATTGTCGAAGACGAGACGGCTTTGGCGGAGCCGCTTGCGTTTCTGCTGCAGCGCGAAGGATTCGAGGTGCGGATGGCCGCTGACGGCCAGGAAGCACTTGCAGAATTCTCCAAGGCAGAACCGGACATTGTGCTGCTGGACCTCATGCTGCCAGGTATGAGTGGCACCGAGGTCTGCAAAAACATCCGCTTAAAGTCCTCTGTCCCAGTGATTATGGTGACCGCCCGTGACACTGAGATTGACAAGGTCGTCGGCCTCGAAATTGGTGCGGATGACTATGTGACCAAGCCGTATTCCTCCCGGGAGCTTATTGCCCGTATCCGGGCTGTGCTGCGCCGCGGTCGCCACGACGACTCCGACGATGTCGAGGATATCTACGAGGAGGTCTTGCGCGGCGGCCCGGTCGTGCTGGACGTCGAGCGCCATGTAGTCACCGTTGACGGCGATGATGTCGCAATGCCGCTCAAGGAATTCGACCTGCTGGAGTACTTGCTGCGCAACCGTGGTCGTGTGCTAACCCGTGGCCAGCTCATCGACCGCGTCTGGGGCTCCGACTACGTCGGCGACACCAAGACGCTGGACGTACACATCAAGCGCCTGCGCTCCAAGATCGAGCGCAATCCTTCCTCGCCGGAGTTCCTGGTCACCGTTCGCGGCTTGGGTTACAAGTTCGAGGACTAGCTCAGCAGACTGCTGCCGACAATCTCCGCCGGCGGTCTGAGAAACCTCGACTTAAACCTCGTCCGGTGCCAGCCCCTCGGCCGCTGCGCGTGTGGCCGGGTGAATCGCCAGCAGTGGGTAGCCACTCGGCCCGAAAACCTTGGCCGCGCCCGCTGCTTCTCGGGCACGGCAGTGCTCCGCGAGAATTTCGTAGCACTCTTCGCCGATGAGCTCTATTAGTTCGGACTTGTGCGTGCGCCACACCGGCTCGCCACCGGTATGTGTGGCCGGCGCGCCCGTGCAGAACCACTCAAAGTCCTCGCCGCCATCGCCCCAGGCACGACGATCATATTCAGTAATGGTCGTGCGCAGAATCTCCTGGCCGTCTGGGCGTTCCTCCCAGTCCTCCAGTCGGCGCAGCGGCACCTGCCAGCACACATCCGGCTTGACCTTCACGGGGTCAATGTCGTTGGCCATTGCCCACTGGTGGATGGCACAGCCCGCACCATTGCGCCACCCGTCACGGTTGGCAAAAATGCAGGCATTCTTCACGACCTTCGTTTTCAGAGCAGGCTCAGGCTCTCCGTTTTCGTCGTCAAGCTCGTCCCACACTAACCACGGTTCCAACGGTTCGGAGGGGTCGGTTTCGTAGGTTTCGAGCCACTTCAGGGTTTGTTTGGGGCGGTTCTGCCACCACTGGGGCTCTGCGGAGTCGCCTTCCATTCGCTTTACGACGTCAATAACCCTCTCGCGGTCTTCTTCGTCGGTGATAAAGGCGCCATGGCCGCAGCATCCGACATCCGCGTTCGCGGAGTCGATGCCCTGGCAAGCGGAGGTGCCGAAAGCGCATTGATAGGAGCTCATCAACCAGGTTAGGTCGCAGGTGATGATATGTTCTGGGTCCTCCGGGTGGGCGAACTCGAACCACTCGCGGGGAAAGTCATAGGCGACTTCAGCGGGAGACGGTTGCGGTCCGCGACCGGGGCGGGGGTGGGGTTGATTCACACCAATACACCGTAGACCGTCTAACCTACTAAGAGTGAGATTAGGTGTATTAGATGTAGGTAGTAATACCGTCCACTTGGTGATGGTGGACGCCCGCCGGGGCGGACATCCGACTCCGATGAGCGATTCCAAGTCGACGATGAAGCTGGTCGAGTACCTGGATAAGGACAACAACCTGTCCAAGAAAGGTATTGACAAGCTGACGGGCTACGTCGCTGAATCCAAGGAATTGGTTGAGCAGATGAAGTGCGAAGAGATGATTAGCTTCGCCACTTCAGCTGTTCGCGATGCCACGAATGCGGACGAGGTTCTCGCCCACGTTGAGAAAGAAACTGGCATTAAGCTGCAGATTCTCTCCGGTGAGGATGAGGCTCGTCTGACCTTTTTGGCAGTACGGCGCTGGTACGGCTGGTCTGCTGGTCGTCTAATCAACCTGGATATCGGTGGCGGTTCTCTTGAGCTGACGTCGGGTACTGATGAAGATCCGGAGGCGGCGTACTCGCTGCTGCTCGGTGCGGGACGGTTGACCCACGAGTGGTTCGAGACCGATCCGCCGGAGCGCAAGAAGATTGACCTGCTGCGCGATTACATTGATGCTGAGCTCGCTGAGCCAGCGCGTCATCTGCGTACGCTTGGTGAGCCGGACTTGGCTGTCGCCACCTCGAAGACTTTCCGCACTCTCGCCCGCCTGACCGGTGCGGCGCCTTCCGCTGCTGGTCCCCGGGTTAAGCGCACTCTGACTGCCGCTGGTTTGCGCCAGTTGATTGCGTTTATTTCCCGCATGACGGCGGCTGACCGTGCTGAACTTGAGGGTGTAAGTGCGAATCGTTCTCACCAAATTGTCGCAGGTGCTCTTGTTGCAGAGGCTAGTATGCGAGCATTGGGATTAGAGAAGGTCGAGATTTGTCCTTGGGCGCTGCGCGAGGGCATCATCTTCCGACGACTGGACAGTGACCTATACGGAAAGGGTTGAGATGAGCGAGGAAAAGCTCACCGTTGCCGAACTGCTGGCGCGGCGGCAGAAGGAGGGAGCCCCCTCTGAACCACCGCGGCGCCGCCGTCGACGCAGCCTTGAAGAAGGCGGTGTGTCTGTTCAGGAACTCACCGGCTCAATCCCTCGTGTAAAGGCCGACGAACCGCGACGTGGTGCTCACGCTCTTTCCAACGCAGACGACGATCAGACGACTACGAGTGATTTGCTTGCCGACGAAGCTGCGGCCAACGCCGCCGACGAAGCGCAGGCAACCGAACCGGAGGTAGAAGCTCCGGAGCACTCGGAGGCTGTCGCTGAGCCAGTGGTAGTTGCTGAAGGGGCGGATTCGTCGGAGCATGAGGTTCAAGCTGAGGCCGAGGCTGAAGCTGCTGCTCAGGAAGAAGAGGAGTCGGAATTAGCTGAGGCTGATGCCGAAGTCGCTGGTGCCGAGGTCGCTGAGGCCGAGGTCGCGGAGGCCGAAGCTGACGAGGTTGCCGGAGTTGCTGAAGAACCGGCTGCACCGGTTGCACCGGCAGCTCCGCAGCAGGAGCAAGCCGCGCAGAGCACACCAACTGCGCAGCCAGCAGCCCCTGCGGTGCCATTGGCAATTCCGATGGAACCCCGTCCGGTCATGGTCAACTCCGAGCGTTCGGAGATTACCTATACCTTCACCGAGCTGCGTGACATGGCAGACGAGTCGCAGCAGCTTGGGGAGCCGGGGCCAGTCGCTCGTGCAGTACTCACCGGTTCCAACGCTTACGACGACCGTCCGACTGCCTCCATTCCGGTTGTCCAGGACAATGTCGACGAATCGTCTGAGGCATCCGCTGAATCGGATGACGTTGACGGTGAACAGCTTGCTGAGGCTGAAGCCGCTCAGGAAACCGCTACCTTCGAGGCTGCCGACGCTGACGCCGATACCGGTGCCGCTTCCAAGGCGGCAGTGGCAGCCGCTGTCGCTCCTGAAGTTGCACAGGCAGAAGGCGCACAGGCCGATATCGAGCAGACCGAGGACGCCCCCGCTGAGGCTGCACAGGTCGAGACCACACCGACCCAGGCCGCAGCTGACGAGAAGCAGGCGGAGCCCCGGGACGTCGTTAAGCGTGAAGAATCCAAGAGCTCCAAGGGCAAGGCCGTCGCGCGCGATGGCTACGCCGAGGACAATTCCCTCTCGGTGCCGTTGCTGCTAATCCAGGTCTTCGTGGGTCTGATTGCTGGTGCATTGGTGTTCCTGGGCTTCACCATGGCCTGGTCGTCGCTGCCAAAGATTGTGGTTGTCATCATGGCTCTCGTGGTTGCTGGTGGCTTCGCGGGAATGGCGAACTACCTGCGCCGTGAGAAGGACAAACTGACACCGATTCTCGCGGGACTTGTCGGTTTGGCGCTGACATTTGGCCCCTGGATCCTCTTCCAGTTGTAGTGGGGCCAACAGAATAATCATCACCTGATGCAGGGGTCGGAAGCGTAGTTTTCCGGTCCCTGCATTCGCATGTGTGGGCCAGTTTTGGCACACTTAGCGTCCATGACAAGAATTGCTGTAATTGGTGGCGGAAAGATTGGTAGCGCACTCGTCGGTGGTCTCATCGACGGTGGTGTCTCGCCCTCCTCGATTTATGTGGTGGGGCGCACCAAGGAGAGCCTGGCCGGTCTGAAGGAGACCTACGGCATTGTCGATGCCGACGACCCAGTAGGGGCCGTCGACGGTGCCGACGTGGTGTTCTTGTGCGTAAAACCGTACTTGATTATCGACATGCTCGAGCAGATTGCCGACGTGCTCGATGACTCTGAGGTCGACACCATCGTGGTGTCGATGGCGGCTGGCATCACGCTGGACAAGATGGAAAGCGTCTGTGCTGTCGGTACTCCGGTGATCCGCGTCATGCCGAATACCCCGATGCTGGTGGGCAAGGGGGTCTGTGCAGTCGCGCCGGGCCGCTTTGTCACGGTGAGCCAGACCGACGAGGTTGTCGAACTGTTGGAGAAGGTCGGCAGCGTTGAGGTTGTCGATGAGTCGCTGATGTCTGCAGTCACTGCGGTCTCGGGCTCTGGTCCGGCTTACTTCTTCCAGTTCGTCGAGGCGATGACCGACGCGGGTGTGAACCTGGGTCTCAAGCGTGATCAGGCTAAGCGTCTGGCGTCGGCTACGGCTGCTGGTGCGGCCGAGATGATGATGCAGGAAGGCGCGGACCCGACTGCGTTGCGTGCTGATGTCACTTCGCCGGGCGGTACAACGGCAGCGGCCACCCGAGTTTTCGAGGAAGAGGGTATTCGTCGCGCGGTGCATCGCGCGCTGCAGGCTTGCTATGACAAGGCCAATGAGATGGGTAAATAAGTATTTCGCCGAGTGGTCGCGGGTGTACAAGTAACCCCAATATTTGGGGCATTGGAAATGGTTAGGGGCAGTAGCTAATCCGATACGCAGGGACGATGAGTTAGTCACAACTGTCACACCATTCGCCAATGCCCCTATTTTTTATCAAAAATCGCACCGGCACCTTGCCTACCGGTAGGATATGAAAAGCACGTGCGTGTCACGATTTTCTGCAGGAGGGGAAGCCTGCAGCGCGTCGCGTGCGCTGAAGGGAATATTTACTAATGCAGAATGCAGATAAAGGCACCTTTCTGACCGTTGCGGAAGTTGCTGACATCATGCGCGTATCCAAGATGACCGTCTACCGCCTGGTTCACGCTGGCGAGCTGCCGGCAGTGCGCGTTGGCCGTTCTTTCCGCGTCCATGAGTCCGCAGTCAAGGAGTACCTGGACTCCTCTTTCTACAACGCGGGTTAATTTTTTCTGCCTTTTAAGCGGGGCTGTTTGACCTGAACGCATATGTCCCCGCTATGATTAATCCGATTAGTACATGGTGCTGTGCTGCGCCCCTGTTTCCTATCGTCTTCAAGTCATGAAGTATCGAGCTGTGAAGGCGGAAGGAAAAAAAGGGCGTGACATCTCGGCGGTTGTAAGGCCGCATTGAGTACGCCGCCATTGTGCAAGAAAAAATTTCCGTCAACGAATAGCGAGGTCGAGCCGATGGGTTCCGTCATTAAGAAGCGTCGCAAGCGCATGTCGAAGAAGAAGCACCGCAAGATGCTTCGCCGTACCCGCGTGCAGCGTCGTAAGCTCGGCAAGTAAGCCAGCATTCCTGCCGTTATCGCAGGAGCGCGCGTGCTGCGTCGCGTACACGTTTTAAAAGCAAAACCCGCCCGGTCTCGTTGAGATAGGGCGGGTTTTGTCGTTGGGGGGGGGCTAATCACGGGCTGCCGATTACGGGCTGCAAATGTGAAACTGTAGGAGTTTATGACACTTTCAGGCCATTTTTCGAGCCATTTTTGTCATAAACGCAGTCACTAACTCTCGAGTGCGCCTAGCAGCGTTTAACTTTCCTTGTTCGCGTCCCACAGTCGCTTGCCGACGAGTCCCGCGCCCCCGACAGCTCCTGCCAGCAGTGCTCCGATCGAGAGCCACCGCATCGTGGCGAAGGTTGCGGAGCGAAAGTGGCGATAGTCGTAGATAGTCCACCCCATCTTCTGGGCGTAATTCCGCAACTTGCGGTCCGGGTTGATGGCCACGGCGGTGCCCACCATGGACAGCATGGGAATGTCGTTGGCGGAATCTGAGTATGCCGTGCAGCGAGACATGTCCAACCCGGAAGAGGCTGCCAGAGCTGCCACCGCGTGCTTCTTACCCGGGCCGTGGAGAATATCGCCTACCAGGCGGCCAGTGAACTTGCCATCTTTGACCTCGGCGACCGTGCCAAGGGCGCCGGTCAGTCCGATGTGCTTAGCGATAACCTGGGCCAGCTGCACCGGGGTGGCGGTGACCAGCCAGACCTCTTGGCCAGCCTGGATATGTAGTTCCGCCAGATCGCGGGTGCCCTGGTAAACGCGGTCGCTGATCTTTTCTTCAAAGATTTCTTCGCCGAGTTTGACCATTTCATTCACATCGTGGCCGGCGAAAAACTCCAATGCCTGTTCACGGGCCTTAGCTACGTCGGCAGCGTTTTCCGCGCCTGAGATTCGGAATTTCAGCTGCTTCCAAATCATGCCGGCCAAATCACGCTTCTTGATGAAGCCGCGCTCGACCAAACCCATGGCAAAGAGGAAGATTGATGCGCCTTGGACAAGCGTGTTGTCCACATCGAAGAAAGCGGCTGCGCCCTGATCGCGTTCGACACCTGGAATGGGCTGCGAGAGCACACGGGCACCGCCAGCGGCATCTTCGGCACCAGCTACACTGCGAAATCCCGTAGCCAGTTCTTCGCCGCCGACGTCGTAGACTTCGCCGAGAGCTTCCAGTGCATTGGCAGCCGCTGCAGCACCAGCTTCCTCCTGTGCTTCGTCATTGAGCGGAGCGAGAACTACCTGCTCGAGGAAGTTGCGGACGTTACCCTGCGAGGACGCAAGGTCACCCAGCATGTCGATGGGGAAGGGGGAGCGGTTGTCGGCACTGAACTCACTCACGGCACGAAAATCTCTTTCCACGGTGTATGCAACCGACATCCGTTATCGGAAGCTCTTGTTGAATAGTATCCGGTCTTTAGGCAAAGCTGCGCGCTGAGATTCAAGGAGCGGATGGGGCAAGGATAAGAAGAGTCACTTTTGCAGGGGAAGTGTGGGGAGGGGGACGTCGTAAAGCGAAACAGTCGACCTTTAGACTGGCCGTTATGGTGACTGTGACGGTGATGAGTAGGAAGACGTGCGGTTCGTGCGCCCGAGTGATTGCGCAGATTGAGCCGCTAGTTCGGGACCAAAATGCGCAGTTCCAGGTGGAAGACGTCGATACCGATCCGAACTTGGCCATGGAATTTGGCGATCGCGTGCCGGTGATTTTGGTCAATGATGAGGAAATCGCTTGCTGGGAAATCGATGATGATGAACTCCTGGAAGCGATAGCGGAGGCCGAATAAGTTCGGGAGACAACTCTGCCGAACTGCTAGGAGCTGCGGAGACATGGCAGAATGTGGAGTAGCGGCAAAGAAGTAGGGGAGTGCTGCGAACATCGAGGTAGAGACTAAGTAAAGTATGCCTTTGTTGTGACGAGATGGCAGAGTTGTCTAGCGTTAACAGTCATAGCTGTGTGAAAAAGCCCGTAGCGGGGCCTGTGAAGGAGCAATAGAGCGGTGATTGAGCGGTGAGTGTGCTTCTCGTCGGAATGTCGTACCGGTCTGCACCGGTGACCCTTCTTGAAAAGGTCTCCGTCGGTGAAACTGAGCGAGAGGCCATTTTGGCTCGGCTGGTCGCGGATGAAGCGATCAGCGAAGCGATGCTGTTGTCGACCTGTAACCGCGTTGAGTACTACGTGGTGGCCAACGGCTTCCACTCTGGCCTATCGGCCGTGGTCCGTGAAATTGTCGGTCGTACTGGGCTCGAACTCGATGAACTGACACCGCACCTCTATGTGCGGTACGCACAGGCCGCAGCGGAGCATGCCTTCTCGGTGTGTGCTGGTCTTGACTCGATGGTGCTGGGGGAACAGCAGATTATCGGTCAGCTTCGCAATGCTTACCAGGAAGCGGACGAAGCCGGCACCGTCGGTCGCATGCTGCATGACTTGGCGCAGAAGGCGCTGCACACAGGCAAGCGAGTCCACAGCGAAACACTGATTGATAATGCGGGCGCATCGATGGTCTCCGTGGCCATCGACGAGGCGATTGCTGCGCTGCATCCTGGGTTCAACTCTGGTGTTGACGTCGCTGAGGGTACCGATATTCTGGCCGGACGTTCGGCCCTTATCCTCGGCGCCGGTGCGATGAGTTCGCTGGCCGCCAGTTACCTGGGGCGCTGCGGCATTGATCGTCTGATTATTGCCAACCGCACCGTTGACCGGGCGCAGAACCTGGCTAACCACTCGATCGAAGCGGGCATCCCCGCTACTGCTATTGCGTTGCATGATTTCGCTGATGTCCTCGATGATGTGGACATTCTCGTCAGTGCCACCGGAGCCATGACTCCAGTGGTCTCAGCTGCAGATGTTGTCGACCACGGCCCGCTCGCCATCGTCGATTTGTCTATGCCTCGCGACGTCGCGGAGGATGTCTCCGGGCTTGAGGGGATCGCACTCTTCAACATCGAATTGCTGCAGATGACTCGCACGGAGGTTCCGGGTCGTGATGATGAGGCTGCAGCGCGCGACATTGTGGCCGAAGAGTTGGAGTCCTACCTCACGGCGCAGCGCGCAAGCGAGGTAGCACCGACTGTTCGCGCTCTGCGTGAGCGCGCGGCGGATGTGGCGGCGGCTGAGCTCGCTCGCCTGGAGGCGAAGACACCGGGTCTTACTCAAAAGGAACGTCGCGAGGTCGAGTCCACGGTTCGCCGCGTCGTCGATAAGCTCTTGCACGCGCCAACGGTTCAGGTCAAGAAGCTTTCTAGCCAGCAGGGTGGTGGCAACTACGCGCTTGCCCTGCAGAAGCTCTTCGACCTGCCCCTATCCACCCCCTCTGGCCTGTATGCTGACACCGATATCCCCGCAGATCTCATGGTAGAGGGCCGAATTGGGCGGATGCAGGGATTTGAGCAGTATGGTCTTGACAGTAGTGCCATCATTGAAGGCGTTGCTGAAACCACCAAAAATTAACACCCGGAGGGAAACATGCCTGACCCAGCGACTATTCGTATCGGTACCAGGGGCTCGGAACTGGCCACGACACAGGCCGGTCACGTCCGTGATGCACTGATTGAGCTGGGACAGCCTGCAGAGCTGGTGATTGTAAAGACCGCCGGTGACCATAACCGCCACGACCCGGTGGAAAAGATTGGCATCGGTGTCTTCACCCAGGCGCTGCGTCATGCACTCCGCGAGGGGGTGTGCGACATTATCGTGCACTCGTTTAAGGACCTGCCGACCCTGCCGGAAGACGACATGATGGTCGCAGCCGTGCCGGAGCGCGTCGATCCGCGAGAAGCGCTGATTTCCCGCGATGCCACGCCGCTGATGGACCTGCCTGAGGGGGCTCGTGTGGGTACCTCCGCGCCGCGTCGTGTCTCTCAGCTGCGTGCGCTGCGCTCCGATCTGGAACTTGTACCATTGCGTGGAAACATCGAAACCCGCATGGGGCGCGTCTCTGAGGACTTGGACGCTGTCATTCTGGCTCGCGCTGGGCTGGAGCGCACGGGTCGCCTCGGAGAGATTGCGGAATCCCTGGATGTGGATGTCCTCATGCCAGCCCCGGCTCAGGGCGCCCTGGCGCTGGAGTGCCGCACTGCTGACCGCGAAATTGTGGATATTCTGCGCAAGATTGACCACCCGGTGTCCCATGCCCGGGCTGTCGCTGAGCGCGCGGTACTCAATGAGCTGGAAGCGGGCTGCACCGCTCCGGTCGCGGCCTACTCAACCGTGAGCGACAGTGGTGAACTCACCCTGCAGGCGGGGGTGTTCGCACTCGACGGTTCGCGTCAGTTGCTCGAGACCGCTACCGCAAACGTGGATAAGGCCGATGAGCTTGGCCGGAAGGTTGCGGCGGCCCTGCTCGAACGGGGTGCTCATGAGGTAATGGGCGATACCCTGCGGGAATCTCAAAAGTAGCCGGTTAGTTAATTTGGCTCAAACCCTTTATGCTAATAGGCCTGTATGCATGCCGTTGGGATAAGGGTTTCCTTCGTGTGCTCGCATGTGAGATTCAGGTATCTACCTGCCCCTCACATGCGTTGGCGCATGTCCGCTTTCTTCCTTAGAGACTCATCGGCACGAAAAGTGAACAACCAATAGAAAAGAAATCACTCCGCAACGATGAACACCTCCCTCCCCTCAGCAACGGGACGCATCCTGTTCGTCGGCGCTGGTCCTGGAAATCCCGACCTGCTGACGCTTCGCGCCCGTGAGATTCTCGCAGACACCGCTATCGCCTACGTCGACGCCGATGTCATGCCGGGGGTTCGAGAGCTCGTCGCAACCGATGTGCCTGTTCCTCCCGAGCTGCTGAAGGAAGCCGAGGAAGAGTACGAGCGCATGTGCGCCGCAGCCAAGGCCAAGGGATCTCGTCGTAAGCCGCCGCGTCCGGCACCACCGACCGCCGCAGATCTGCGCACGCCTATCGACGATCCCAAGAAGATGGCAGAATTGCTCGTCGAGGAAGCCGCTAAAGGCAATGACGTGGTGCGTTTGGTGGCAGGCAATCCGCTGACCAACGATTCGCTGCTGGCCGAAATCAACGAGGTCTCGCACGCCGATGTTGAGTTCCAGATCGTCCCTGGCATGTCCGTGCCCTCCACCGTCCCGGCATTTGCCGGTATCGCGTTGGGCTCGACGTACACGGAGACCGATCTCGATCGCGCCGATGTGGACTGGGACGAGCTGGCCCAGGCACCGCAGCCGCTGGTACTGCAGGCCGTGCAGGACGACCTGTCCGCCATTGCAACTGAGCTCGGCGAACGCGGCCTGCCGTCGTCGTTGCCGGTGTCGGTGACTGTCAACGGTACGACTCGTCTGCAGCGCACCTACGACGTCACACTGGGCACCTTGGCGCAGCTCTCGGGTGACCTGACCGGTCCGCTGGTGGTCACGCTTGGCAAGGGTGTGGACAATCGTTCGAAGTACTCATGGTGGGAAAACCGCGCTCTCTACGGATGGAAGGTGCTGGTCCCACGTGCCAAGGCGCAGGCAGGCCCGATGAGTGCCCGTCTCGTTGCGCACGGCGCCATCCCGATTGAGGTCCCGACCATCTCAATCGAGCCACCGCGCAGCCCGGCGCAGATGGAACGCGCCATCAAGGGGCTTGTCGACGGCCGTTACCAGTGGGTTGTCTTCACTTCCGTCAACGCCGTCACCGCAGTGTGGGAGAAGTTCCAGGAATTCGGCTTGGACGCGCGCTCCTTCGCTGGGGTCCGCATCGCAGCCGTCGGCCATCGCACCGCCGCTGCCATCCGCGATCTCGGCATCACTCCGGAGCTGCTTCCGGATGACACTCGTCAAAATGCCGCGGGCATTGTCGACGTGTTCCCGGAGTACATCGAGGATCTCGATCCGGTCAACCGCGTGCTGCTGCCGCGCGCCGATATCGGCACCGATGTGCTTGTCGACGGTCTGATTGACCTGGGCTGGGAAGTTGATGATGTGGTCGCTTACCGTACCGTGCGGGCAGCGCCACCGAGTGCGGATATCCGCGACATGATTAAGTCCGGTGGCTTCGACGCAGTGTGCTTCACCTCGGGGTCGACGGTGAAGAACCTGGTCGGCATCGCGGGTAAGCCGCATGCTCGCACCATCATTGCCTGCATCGGGCCGATGGCCGCAGCCACGGCTCGCGAGTACGGCCTGCGGGTAGATGTCGTGCCGGAGCGCGCAAGCATCCCGGAGCTGGTGAATGCGCTGGCAGAGCATGTTGCGCAACTGCGGGCGGCAGGGCAGCTGCCACCACCGCGCAAGAAGCGTCGTCGTTCGCGTAAAACCAAGGACTGAGCAGGGGCGTACCGGAGCGAGTTCGCGTTTTGATTAAGGTTGTCTTTATGACTACATCTGGAGCTTCTGAATCATCCCGCGAAATCGATCTCGAACAGTTTGGATTTCCTCTCCCGATTCGTCGCCCACGCAGGCTGCGCACCAACCCGGTGATGCGTGCGATGACGGCGGAGACGACACTGACTCCGAAAAATCTCATCCTGCCCATGTTTGTTGCAGATGGGATTGATGAGCCGAAGCCAATCAGCTCCCTGCCCGGGGTAGTGCAGCATACCGAGGACTCCCTGGTAGAAGCTGTGCGCGAGGCTGTTGAGGCAGGTATCTCGGCAGTTGACCTCTTCGGTGTCCCGCTGGATGCGGACAAGGACGGCGAGGGCTCTGAGTCCTGGAATCCGGAGGGCGTACTCAACCGTGCCCTGCGTCGTCTCCGCGACGAGTTCGGGAATGACATTTTGATTATGGCCGACACCTGCCTGGATGAGTTCACTGACCACGGCCACTGTGGTGTGCTGGGCAAGGACCGCTTCGGCAACACGGTCGTTGAGAATGACCGCACGCTGATTAACTACATCAAGATGGCCGTTGCGCAGGCCGACGCCGGTGCCCATATCGTGTCCCCTTCGGGCATGATGGACGGCCAGATTGCCGCAATTCGCGAGGGCTTGGATGCCGCTGGCCATGAGGATGTCTCCATCATGGCGTACTCGGCAAAGTACGCCTCCGCCTTCTACGGTCCATTCCGTGAAGCTGTGGGCAGCTCGCTGCAGGGTGATCGCCGTACCTACCAGCAGGATCCTGCAAACCGTCGTGAGTCCCTGCTTGAAGTGCAGCTCGACGTTGACGAAGGTGCGGACATGGTGATGGTCAAGCCGGCCATGAGCTACCTGGACATTCTGCGCGAGGTCGCGGATATGTCGCCGGTGCCGGTTGCCGCCTACCAGGTCTCTGGTGAGTACGCGATGATTCACGCCGCTGCCGCCAACGGGTGGATTGACCTGGATGCTGCGATGATGGAGGCAGTACTGAGCATTCGCCGTGCCGGTGCGGAGCAGATTTTGACCTACGCAGCGGTGGACTTGGCGAAGAAGCTGCGCGCCCAGTTCTAATTCGCTCGGGTGAACGTGCAGTAGCAAATATCGAGAAGTGGACGGATGACTAAAGAAGAGAAGAAGCCCGCAATTCCCGAGCAGGTCGAGGGAGCTAGGCAGGCGTGGCGGGTTACGGCCGTGTTGCAGCTGCTCGTCGCTGCGGTAGCTACGGTGACCTACTGGCTGCATCCGGAAATGCTGATGAGCCCCTCAACCGCTAAGGAGAATTTCCCGGGTTTCAGCGAGGGCCAGATTGATGCTGCCATGAAGGCGACTATCGTTATCGCGTTCTTTTTCGCAGTGGGGCTTTGCATCGCGTTCTTCGCCATTATCGAGCGAATGCGCAAGGGGAGCGAAGGTGCTCGCACCGTGCTGGTTATCGGCTCGCTTTACCTGGCACTGTCGGCGCTGATGTCCTTCTTCTCTTCTACGGCTTCAGAATCGGGAGTGCCGGCATCCCTCGTTCTTATCAGCGGAATTGTGCGAATCGCCTCGGCCACTGCCGCGGTAGCGGGTCTAGTGCTCGCCGCTTCGAAGGAATCCAAGGACTACTTCGATCATCAGCGCCCGTCGAAACCGTGGACCCCGTCCGCTCCGGAATCGCATCTGCCGAGAGCGTCGAAGCATGGCGCTGATCCAAAGCGGCAACAGCAGCTGGGCCAGTCACAGCCCAAGCAATCCAAGCAGCCTGAGGAGTCCAAGCGATGATGTCCCTGCCGAGTCGGCCCTGGCAGTGGGTGCTCTTCGTCGCGCTCATCGCCCAGATTGTCCTGAGCTTGATACTGGTCACCGGCGACTATTCGCAGGCTCCCGCCGCCGTTGGCCGCGATATCTACATCGTCGCCGGTGTGACGCTGGTCTGCTCGCTTATTGGTAGCGGCTGCTTGCCGACGGCCACTGAGTTCAAACTCTCCCGGAACTGCCTGCTCATCATGGTGATTATCACGGCTCTCGCCATGTTCTTTGCCATTATGGCTGGAGCGCTGACTGTATGGGTTATCGCGCCCAGCCTGGCGATGGCGTGTGGACTACTGTTGCTCTATCGTGAATTAGCGCTCACGCGCGCCAACCAGCCACAGGATTAGACGGAAAGTTTCAAAGGCCATGAGTGACACCGGTGAGTTTGATTTCTCTCTGGACAATCGCGTTGAACAAGCGATTGTGGATGCCAAGGTCGCTGCTCGTAAGGCATTGCCACGAAGCCGTCAGGACATCGACGAAGAAAGTGCCCATCAGCGGCTTGCACACCGCAGAGGCCAGTCCAACACAGCTTTCGCACTCATCCTGGAAAACTTGGAAAACGCCGAGAGCGCTGAGCGTGCTGAGCATGTTTTGGAATCCTTTCCAGATGTGACCGCCTCTGTGGTCTACAAGCCCGGACGCGCGTGGATTACCGCGCCCGATACCATCGATCCGAATCAGTTCATCGAAGCTCTCCGCGAAATTGGGGTCGAGTCGTACCTCACGCGCAGCACGCTTCGGCGTCGTGCAACTCGGCTGGATGTGTCACAACATCGCCGTCCCGCTGTTCCGGCTGCCGCTCAACAGAATGAGGAGGAGCGCATTCGCCGTCGTGAAGCGGCCT
Source organism: Corynebacterium sp. HMSC063G05 (assembly GCF_001810555.1). NCBI lineage: Bacteria > Bacillati > Actinomycetota > Actinomycetes > Mycobacteriales > Corynebacteriaceae > Corynebacterium > Corynebacterium sp. HMSC063G05. The sequence continues at coordinate 41,058 of NZ_KV801830.1, read as the reverse complement.
TGCGCCGAAGCGGCGGTGGCGCGGAAGTACTGTTCACGGCGCGTGAACTGGTGACCAAGCAACGCTTTTGGGGAAGCCTGTTCCTATCGATTCCGGTGCTGGTGACGTCGTTGAACGTCAACTGGCAGTTCCCGGGTTGGCAGTGGATGTGTCTTGTGCTGACCACGATTGTGGTGTGGTGGGGTGGTTGGCCGTTCCACCGGGCAATGGCGGCGTCCCTGCGTCGGCGGATGTCGGCGCTGGATGGGGCGAGCTCCATTGCCATCCTGCTGGCGTGGCTGTGGTCGCTAGCGCAGCTTATCTTTGGTCCCGCGGGACAGATTGGATATACCACTGCGCCCACTTGGTTTGCTTTCAACTACCGGGAAAGCGCCTCGGCAGAGGTGTTTTTCGACGTTGCCTGCGGTCTGACTGTGCTGTTGCTAACAGGTCGCATGTTTACGCGCTACAACAAGGTGCGTACTGGACAAATCTTGCGCAACCTGCGCATTCCAGCTGAGCGAAACGTGACAGTCGTGCGCAAGAGCGCTAAATCCGCGGAGCCGAAACGGGTGGAGGTGACGGTCGCGGAGCTCAATATCGGTGATGACATCGTGGTTCCACCGCACTCGGTGATTCCGGTTGATGGCTCAGTCATCGGTGGTGCGTCCACGATGGATGCGCAGCTACTCGGTATCGGCGTTGAACCGCAGAAGGTCAAGGTCAATTCCAAGGTTTGGGCCGGTGCAATCAACCTGGATTCGGAGCTCAAGGTGCGCGTGGAACGCACCGGTTTCAAGACCCGGGCGTCATCGATAGCGCGCTGGCTTCGTCAAGCGGTTCGAGAAGAAACGGTGATGCACCAGACCGCAGTGCACTCGGCATCAGAGCTGGTGCCATGGACGCTGTCGTTGGCGGGCGTGGCTTTTTGCGGCTGGTGGCTGGCGACTGGCACGATGAGCGGTGCCCTCGCGGTGGCGCTGGCTATGCTCTCGGGCATCGCGCCGGTGGCATTGGCAATGTCTACGTCGACCGTGCAGCGCATCGGGATTCTGGCCGGTGCTAGTAACGGAATCTTGATTCGTGGCAATGAGACTTTCCGAAAGCTGGCCGCTGCCGATGTGGTGATTTTTAACCGAGTTGGAACGCTGACCGAGGGTGACACCCACGTGCTCGGTGTCGCCGCTGAGCGCAATGAAAATCCGGATCTGGTTCTGCGTGTGGCGGGCGCTCTCATGATGGAGAGCAACCACCCGGCATCAGCGGCAATCGTGCGCGCGTGCCGTGTATCCCGCGACGCCGGTTCCGGCGGTGGCGAGGTGCCGCACTGGATTGAGACTGTACACGTCGCAATTGCGGAAGACGGTGCGTTCGTTGGCCAGGTAGAGATCCCGGTGAAGGACTCGGACGACAAGTTGGAGATGCGCTTTGTTGAGGGGCGCGTTTGGCGTCCGCGTGATCTCACTGCACTCAGCGAGAAAATGGCCGTGGCTGCGCTCAGTGGCGGTACTCCGATGGTGGTGTCGTGGCGTGGCAAGGTCCGTGGTGTCATCACCATTGGTGAGGACATTAAGCCCGATGCGGTCGAGAGCATTGACCAGCTTGAGGATATGGGCGTGGACACCATGATGATCACGCGAGATCCGTATCCAGTAGCCCGTCGTTTTGCTGACCGGCTGAATATCTCACGAGTATTCGCGGGCATCATTGCCTCCCGCAAGGCCATTGCGGTGCGTTCGGTCCACAGTGACGGCGAGACTGTCGTGATGGTTGGCGACAAGGACATCCGGGACTCTCTGCGTGCCGCTGACGTGGGTGTTTTGATGGACAACACCGAAGGCAATCAGAATCTTGATGTTGATTACGCCGATGTCGTGGCACTGCGTAACAACGTGTTGTCGATTCCGGAGGCCATTGAAATCGCACGTGCTGTGGTGCGGATGATGGACTCCAACATCTACTTTGCGTGGTTCTACAACGTTGCGGTCATCCTGCTGGGTATGACCGGTATGATTCACCCGCTGCTGGCATCGCTTTTGATGATTTTCTCCAGCTTGTGGATCGACTGGCGATCCCGTCGAGTGTCCTCTCGCCGCAAGCATCTATTCAGGGTGAAGCTGGGACGTTGGTAGGGCAGGGTAGCCCTTCATCCGAGTGGCCGTCTACGATGGTCACCGTGACTCAAGACATTAATGCTCCTCATGTCCCAGAAAACGTTGAGCTCACCGATCGTTCGGCAGAGTTCTTTACGCAGGCTCAGGCAGTGACGCCGGGTGGCGTGAACTCGCCGGTCCGCGCCTTCGGTTCCGTCGGTGGCACCCCACGTTTCATTGACCACGCCGCGGGCTCTCGTCTCGTGGATGTTGATGGTAACGAATATGTGGACTTGGTCTGCTCGTGGGGTCCAATGATTCTGGGCCACGCGCACCCGGCAGTGGTGGAGGCCGTTCAGAGCGCCGCCACTCGCGGTTTGTCTTTCGGCGCTCCGACGACGGCTGAGACCGACCTGGCTCGTCACATCGTTGAGCGCACGTCGGTAGATGAGGTGCGTCTGGTCAACTCCGGCACTGAGGCCACTATGTCCGCAGTACGCCTGGCTCGCGGTTTCACTGGCCGTTCCAAGATCATCAAGTTCGCCGGCTGCTACCACGGTCACGTGGACGCGCTGCTGGCATCGGCCGGTTCCGGTGTCGCTACTTTTGGTCTGCCGGATTCGCCGGGTGTCACCGGTGCATCGGCTGCCGACACCATTGTTGTTCCTTATAACGACATTGAGGCCGTCAAGGCCGCATTCGCTGAGAACCCGGGCGAGATTGCCTGTGTCATCACTGAGGCGGCAGCGGGCAACATGGGTACCGTCGCACCGCAGGACAACTTCAACGCGAAGTTGAAGGAAGTCTGCCACGCAGACGGCGCACTGCTGATTCTCGATGAGGTCATGACTGGCTTCCGCGCTTCCTACAACGGCTGGTACGGCATTGATGGTGTGGCCGGTGACCTGACCACCTTCGGCAAGGTCGTCTCCGGTGGTCTGCCGGCAGCTGCCTTCGGTGGTCGCCGCGACGTCATGGAGTACTTGGCTCCGAACGGTCCGGTGTACCAGGCAGGCACACTCTCCGGTAACCCGGTCGCTATGGCAGCTGGCCTGGCCAACCTGGAGAATGCCACGAAGGATGTCTATGACACCGTCGCAGCCAATGCAGATCGCCTGGCCACGATTCTGTCCGACGCCCTGACCAAGCAGGGCGTGGCCCACCACATTCAGCGTGCGGGCACGATGCTCTCGCCACGCTTCGCCGAGGGCGAGGGCCATAACTTTGAGCAGATGCAGGCAGCGGATACTTTCCGCTACCCGGCTTTCTTCCACGCCCTACTGGCCAATGGTGTCTACCCGCCGGCTTCTTGCTACGAGACCTGGTTCGTCTCCGCTGCGCTGACCGACGCCGACTTCGAGATTATCGAGCGTGCAGCAGCCCGCGCGGCCGAGGCGGCGGCAACCGCCAAGCCGGAGTAGGTGACACGTGCCGAACAAGACCAATTCGCAGGCAGCACAGCAGGAATCGCAGCCGACACAGCCGGAAAACCAGGCGTCTAAGCGTGCAACAAAGCACGCCAAGACCACGGTCGTACATCTCGTCCGCCACGGCGAGGTTTATAACCCGGATAAGATTCTCTACGGTCGCCTGCCCGGCTGGCACTTGTCTGAGCGCGGTCAGCGTCAGGCAGCGGCCACGGCCTCGTCCTTCGAAGGCCACGACATCCGCTACTTCGCCTGTTCCCCGCTACAGCGCACGCAGGAAACCTCACGGCCCTTCACCGAGATAATCGGCATGAAGCCGACCCTGGATGAAGATTTGCTGGAGGCTGGCAACTCCTTTGAGGGTTTACACATCAAGGGCATTGACTCCGCACTGTGGAATCCGAAGTACTGGCCACGGCTGCGTCGTCCGAGCGTGCCCAGTTGGGGCGAGCCCTACGAGGAGATCGCGGACCGTATGTTCCACGCCATCGAGCGAGCCCGCGAGGCCGCCGAAGGAGCGGAAGCGGTGCTGGTGACGCACCAGCTGTGCATCATTGCAGCTCAGCGTCGTGCGCGGTACTTGAAGCTCGCCCACAACCCGGCAACTAGGCAGTGCGATCTGGCCAGCGTGACCTCCTTGGTCTTCGTCGGCGACACCATTGTCGACGTGCGCTACAGTGAACCGGCCGGTCACCTGTAAGGTGAATAAATAGTTTTGTTGAAGTTTCACTGACCCCCGGAAGGTGGCACCCCAAGTGGCCAAGGTCTCATCGTCCCGAATTGCAGCAACGCTAGCGGCAGCAACTCTGTCTCTGTCGCTCGCAGCATGTAACCCCGGAGATTCAGTGGGACACGATGCCGTTGCCGTCGGCGGTCAGTTCGAGTTTGTTTCTCCAGGGGGTCAGCAGATCATTGACTACGCACCCGAGGAGCGCAAACCGGTCGGCAAGGTGTTCGGTCCTTCTCTAGAGGACGACGACAAGAAAATCTCCCTCGATGACTTCAAGGACCAGATTGTGGTCCTAAACGCCTGGGGGCAGTGGTGCGCACCGTGCCGATCCGAATCGGATGACCTGCAGTATGTCCAGGAACAGATGGAAGAGCAAGGTATCGGCACCGTTCTCGGCATCAACGTCCGCGACAATGTCCGCCAGGCTCCCATCGACTTTGTGAAGGACAACGGCATCACCTACCCGTCCATCTATGACCCGGCCTTCGTCAACGCCAGCGCACTCGGCGGCATTCCGGCTTCGGTGATTCCGACAACCATCATTCTGGACAAGCAGCACCGCCCGGCCAAGGTCTTCCTCCGCGAGGTCGATCACACCATGCTGATGAAGGCTGTTAATGAAGTGAAGGCGGAGGGCTAGGCCCCAGCATGGGAACTCTTGCCATGGACACGATTTATCTTGCCGATGGCATCGGCCAGCAGTTCGCCGACGCCGCCACCGGCGGTCCCATCCTATTAGGCCTGCTCGCTGCTGCGCTGGCTGGTCTCGTCTCGTTTGCCAGCCCGTGCGTCATTCCGCTCGTGCCCGGTTACGTCTCGTATCTCACCGGTCTTTCCGGAGCATCGGGGGCGCAGGGCCAGGGCTTGACGACGGGCACTGCGGACGCAACCGCCGTCGATAAGCGTGACGGCGATGGAGGGCGTGGCAAGCGTTCCGCAACTGCCCGCGTCGGCCTGGCTGCGTTGCTGTTCGTGCTGGGCTTCACTGTCATTTTCGTGCTGGGGTCGGCCTCAATTTTCGGGCTCGTGTCCACGCTGCGTCTGCAGGCGCGCACGCTGACGATTGTCGGTGGCGTGGTGACCATCGTGATGGGACTCGCCTTCATGGGCATGGTGCCGGCGCTGCAGAAGGACACCCGCATGGCGCCGAAGCGCTGGACCACGTGGCTGGGAGCGCCACTGCTTGGCGCGGTGTTCGCGCTGGGGTGGACGCCGTGTCTGGGCCCGACGCTGACTGCAATTATTTCGGTGTCCGCGGGCACGCAGGGTATGACCGCGGCCAGGGGAGTGGCGCTGATTATCGCTTACTGCCTGGGGCTGGGGCTGCCGTTCATTTTGGTGGCGCTGGGGTCGGCACGCGCGATGCGTGGAGTGGACTTCCTGCGTAAGCACTCGCGAACTATTCAGCTCATCGGTGGTGTGGCGCTGGTGCTGGTCGGAATTGCCCTGGTCACGGGACTGTGGGATGTTTTTGTTGCCTGGGTTCAGGCCGCTTTTATTACTGATACGGTAACGCCAATTTAGTGAAAGATTTTTCGATGTCGGTGAATTGGAATAAGGTACGACAGCCCTTCCAGCAGGTCTGGAACTGGTTGACCAGCATGCGCACAGCGCTGATTCTGCTGTTCATCCTCGCTTTCGCAGCGGTTCCGGGCGCCCTGTTGCCACAGCGCTCGCTGAATAAGGACAAGGTCGACCAGTATCTAGCCGCCAACGGCAAGACCGCCGAGATCATGGATAAGCTGCAGCTTTTCGATGTCTTCTCGTCCGTCTGGTTCGTCGCCATCGTGGCATTGCTGCTGATTTCCCTGGTTGGCTGCATTATTCCGCGCACCATCGACCACTACAAGGCCATGAAGACGCCACCGGCCAAGGCGCCGAAACGGTTGGCGCGTCTTCCGCTTCACGACGAAGCCGTGGTCGATGCCTCTGCGGATGAAGTTTCTAAGCGGGTGCGTGAGCGCCTGAACAAGTGGGCGTTGACCGAGACTCCAGCAGATGAAGATCGCGCTGGGGCACGATCCTTTTCCGCGGAGAAGGGATACCTGCGTGAGTTTGGCAACCTGGTGTTCCACCTGGGCATTGCGCTGCTGATTATCATCGTCGGCTTGGGCCGCATGATCTATTACGAGGGTCAGGTCATTTTGCTGACCAACACCGGCACCGAGATTTCTGACGACAACGTCAATAGCGCGGTGGGCGTTCCGTTCTGTAACACCGCTGCTGCGAACTATGACTCGCTGCGTGCTGGCAACACCTTCGACGGTACAACTCTGAACCCGTTCTGTATTCAGGTCGATGACTTCTTCGCCGATTACCTGCCGAACGGTCAGGCCAAGATGTTTACCTCTCATATCCGATTCGCAGAAGAAGAGGATATGCGCAAGCCGGTCGATGAGTGGGAAAAGACCACGCTGCAGGTCAACCACCCTCTGCGCATCGCCGGTGACCGCGTCTACCTGCAGGGGCACGGCTTTGCGCCTGCGTTCAAGGTGACCTGGCCGAATGGCGAGTCGCGTACGTCGATTGTCCAGTTCCGTCCGGATGATCCGACCTTCTTCCTGTCCTCTGGTGCGCTGCGCTTCGACCCACCAGCAGGCATGTACCCGGACTTGTTCGAGCGCCGCCAGAACCAGATTGCAATCGAGGGACTGTTCGCTCCGACCGCGGAGTTTACTGGTGAAAAGGGTGCTCTGCTGCAGTCCTCTTACCCGGCGATGCAAGACCCGGCCGTGGCTGTCGACATCTACCGCGGCGACGCGGGCTTGGACACCGGTCGTTCGCAGGGGCTGTTTTCCCTCGACCGCGATCTGATGCACTCGGGTCAGCTGGCTAAGGAAGCCCGCGTCAACCTCAAGCAGGGCGAATCCACCGAGCTTGCCGACGGCACCAAGATTGAATTCCTCGGTGCGAAGGAATTCGTCAACTTGCAGGTTTCGCACGATCCCACGCAGTTCTGGGTGCTGGTGGCAACTGTGGCCGCACTGGCGGGCATGGTTCTTTCGTTGGGCATTAAGCGCCGACGTGTTTGGGTGCGCATGTTCCCGCTGGAAGATGGCCGCACTCGCGTTGAGTTCGGTGGCCTTGCCCGCACCGACAAGGCAGGTTGGGGCGAGGAGTTCCAGTACATCGTAGATGACATCCTGGAACGTGACAGTGATGACGAGGATGCTGCTGACAACAATGCTGCGACCGACGAGAGCGCGGACGACAAGGACAAAAGCTAACTGACCACTAAGTCTGGTCCATCATTACTGCAGGGTGAATGCGCGGGGGCGAGAATTGCGCCTCCGCGCATTTTTGCGTCCCCCGTGTCCCCGGTCCCCTTTTGCTTAGTCCTGCTTTAGTACTAGGGTTTGAAGAAGTATTCCGCTAATTCCACACTTTGGAGCCAAGTACATGCTCGTCAATAAGACACTGGCGCAGTTTTCGGACTGGTCGTACTTCACGGCCTTCGCCTTTTATCTTGTGGCCTTTGTTATTTCCATTGCCTACTACAGTCGTCGTATCGCGGCCGCTGAAGCGAAAAGCCAGGTTGCGGAACGCGAGCTGGTAGCCGCCGGTGCGGGTGAGGGAGCTACCACCGCTAGTGTTGCTGACTCGGGGGAGTCGGCGACGAAGTCGTCGGCAAGCGAGCCTAAGAACCAGGTGCTGACGAACCGACTCGGCGTTGTGACGGAAATGCTGATTTACGTCGGGGTGGCCGTGCACTTTGCATCGGTGCTGCTGCGTGGCCTGGCCGTGCAGCGTTTCCCGTGGGGCAACCTCTACGAGTACGTATCAGTTTCAATCCTCTTTGCTATGGCAATTGCAGCTGGCGTACTGCATCGTGAAACCATGCGTGTGTTCTGGCCGTGGCTGTTGGCTCCGATTCTGGCGCTGATGTTTTACGGTGGTAAGAACCTATATGTTGAGGCTGCTCCGGTGGTGCCGGCACTGCAGTCGATTTGGATTCCGGTTCACGTCTCGATTATTTCTATCGGGTGCAGTATCGCACTGATTTCCGGTGTTGCCTCGATTCTCTACATGCTGCGGATGTACAACCGCGAGGGCAAGGAAAAGGGCTTCCTGGGCAAACTGGTCGCGCCGCTGCCGGATGCTCAAAAGCTGGATGCGATTGCTTACCGCACCGCTATTTGGTCCTTCCCACTGTTCGGTCTGGGCATTGTGCTGGGCGCTATCTGGGCCGAGTCCGCATGGGGTCGTTACTGGGGCTGGGACCCGAAGGAGACCACGGCGCTGATTACCTGGATTATCTACGCCCTGTACCTGCACGCTCGCGCGACTTCGGGTTGGCGTAATACCAAGGCCGCGTGGATCAACATCTTCGGTTTTGCCACCATGGTGTTCAACCTCTTCTTCATCAACCAGGTGGTTTCGGGCCTGCACTCCTACGCTGGTCTGAACTAAGTCTTCACACTTGTACAAAGCCGGCATCGCCGGGTGAACTAGAATCGCTTCCATGCGCGTTCTCGTCACCGGTGGTGCCGGCTTTATTGGTTCCAACTTCGTTCTCCGCACTCTGGCTACACGGCCCGATGTGAATGTCACGGTGCTGGACGCTTTCACCTATGCCGCGAACCCTGCGAGCTTGGATGGCGCGGACTGTGAAATCATCCGCGGCGATGTTCGTGACGCGGAGCTGATCGATCGCCTCGTGCCCCGCTTCGACGTGGTCGTCCACTTCGCCGCAGAGAGCCATAACGACAATTCGCTGGTGGATGCCGATCCCTTCGTCACCACTAATGTCATGGGCACCGTGAATCTGGCCAAGGCTTGCGCCACCCACGACGTCCGCCTTCACCACATCTCCACCGACGAGGTCTTCGGCGATCTCGCTCTCGACGATCCAGCACGCTTTACGACGGCCACCGCGTACAAACCCTCCAGCCCCTACTCGGCCTCCAAGGCTTCAGCGGATCACTTTGTCCGGGCGTGGGTGCGCAGCTTCGGGTTGGTTGCGACGATTAGTAACTGCTCGAACAACTACGGGCCGAGGCAGCATCCGGAGAAGCTGATTCCCCGCCAGATCTGTGGTCTGTTGCGCGGTCGTAGCCCTCGCGTGTACGGCACTGGCGAGAATGTTCGGGACTGGATTCACGTCGATGACCACAACGACGCGGTCTGGGCAATCTTGGATTCTGGCGAGGTGGGGGAGACCTACCTGATTGGTGCCGATGGCGAGCGTTCCAACCTCGACGTGGTCGGAGACATCCTGGAGGGCTTCGGTCGTGAGCGGTCCGACTTTGTCCATGTCACTGACCGCCCGGGGCATGACCGTCGTTATGCGATTGACCCCGCATCCATCCGCAGCCTTGGCTGGCAGCCGCGCTACCAAGACTTTTCCGCGGGGCTCGCCGAGACCATCGACTGGTATCGCGCCAACGAGTCCTGGTGGGCGGCGGCCTACGATGCCGCTGAGGCTGGCTACGCGGAGCGCGAGCAGGAGTTGTAGTTCGCTGCTGGGGCATGCCTAGCGAACCCTCAACGCACACTCAGTGCACACTCAACGCGTGCCACAGCCTCAGCCCGGGCGCCCCGTCTACACTTGTTACCCATGAGCCCTAAGAGCACATTCCAGCCCACTTCTATCGACGGCGTTTTCACCTTCGAACCGGTCATCCACGGCGACAGCCGCGGTAGTTTCCACGAGTGGTATCGCCTCGACGCATTCGCCGAGGCCACGGGCTACCCGTTCTTCCCGGAGCAGGCCAACATGAGTGTCTCCGCCGCAGGCGTTGTCCGTGGCCTGCACTTCGCTGACGTCAGCACCGCGCCAGATGGCCACCCCGGCCAGGCGAAGCTGGTTACTTGTCCCGCGGGCCACATCCTCGACATTGCGGTTGACCTGCGTCGCGGCTCCGATACCTTCGGCAAGGTCGAGGTTTTCGAGCTCGACAGCAAGACCCGCCGAGTGGTCTATCTGCCCAACGGCATCGGACATGGCTTCGTCTCGCTTGCCGACGACTCTGTGCTCACTTACCTCACTTCCACCGGTTACAACCCGGAGGCAGAGCGTGCTGTTAGCATCCAGGACCCGACTCTCGGAATTGACCTGGCTGCGCTGCTGGCCAAGGGTGGTCTCACCGACGCGGACATGATTCTCTCCGAGCGCGATCAGAAGGCTCCGACTATCGAGCAGTTCGAGGCCGAGGGCAATAAGCTCCCCAGTGAGTTTGACTGCAAGGATCTTGAGAACATGGCTCGCGACGAGTGGGCAATCGCCAACGAAGCGGCCGGGCAGTAAGGCAGAAAGGCGCGAGCACTATGAAGGGCATCATCCTCGCAGGTGGTACGGGCTCTCGGCTGTTTCCCATCACACTTGGCGTAAGCAAGCAGCTGGTTCCCGTCTATGACAAGCCGATGATCTACTACCCGCTGAGCACGCTGATGCTAGCGGGAATCAGGGACATCCTCGTCATCACCACGCCACATGATGCCCCGCAGTTTGAACGCTTGCTTGGCGACGGCTCGCAGTGGGGCCTCACCCTCACCTTTGCCACCCAAGACGAGCCCCGTGGTCTCGCTGAAGCGTTCATCATCGGTGCGGACCACATCGGCGATGACTCCGTTGCCCTCATCCTCGGCGACAACATCTTTTACGGTGCTGGCTTGGGCACGCAGCTGCGCCGCTTCCATAACGTCGATGGCGGAGCGATCTTCGCCTACTGGGTCGCAGATCCCACAGCCTATGGAGTCGTGGACTTCGACCAAAGCGGCAAAGCCGTGGCGATCCAGGAGAAACCGAAGAAACCACGCAGCCATTTCGCGGTGCCTGGTTTGTACTTCTATGATGCCGAGGTTGTTGAGATAGCTCGCTCGCTGCAACCGTCGTCACGCGGCGAATTGGAAATCACGGATGTTAACCGCGCCTACTTGGAGCGCGGGAAACTGCAGGTAGAGGTGCTGCCGCGCGGCACGGCATGGCTGGACACGGGCACGGTGGACAATCTGATGGCCGCGGGTGATTTCGTGCGCACGATTGAGCAGCGGCAGGGGCTAAAGATTGGCTCGCCGGAAGAGGTGGCGTGGCGCATGGGATTCATTGACGATGCTGCGCTTAGCGCGCGTGCCGACGCCCTCAGCGCCAGTGGCTACGGGGAATATCTACAGCAGTTGTTGCTGCGTGGCAAGGACGTTTAGTCAGTTTCGCCGGGATTATCGGGGTTGTCGTCCTGCTCCCGTTCGCGCCGCTCCTGCAGCTCCTGCTCACGTTTACGGCGATCGAATTCGGCCTTCTTGAGCTTCCAGAGAAACTCCGGATCATCGTCGGGAGCGAGCGGACGGGGTTCCGGTTGCGGAGCGGAAATACGTCGCATGCCGTTGCCGCGACTGCCGGGGCCAAATGCCTTCCACAGCATGACTACGACAAGGATGATGAACAGCAGCAGAATGAGCCGACCCATGTAATAGCTAACCTCCTGGATTTACCGACTAGAATACGCAACGAGTCCCGTAGTGCCCACGAGGGGTATCGCACTGCATGCGGTACGGCGTACAGAGTTCGTTAGGGTACAAAGGAACGTTGGACACGAACAGCCATGGACGCTAGCAACGCCCGGGCACAGCACAGGCGTAACACGTAGAGGTGAGGGTTTAATGACCAATCCAGCAGAGCAGGACAAGTTGGCTTCTGAGGCTCAGATGCCAGCAGCTCCGGTGACCAAGAATGCTGGTCGCGGCAATGCCATGAAGGGGCTGTTCTGGTACGGCCTTGCTCGTCTGCTGCTATTCCTAGTGCTGTTCTTCATTCTGCTCGTGATTATCTACCTCGTTAATGTGCAGATTCCGGCTGCAATTACGGCTGTGTTCGCACTGATTATTGCGATGCCGCTGTCGGTTTTTGTGTTCCCGAAGCTGCGCGTCCAGGCCAATGAGTCTGTTGCAGTGTGGTCGGAGAACCGCCGCGCGCACAAGGAATACATTGCGCAGCAGATTAAGGACCGCGAGGAAAACTAGCGCACCTTCTCCAGGGCCCGCTCGATAGCCCGGTTCACCGCTTCCGGAGCCTCGAGCGGCAACATGTGGCCGGCCCCGTCGACTTCAACCAGTTCGGCGTCCGGCCACTTTTCCATAATTAGGTCTGCTTGCTTGCGCGGAGTGACATCGTCCTTCGTGCCCACCAGTACCGCTCCTGGCAAGCCCTCCAAGTAAGGCCCGGATGCGAACTCGTCGTGATCCTGCAGGTCGTCGAGATATCCCACGAAAGTTTCCAGCGGTGTTTCATTAATCATGGCCGCGTGGAACTCGATGATCTCGTAGTCCGTGCGCCGGGCGAACACCGCCACCGCCAACGACGGCGCCATCAGTGACGCGATTGCCTCGCGGAACTTGCGAATCTCCTTCGGCGAGGACTCAATTGCATTGCGCGCCGCATCCGCCACCGGGGACGCCAGAATCTGCGGCACACCCTGGGCGGCCAGCTTGTCGATAGACGTGGAAATCAACACTACGCCTGCTATCCGACGGCGAATGCTTTCCTCGGCAGCCCGCACCATGTGCAGTGCAATCAAACCGCCTAGCGAATGCCCAACCACGATGAGTTTTCCGGTCGCGGCACGCTCGGCGATCACGGCCAGCGCATCGGCCGCAGCCCCTTCGACCGTGCAGAGTGAAGCCGGAACCGCTCCGGTCTGGCCGTGGCCGCGCAGATCCATAGTCAACAGGCGTGCTTCCGGGTGCGACTTGCGCAGCGCGTTGAACTGCCGGTACCAGGACTCACCAGCCAGGGTGAAGCCGTGGACGAAGACGATGGTCACGGGTTCTTTGGCGGGTTCGCTAGGTTCAACCTCGTACCAGTGCACCGGAATATCGGTGGTGACAGCATCCGGCTTGTCGCTGGCCTTCCGCTCGTCGTCCTTGGCCGCAATCTCGGCCGTGACCGGTGCGGTCTTGATATGCACCACGCCGGTTGACGTGAGATCGGTGAGTCCCGGTTCACGGGTCTGCGAATGCAGCGCACCGTGCTCCAGCGCCAGTCGGCGGCGTCCCGATTTGGTCAAACGCAGAGCAGCGCTGCGGGCGAAAGCTGGAGCCTTGGCTGCTGTGTCGCCAACTCGGGTTGCGGCCTCCTGGACGTCGTCAAGCGCCTTGTGCGTCAGTGTGCGGAAGTCCATCGGTACCCCCTAGCTGAGCGCGAGTGCGAGTGCCGTAATGACGGACCAGGCAAGCATCATCTTGCCGGTAAGCCCCAGTACCGGGATGAGCTCCTTGCCCTTCTTATGCATGCGAATTGGCTCGGAGGCCTTCACCCACAGCGGCACGATGAGCAGACCCACCAGCGCCCATGGGCGCCAGAAAGCGATAAAGCTGCTGGCCAGCGCGGGCATGAGGGAGAGAATCTGCCAGACGATGCGGGTGCGGAAGTCGCCCAGGCGAACTGCCAAGGTGATCTTGCCGGTAGCGGCGTCGGTGGGGATGTCGCGCAAGTTGTTCGCCAGGTTCACGGCAGAAGACACCGAACCAATACCAATTGCGCAGGCCAGGCCGACCCAAGACAGCGAGCCCGTCTGGGTGAATTCCGTGCCGAGCACCGCGACGAGACCGAAAAAGACGAAGACCGAGACCTCGCCAAGTCCGCGATAACCGTAGGGATTTTTACCGCCGGTGTAGAACCACGCAGCCGCGATGCACAGTGCACCGACCAGAATGAGCCACCACGCGCTCATCAGGGACAGCGCCACACCGGCAAGACCGGCGACACCAAAGGAACCGAACGCCGCGTACTTCACAACCTTCGGCTCGACCAGACCAGAACCCGTCAGGCGCAGCGGGCCCGAGCGGTCATCGTCAGTGCCGCGGATGCCATCGGAGTAGTCGTTGGCGAAGTTCACGCCCACAATCAACGCCCACGCGACAACCAGCGCGAGCACCGCACGTCCCCAGATAATCGGCGCGTGCGTCGATGCCGCTCCGACACCGACGATGACCGGCGCAAACGCATTCGCCCAGGTATGGGGGCGCGCGCCTTCCAGCCAATCGCTTAACGACGCCGTTGCAGGACTCTTTGGTGCTTCAGACATGAATTAATAATAGGACGTGACACCAAATGCCTTGAACTAATGCGTGTCTGAATGAGCTAAAAGAGCGCCGCGACTTTCTTCCGGTCGACCTTGCCCGGACCAATCAGTGGCAGGACCTCCACGCGACGCAGGTCCTTGGGAATCATCCAGTGATTGATTCGCCCGGCGTCTTCAGCATCGCCGAGCCCGTCCATGACATCGCCGAGCTCAGCGATGCCTTCATACGCTGCGACGATAGCGTGGCCGAGCCTTGGGTGTGGCACACCGACCACGCAGGCTCCCGTAACTCCATCGATGGCGAGCAGTTCACGTTCGAGGACTTCGGGGTGCAGCTTCAACCCGCCGGAGTCGATGATGGTGTCCAGGCGTCCCGTAATGACTAGTCGGCCATCGTGGATCTCGCCCGCATCGGAGGTGGCGAACCAACCTGGTTTATGGAAAGCCTCGTGACTGGGCGCGTTGCGGTAACCGTGTGCAATCATCGGTCCGCCCAGCCAAACGCGACCATTTTCGATGGCGACCTGTGCACCTTCGATGGGCTGTCCGTCATAGACGCAGCCGCCGGCTGTCTCGGAGGAACCATAGGTGGTCACGACGTTGATGCCGAGTTCTTCGGCGCGCGCTGCCACCTGCGGGTTCAAGGCTGCGCCGCCGACAAGGACAGCATCAAACAGGCGCAGGGCTGCCGCGCCAAAGGGTTCTTCCATGGCCTTGGCCAGCTGCATCGGAGCCAGCGAGGTGTAGGCACGGTCGCTGGTGAGGGCCTCGGCGCCGTCGGCGAATGCGGCCACATCAAAACCGTCGGTCACATCCACACACACCGGATTCGTGCCCGCGAGCAGCGAACGAATGAGAACCTGCAGGCCAGCGATATGGTAGGCCGGCATCGCCAGCAGCCACTGCCCTTCACCGCCGAGCCACTGATGTGTAGCGGTAGCAGAGGAGACCAAGTTATCCACCGTCAGCTGTGCACCCTTCGGTGTGCCGGTGGAACCGGAGGTGCCGACAACAAGCGCGATGGATTCATCAATTGGCTCACCTGCGCGTTGCGAGTTCCGCAAGATTGAGGCGCGCGTGCCGTCGTGAAGCGGAACGGGAAGAAGAGAGACCTCACCGTCCAGCGCAGCGCGGAGGTCGGGCAGGATGGCGGTCGGGTTGTGGGGATTGATGGAAAGCAGGCTGAGCGTACGCACAACCCAAACCATAGTCGGTGTTATTCCGTAGTTTCTGGTGGCGAGGTCGGAACAATCGTGGCCTCGGGCGCGTTGCGCAGACCAAAGACAGTCATAGATAGAAAGGCGTCGAAGATGGGTTGGATTTTTGGTAGATCAGCGGAGCTGGTGCCGGAAGATGAGGCGCTAAAGGGCGGCTCGCACCCGGTGTTGGAAAATCCGAAGCCGCATGCGGTGCTCGGCACGCCGATCACCGGCCCATGGGAGGAAGGCCAGGAGGTCGTCTACATCGGGATTGGCTGTTACTGGGGTGCTGAGAAGCTGTTTTGGGAAACACCGGGCGTGCTCAGCACATCGGTCGGGTTCGCCGGGGGCATGACGCCGAATCCCACCTACCGCGAGTCCTGCACCGGACGCACCAACCACACCGAGATTGTGGAGGTCGTCTACGACCCGGAGCAGATTAGCTTCGACCAGCTGATCGCCAAGGCCTTCGAGGCCCACGATCCCACGCAGGGCTACCGCCAGGGTAATGATGTCGGCACGCAGTACCGTTCCGCGATCTACACGACGACGCCCGAGCAAGCGCGCCGGGCACAGGAGATCGCCGATGCCTACGCGCCGAAGCTTGCCGACGCTGGCCTGGGGGCCATCACCACGGAGATTAAGCCACTCGCGGAGACCCCGGCAGGGGAGTACTACCGGGCTGAGGATGAGCATCAGCAGTACTTGTTTAAGAATCCGAACGGCTACTGCCCAGTGCATTCGACCGGCGTGGCCTGCGGAATTTAAAGGCGAAACTTCGTAGAACGCTTAATTGCGATTAGTAAAACTCACTGAGAAAAGTAAGGTGGTTATATTAATCCGATAGTCGAATAGGAGTGAACCCTTGTGGTGAAGCAAGTACTGCGCGTTGCATTTGCCTTCGTCGGCGTGGTCGTCGGCGCGGGCTTTGCGACGGGTCAGGAAATCATGCAATACTTCGTCGCCTTTGGCATCAATGGTGTCTGGGGTGCCGTTCTCTCAGCGGTAATCATGAGCCTGATGGCGATGATCATTTTGCAGCTGGGAAGCTATTTTCAGGCCAGCGAGCACGGCGAAGTTTTCCGACGCGTATCGCACCCCATCTTCTCGCGAGTACTGGACATTGGCGTGATTATCACGCTCTTCGCCACCGGGTTCGTCATGTTCGCCGGTGCCGGTGCCAACATGGAGCAGCAGTGGGGCATCCCTGTGTGGATCGGTGCCGTAATCATGGTGTTGGTGACCATTGCAGCCGGTTTCCTCGATGTTGACCGAGTGACCACAGTGATCGGTTCCATCACGCCGTTTATCGTCGGCTTTATCCTGCTGGCCAGTGTTTATACGCTGGCGTTCACCGATGCCACCCCGGCCGCGGAGCAGGCAGCTGCCGTTGCGGAAGTCCCGACTACCCTGCCGAACTGGGTTGTCGCCGCAGTGAACTATGTTGGTTTTAACCTGATGGTTGCGGTTTCCATGGCGATTGTTATTGGCGGTAGCCTGTTCAATCCCCGCGCCGCTGGAGCCGGTGGGTTTACCGGTGGTTTGATTTACTCCGCGATGCTGCTGATTACCACCATCACGCTGTTCCACACTGTTGGTACTGTCGCCACCGATGCCGTGCCAATGCTCACCGTCATTAATCGACTGCACCCGTGGCTGGGCCAGGCCATGGCCGTGGTAATCCTTGGCATGATCTTCAACACGGCACTTGGCATGTTCTACGCACTGGGGCGTCGCGTCACCGCAAATCACCCGGAAAAATTCAAGATTGTCTACGTCGCGCTGGTCTTGCTCGGTTTCGCCTTGAGCTTCATGGGCTTCCAGAACCTAATCGGTTGGGTCTACCCAATCCTGGGCTACATCGGTCTGCTGCTCATTACTGTCATGCTTGTTGCCTGGTTGCGCGGCCGCGAGCGCATCAGTGAAGAGACTTCCCGCCGCAAGCGCATCTTCCGCCTGGTCCGCCGTGGCCGGAACAAGGAGGCCCGCGAGGAGATTGAAGACTCCAACCTCAGTGTCGAAGAGGTCCGCGAGGCGATCGAGGAGTAGGTGGGCTGCTCGTAGCGCCGCCGTCAGTCTTGGGATCGGATCGCTTTCAATGATGTCGCCCGAGCCCAAGCCACGAACGCCGCCATCACAATGGCGGACACGAGAACCATCACTGGCCACCGATCGGGGTAATCACGGACTACCCAAGTCCATCCCCATTCCGAGGTCCACCACAACGGTGAGGCGCTGAGGACATCACCGCCAACCATCACCGCCCAACCGCCGAGCGCGACCGAGACAAAGATTGCGGCCGCCACACTTCGACGCGCAATTAAGCCGGTCACGGCCACAATCATCGCGGCCACAAGAGACGCGATTACCGCCTGGTACGGCCAGGGGTTAATGCCCGTCTGGCTATTGGTCTCGCCGCCTGCACCACTGATAACCACCGCAACCACCAGCACCGGCAGGAGAAACGCCATATCCAAGGCAAACAGTCGGAGCGTGATGCTGCGTCGCGCACGCCGATGCATCAGTGCTGGCCAGGCATCGGCTTGCGAAGTCCATGTCATGATGGCCACCACGGTTGCGGCCGTCGGCACGCAGACGAAACTCAGCAGCCCCAGCGCATACTCCGGGTTCCACACCACACGCACGACCGCAAGTCCGGCAAGCATCAGCGCTGCGAGACTCCACCAGGTGCGCCAGGGAAGGGTCGCGCTCATGCCATGGCTTAACGACGAAGTGCTGCGTTCCCGGCCCGTCGGCAAGCTGAGAGATTTTCCGTGCGCAAGCAATGCGATGGCAAATAGACCTAGCCCGAGGAGTAAATGCAGCAACGCGGGCGGCAGGATGGCGATGTTCCAGATCTCGCTGTCGGCGGGAGCCGAGATGGAATTAGCCTGCACTCCGTGGATAGGTAACGTTGGGCGGATTGCCCAGGTCCACGGGAGAACTTTCCAGTTTGGGCTCATGGCGTCCAGTGTTCCTGCGATGGCCCAAGCGATGGAAGCGAGCGGAGCGAGGAAGAGAGCTGCGCGTGGCACAAGGCGCCATAGGGCAAGGCCGAATGTCCAGAAGACGAAGAATGACAACGTGCTAAAGAGCGTGAATTGCAATGCGGTGCTCACGCTCCGGGCAAGGAGTGCAGCCATCAATGCGTGACCGAGGGCCGCGGAGGCAATGACAGTGGCTGCGCGGGCAAGGAGCACTCGAGTGCCCGAGATATTGCGCCAGATTAGGCCGCCTTGGCGGAGTTTTTCTTCACGGTTTTGGCCGATGACGGACGTAATAGCAGCCAGGGGAGGAAGCAGGATAAGCGAGTAGATGTGGGCGCTCGCCATGGCGGTGGCGTCAACGCCTCTAGAAAAGACCATGCTGACCAGAGCGATTGCCACCATGATGATGGGAAGAAACATGGTGAGTGACCACTTTGCCCGCAGTAGCTCGGCGCGGAAGTAGCGGCGGGCAGGAACGGTGCGCGTGTTAAGAGTGCGCGTGTGCGGTTGAGTGCTCATCGGGCAACACCTACTGCGGTGAAGAAAGCTTGCTCGAGGGATTGACCAGCAGCCGCAAAGTCAGCCAGCGGGCCTTCGTAGACCAGTCGGCCACCAGCAAGGACGCCAAGGTGGTCAACGCTCTTCTCGACCTCTCCGAGTTGATGGGAGGACACCACGACGGCCTTGCCACTAGCGGCAAGATTTCGCAACAAGGTGCGCAGGCCCACGATAGCTTCGGGGTCGAGGCCGTTGGTGGGCTCGTCGAGAAGCACAATGTCGGGGTCGGTGAGCAGCGCCATCGCCAGGGAAAGACGAACCTTCATGCCCGTTGAGAAAGCGCGGCCACGCTTGTTACCAGCATGAAGCCCGACCAAGTCGAGGACTTCGGCGATACGGCTCTTGTCCGTGCCGGTCAGATGTGCGTGCACTTTGAGATTGTCGGTGGCTGAGAGCTGTGGGTAGAACGCCGGGCCATTGATGGAGGCGCCGATGCGGTCCAGGTCGACAACGGACCACGGGTGTCCCGCGATGCTGATTTCACCGGAGTAGGGAATTAGCCCAAGCACCGTGCTCATCAACGTGGATTTACCTGCGCCGTTGAGTCCCAATAGCCCGTAGACCTCGCCGGCGCGGACGTTCATATCGAGGCCGTTCAGGACAGGTTCGTTCTTGCCGTAGGAGACAGTGATGCCGCGCAGCTGGAGGAGGGGAGCGGCGGCGTCTGCGGAAGGGCCTGAGGTGGGGGTTGGTGCGTTCATGCCTTAAGTAATAGGAGTGTTTGGCACGGTTCGCGCCCTCCCTGAGGATGAGGTGGCGGAAATATCCTCCCTAGGGAGGAGGCGATAGCGAGGATGACGGTACCAGCGAGGAGAAGCTACAGCAGCCCGTTTTTCGCAGCCCAAATGACAAGATCCACGCGACTGCGTGAGCCTGTCTTGGTCAACAGGGATTTCACATGGGTTTTCACTGTCGTCGTGGCGACAACCAACCTGCGAGCAATTTCGTCATTGGAAAGCCCTTGGCAGACGAGGTTCAAAATCTCCTGTTCGCGGGGTGTGAATTGGGTTCCTGTGTGAGTGGGGTCTGAGTCAGCGCCATGTGTCGAGAACGCTCTCGCTGGCTGTCCTGAGTGCGGTGCGCGCGGTGAAACATGCCGCAACACCATCGGCGTCACCTTCGGATCGATGACTCCTTCACCACGGTGGATACGCATGATGGCCGAAAGCAGCTCACGGGGATTGGAGTCTTTGAGCAAAAAGCCTGCGGCCCCAGTTTCTAAAGCGCCGAGCACCAGGTCTTCTTCGCGGAAAGTGGTCAGTACCAAGACTTTTGGAGTGGAAGCGCGAGCCGCACCTCCGGACGGCACGCCTTGCACAATCTGTCGTGTGGCCTCGATACCGTCCATCACGGGCATTCGAATGTCCATGACGACCACATCGGCTCCGGAGGCACGACGCACAGCCTCGGCGCCGTCGCCCACGGCACCAATGACTTTCATCTGCGGGTGGGCATCAATAAGCTGCGCGAAAGACTGCCGAATCAAAGCCTGATCTTCAGCCACTAATACTCGAATTACATCCATTGCTCGTCTTTCTCAACAGGATTGACAGTCAGCCCTGCTTCGGTCGAACCGCTTACAGCCGAATACTGACGCGGAACATGCCGTCGCTTTCACCATAAGTCATCTCGCCACCGAGCTGAGCCACGCGTTCTTCCAGACCAATCAGGCCAGCGCCAGCTCGCTTCCTGGGTTCCAAAGTTTCGCTCTCAGCCCGGTTTGCAGTCACCAAATGAACCCGCGCCGGGCTGTCATCAGCATCGGCAGGTGGATCGATTACCAGTGCCAGCTGACCAGCGCCCGATGAGTGCTTGGCCATATTCGCGGCCAACTCCGTCACTGCCCGCACCAAAGTCAAACGCTTCGCGAGTGGCCAATCCGCCAGGTCTCCATAAGACTCCGGCAGAGTCACCGAAACATCGCGACCCGGCGGACAAACTGCCGCAACCAGACGCGGAATCTCATTCGGGTCAGCGCTAATCTCGCCGCCATCACGTAGCGCATCGACAAGCGCATGCACATCCCGCAACGATTGGTCTGCGGTCTGGGCAATACCTTCCAGCGTGGTCTTTTCAGCAGCGGATTCCGCTCGTGAGCCATCCATCTCCGCCAGGTACAGAGCGGTTTGGGCCTGAACCTTAATAGAGGTGAGTCCGTGCCCCACGACGTCGTGAAGCTCCCTGGACAACTCCAGCTTGTTGAGCGCCACGACGTTCTCCAACTCCGCGGCATGTTCCTCGGCGTTGATGCGCAGCCATAGTGGCACTGCGTACGCGCTCGCCGTGATAAGCACCGCCGGTAGTCCGAAGACCAATAGTCGTTCCGGGGTAAAGCCGAAGGCAGGAACTGCCGGGTTGAGGAAGCTGCCAATCAACCCTAAAAACAGCCCAACGATGCCCCAGGTGCGATTCGGTTCCCACCTGGTCACAGCCCATAGAGATAGTGGGGCAGCAACAATAATGGGGTCTAGCCCAAGGTTCACTGGGGATAGCCACACCAGCAAGGCGAGACCCGCTAGGGCACTGTACGTAACCACAAACGATGCACGCACTGCTTTACGACGAAACGCTGCGGCCCCGGCAATCATCGCGGACAGAATCACATTGGTGACATAAGTAAAGCTCGGGCCATAAGTAAGTAGCGGCGTCATGCTCAACCAGCAGCACAGCAGGAAAGCAGTCGCAATAGCGAGATCGGCAGTTGGGAACGAGCCGACAAAGAAACGTACCCGGCTGCGCCAGTCGAGTGGGGCAGGGGTCTGCGCGGTGGCAGGCTGTGCGTGCATGGAGGAAGCGGTGCGCTGCATGTGTCTAGGCTAGCGGTCGGTGGCTTGCGCGGTTTAGTGTGAGTTTTCCACTTGCCGGAATGTGATGTTGATGCGGCCCTCTTTAAGCCCGCACCCTTCCGGCAGCGTGCCCGGACGAGTCTTGGGCACACCATGAAACGCAAGCCGCTTCGGACCACCAAACACAATCACATCCCCGCTGGCGAGAGTCACGTCATCCCAGGGTTTGTTGCGGTTTTCAGTCCCGCCAATGCGGAACAGAGCCTCATCGCCGATAGAGAGTGACACAATCGGGGCAGGGTAGTTTTCGTTTCGATCCTGGTGCATCCCCATGGTGGCCCCGGGCGGGTAGTAGTTGACCAACGCCATGTCGGGCCGAAAAGTGGTGGGCCACTGGCTGAGGGATTCGTCGTAAAGCGCGGCAGCGCCGAGTGCTTCGGTAGCGAGCTGTAGCAGGTTGTCAGGCACGGGCGGGACGCGAACGCCGCCTGCGTGCGTGACGTAGCGGTAGGGATTGGTGGCCCACATGCGGCCGAGATGCAGCATAAAGACCTGCATCTGGCCACTTTTGAGCTGCGGGCGAGTCATGGCCAGGGGAGTGCCGGCAACGTCGCGGGCGATGTCGCGGAGTTGCGTGATGATGCCCGCCTGCCGGTCCAGGGGAAGCCATCCCGGCAAATGAACAACTCCCGGCGTGATGCGGGCATCGTCGCGCGGGAGTTGATCGAAGAGCATAGGTCTAGTTTGCCTCTTAACCCGCGATGATTGCGTTAACCGGGCGGGAAAGGAACTGCGGACCAATCTTGCCCAGGTAGCGCAGGATAAAGTCTGCCGCCGACACCGAGTAGAAGTGACGCTGGCGCTCAATGAAGTTCTGCGGGTGCGTTGCCTTCCACACAGCATCAGCGACTTGGTTCGGCGTAATGCGCACGCCAAGACGACGGGTGGAACCAGCGGAAACGTCCGCCAGCTTGGTCTTCGCCCACAGCGGCATGATTGCGACGACGCGGATCTTGTCCTTGCGCCACTCCAGATCCAGAGCCTGCGTCAGACCAGAGACGTAGAACTTCGACGCGGAGTACGGCGCGATGTGCGGCTGGCCGTAAATGCCCGAAGCCGAACCCATGTTGACCAGGTGAGACCCCTTAGTGCGCTTCAGGTACGGGTGCGCCGCCTTCGCGCCCAGTGTCAGGCCGGTGCAGTTGATGTCCACCTGCGCGCGGATAATCTCCGGTGACTGGTCAGTGATATCGCCATCGCCGATGATGCCCGCGTTATTGTCCAGCACCGTCAGCTTGCCGCCGGTGTGGGAGGTGAAGTCCGCAAGCGCGTCCTCCCACTGCTTAAAGTCCGTCACGTCCAGCTTGCCGACGATTACCTCCGGGCGCTCAGCCTTGAGCTTCGCCAGGGCATCCTCATTGATGTCGTAGACGCCGACGGTCCAGCCTGCAGCCAGGAACTTCTCGGCCACCGCGCGGCCAATGCCCTGCGCGCCGCCGGAGATGAAAATGGACGGGGAATCAGAAGTGGCCATGGTGTCTCAATCCTGCCTTTTCTTGCTGTTTTTATAAGTGGATAAATGTTATTTGCCAGCTTAGGTGAGCATTTGTTGTTTAACAGCGGATTGGAGGAAACGGGACCCGATCACAAACGCGTCCTGACTACACTGGCCACCATGAAACCCCTGAACATCCCACCAGGTCCCGGCATCCCAAAGGGCCTCGTCATCCCCGCGGCGGAGCTCACCGAACGCTTCGCGCGCTCCGGAGGGCCGGGCGGTCAGGGCGTTAACACCACGGATTCCAAGGTGCAGCTATCGGTCGATATCGCCGAGCTCAGCGTGCTTTCCGACGTCTACCGCCGCCGCGCTCTCCAGAACCTCAGCCACCGACTCGATGGCACGACACTCACCGTGTCGGTTACCACGCAGCGCTCCCAGGTACGCAACCGCGCGGAAGCCAGGCGGCGCTTAGCGGAACTCATCCGAGAAGCTGTGCAGCCACCGCCTCCGAGGCGCCGGCGGACTCGACCGAGTCGGGCCTCGATTGCCCGTCGTAAAGCGCAGAAGCAGCGCCGCTCCGAGCTCAAAGCCAGCCGACGTCGCCCCAGCGCCTACTAGGGAATATGGGATTTTCGTGCATCCGTTGCAATATAGATGGTATGAGCGAAAACCAGGCCCCTACTGAAAAGGCAGCTGAAACTGTCGCGGAGTTCAACCGCGTGCCCTCGATTCTGTCCATCCAGTCGCATGTGAGCTATGGCCACGTGGGCAACTCCGCTGCGGTCTTCCCGCTGCAGCGCGCAGGTTTTGAAGTGTGGCCGGTCCACACCGTCGATTTCTCCAACCACACCGGCTACGGCCAGTGGCGCGGCCCGATGATTCCGGCCACGGATGTGCGCGAGGTTATCAAGGGTATCGATGAGCTGGGCAAGCTTGACGACGTCGATGCGATTATCTCCGGTTACCAGGGCGGTAGCGATATTGCGGATGTCATCATCGAGGCCGTGGCGATGGCCAAGCAGCGCAACCCGAAGGCCATTTACTCGTGTGACCCGGTGATGGGAAATGCCAAGAGCGGCTGCCACGTCTCGGATGACATTCCGCCGCTGCTGCGCGACAAGGTTGTGCCGGTGGCAGACGTGATTACGCCGAACCAGTTCGAGCTGGGATACCTGACGGGCCGCGAGGTCAACGACCTGGAGTCCACCATTGCGGCAGCCCATGCTGCTCGTGAGATGGGCCCGGAGGCCGTGTTGGTGACCAGTGTGCTGCGTCCGGAGCGCAAGGAGGGCGAGATTGAGATGCTCGCCGTCAATGGTGCGGGCGCATGGCTGGTGGCGACGCCGTACCTGCCCCTGAAGCGCAACGGTTCCGGCGATGTCGCGGCTGCGCTGTTTGCAGGCAACCTGCTGCGCGGTCGCGGTATTTACGGTGACCTTTCGGTCGCGTTGGGTAACACAGCGGCCAGTATCTTTGAGCTGCTGAAGGTCACGCACGAGTCCGGCTCTGGCGAGCTGGAGCTCGTGCGCGCGCAGGAGGCCTACGTTCACCCGGAGCAGCGTTTTGAGGTTACGAAGGTAGCGTAGCGCTTTATAAGCGAATATAGGGGGGGAGTCGATGGCGGCAGCACTTATGTGTTGCCGCCATCGTCGTACCAGGTCTTCGGGATTTTTCTGCCTTTTACCTGGGTTCTAAACATTTGCGCAACAAGAAGAAAAGATTTTGAACCATTGAAATAAAGTTTCCAATGAGTAGATAATGAAAACGGTTACTACTTAGTTGTGCCTATCCTTCAATAAAGGGGAGTAAATGTTTTCTACCCGCACGGGGCGAACCCTGGCTGTCTCGGTCTCTGCACTTGCGATTTGTGGCCTCGGGTTGACCGCCTGTTCGAACCCCGATGATAAGTCCGCCTCCGGTGCCGCCGGGGACTCCGGCGCCAGCGCCGAGCAGACCCTGGTCCTGCTGGATAACAACGAAACCGGCGGATACAACCCGGTTGCTGGTTACAGCAGGTCCGGCGATTCCCCGGTCTACGAGGGCCTTTTCCGGCTCAAGCCGGTGTCGGGTGACACCTCCACGAAGCCCGTCGACTTTGAGCCTCTGCTAGCCTCCGGCCCCGCCGAGCCGAGCAATGGCAACAAAACGTGGACCGTTCCAATCAAGGACGGAATCACCTTCTCCGACGGGACCACCTTCGGGCCGGAGGACGTCGTGGCGACCTACAAGGCCATCCTCGACGAGCGCTCGGCCTCCTCTGAGGCTCCGAACTGGGAAATGCTCGATGAGGTGCACGCCGACGGAGACAAGGTCGTCTTCGAGCTGAATATCCCGTACGCGGAATTCGATCACCAGCTCCTCAACGGCATCGCCCCGTCGGAGGCCTTCAACTTCGATGATTTGAAGCCCGCCGAGGACTCAGATCTCAATACCAAGCCCGTGGGAACTGGCCCGTTCAAGCTCGAATCTTTGCGTGCCGACGAGGCCATCTTCACGGCCCGCGAGGATTATCACGGCGGGGCCCCTGAGCTGAAGAAAGTCATTTACCGAGTCAATCAGGACGAAAACTCCCGTGCTCAGCAGCTGCGCGGCGGCGAGGGCGACGGAACCATTATGGAGCCGGCGTTGGCGCAGGAATTTGAAGGCCAGGAGGGATTCAAGGTCGAGTCGGCGCATTCGGCGGACTGGCGCGGAATCACCCTTCCAGCGGGCAACCCGGTCACCGGTGACCAGGCAATCCGCAATGCGGTCAACCTGGCTGTCAACCGTGAGGCCATGGCGAAAGACGTGATGAAGGGCCACGCGAAGCCGAACTCCACCTTCCTCGCGGACTTCTACGGCGACGCCTACGACCCGACCGCCGAGATCAAGCACGACACCGCGAAGGCCGAGAAGCTTCTCGACGACGCCGGGTGGAAGAAGGGCTCGGACGGCATCCGCGTCAAGGACGGCCAGCGCGCCGCGTTCGATGTCATCTACTTCCCGAACCGCGATCACGCCCGCACAGACCTGACGTTGGCCGCAGCCTCCGACCTGAAGAAGGTCGGCATCGAGGTCAATCCGGTCGCCCGTGATTCCAAGTCTGTCACCCGCGAGGACTACGCCAAGACCCCGGTCATGCTGGGAGGAGGCGGTACCCCGTACTCCGTCGACGGCCAGATCTACTCAATCTTGCACTCCAAGTACGCTGAGCCGGGTGCCGGTGCCAAGTGGGATAACGGCTCCGACTACGTCAACCCGGAGATCGACAAGCTGCTCGACCAGGCGCGCGTCGAAGCGGACCAGGCCAAGCGAGACGAGCTCTACCGTAAGATTCAGAAGCTCTACGCCGAAAAGCCCGCCATGCTGCAGCTGGTCTACGTTGACCATGTCTATGTCGAGCGCGACCGTGGCTACACGCACCCGGATGCCATCCTTGAGCCCCATGCCCACGGCCTGAACTTCGGCCCGTGGTTCAACCTGGGGGCATGGCACAAGTAAATGACAAAAGCCGAGCCACACCCACGTCCTCACCCTCGCTCGCGCCCGCACTCACACCCGCGTCTACACCCCTCTGAGCATCAACCCCGTTTCAAGAGCCGGAAACGGCAGGTCGCAGGAATCGTCGTGAGGCGAGTGCTGGTAGCCGTTCCCATCGTTGTGGCGGTGACGGCAGCAGTGTTCGCGCTGGCGGCGGTGAGCCCCTTCGACCCTTTGGATGCGTATCTCAAAGGTCAGGCGGGCAACCTGACCGAAGCGCAGAGAGTCTCGATTTCTCACCAGTTGGGGCTGGATAGGCCCTGGTGGGAGTCGTGGTTGGTGTGGCTGCAGGGCCTGGCGGTGGGCGACCTTGGCATTTCGAGGTCCTACTCACAGCCGGTGACGCAGGTGCTCGCCGAGCGTCTGCCGTGGACGATGCTGCTCGGCGCCTGCGGACTTGCCGGAGCTATCGCGCTGTCATTCGTTCTGGCACTGTGGGCTGCGGTGCGGCGCGGGGGAGTGCTAGACCGGCTAGTCCTGTCGATCTCGACGGTGATTCAGGCGACCCCGCCCTTCGTCGTTGCACTCGGCGGCCTCGGCCTTTTTGCGTTGGCCTGGAAGCTATTTCCCACCGGAGGCCTGACCTACCCGGGCGAGCCCGTGACTTTCTCCTCTACAGTGGCGCACCTTACGCTGCCAGCTGTCGTTCTTGCGATTACGCAGGTGCCGTGGCTGGTGCTGTCGTTGCGTGAGTCCATCGTCGAGGTCATGGACTCCGGCGCGGTCACCGGAGCGCAGGTCCGCGGCATTCCGCGCCGAACGATCATTTTCTCCCATATCCTGCCGACCGCAGTGCCGCCTTTCCTCGCGCTCATCGGCGCGCGACTGTCTGAGCTGGTCGTCGGATCGACACTGGTGGAGGCGGTCTTCGCGTGGCCTGGGCTCGGAACCGCGCTGGTCAAATCGGCTCAGAGCTTGGACTTTCCGCTGCTGAGCATTCTCACTATCGCGACGACGGCTATCGTCCTGCTCGGAAATCTGCTTGCCGACGTCGCCTTCGTCGTCCTCGACCCACGGGTGGATGCAGATGCTTAAAACGACAAAGAGGCCGGTCGCCCCGGTCGTGGCCGTGGCGTGCCTGGTCCTCATCGCTGCCTACGCCTTTTTAACTCCGCTGTTTCACGACTCCGACCTGGTGCTCACCGACTTCGCCAATTCCGGTGTCGCCCCGGGGCCTGAGCACTTCTTCGGTACCGATTCGAAGGGGCACGACGTTTTCGTTCGAGTTGCTGCGGGAATGCGCATTTCCCTTTTCATCGCACTGGTCACGGCAGTGTGCTCGGCGATCGTCGGTATCGTCCTCGGCGTTACCGCAGGCATGCTCGGCGGGCGCGTCGACCGCGTCATTATGCGCAGCGCCGACGTCACCAACGCGCTGCCGCACCTGCTACTGGGGCTGCTCATCGTCAGCCTTTTCCGAGGCTCGGTCCCCGCAATCATCATCTCCCTGGTACTGACGCACTGGGTGACCATCACCCGAACGGTCCGTGCGTCCGTGCTGCATCTGCGGGGCGCCGAGTTCGTCGAGGCCGCGCTCCTGTCCGGAATGAGCCGCGCACGCGTGCTAGCTCGGCACGTTGTTCCGGCGGCACTGGGGCAGTCCTTGGTCGGCCTTATCTTGCTGATCCCGCACGCAATCTGGCACGAGTCGACGCTGTCTTTCCTTGGGGTGGGCCTGCCGCCGCACAAGCCGTCTCTCGGGACTCTGCTTGCCGACGCCGAGGGCGCCCTGCTTCTCGGCCATTGGTGGATTTTGGTGTTTCCCTCGTTTTTCCTCGTCGCCACAACGTTGTGTATTGCGGCCGTCGGCACGCATTTGAAGGAGCGGGTGACCGGACAGGAGGTGCTGGTGTGAGTGCTCGGGAGGGCGTCGGCAAGCGAGAGAAGCTGCTGGACATTGAGAGACTGACAGTGCGGATTCCCCTGCGCGGTGGTGACGTGGTGCATGCTGCGACGGGCGTGTCCCTGACTGTGGGTAGGGGAGAGGTCGTCGCGGTTGTGGGTGAGTCGGGCTGCGGAAAGTCGATTATTGCCTCGGCGGTGGTTGGCATGCTGCCGCCGCACGCGAGAGTAGAGGGGCAGGTGCGTTTCTATCCGCGCGAAGGGGCAGCTGACAGTGGTGCAGAAGCGGAGAGGAACGCCGAGCCCATCGAAATTCTGGCGCGGCGACGTACCGGCGCGGGCCTTGCTCGCACTGACGAGGAGCTGGCGGGGCGGCAAATCGCGCTAGTACCGCAGTCGGCGGCGACGTTTTTGACACCGGTGCGCACGGTCGGGGCACAGCTAAAAGAAACAATTTCCGTTCTGGGACGCAACCACACGGTGGAGGAGATGCTGCGGCGAGTCAGCCTGGATGCGGAGGTCGCGGCGCTGTATCCCCACGAACTTTCCGGGGGTATGGCGCAGCGCGCAGCAGTGGCATTCGCCCTGGCTGGCGACCCTGCTCTGGTGATTGCTGACGAGCCGACGGCCTCCCTCGACCCCGACCTGACCATGGCCCTGCTGCGCATGCTTCGCCAAATCGCCGACAGTGGTGTGGGAGTCATGCTAATTACGCACGACATTTCCGAGCTGCGCGATAGCGGCATCGCCGACCGAGTTGCAGTGATGTACGCATCGCGCCTTGAGGAGACGGGACCGGCAAAACAGGTGATTGAGGCCCCAGCCAGCGAATACATGCGCGACCTGCTCGCAGCGCTGCCCGAAAACGGCATGCGGCCGATGCCCGGCGTGGTGCCGAGCTTGACGAACCTGGACGAGGACTATTGCTACGCGCGCAGGCTCGAGGAGGCGGGGAAATGAACGAGGAGGCTGTGGTGAGTAAGGCGTTGGTGAGTGAGCAGGCTTCGGTGAGCTGTGACGCGCAGGCGAGTGGCAAAGCGCTGGTCGCCGAGAACGTGTCGAAGTCATTCGGCGCCAAGGACGGCTCTGCGAGAGTCGTTTTATCGGACGTTTCCATCAGGGTTGATCCAGGGCAGATCGTCGGGCTTCGTGGGCCTTCGGGGGCTGGCAAGTCCACGCTCGGCCGTATCCTCGCAGGCCTGGAAGTGCCCGATTTAGGGCAGTGCTTCTGCGACGGGGTGCCGGTCGGCGCTGTGCGCAGCCGCGCCGGGCAGCGGGTTCGTGGCCAGATTGGGATGGTGTTTCAGTCTCCCCGAAGGTCCTGCGACCCGCGGATGACTTTGGGGCGCACCATTCGCTCAGCCGCACGACAGGGGCGGCAAGGGCGACGGGATGGTCAGCGAACCGGGAAAAGTGTGGACATCGACGAGCTCATCCGAAACGTTGGGCTGACTCCGGACCTTCTCGATCGCTTCCCTAGCCAGGTCTCAGACGGGCAGCTCCAGCGTGCCGCAGTCGCTCGCACCCTGGCCGCCGGTCCACGCTACCTCATCTGCGACGAGATGACCGCCATGCTCGACGCCGCCAACTCCGCGGCAATCGTCGAGGTCATCCGGGATTTCGCCGTATCTGGCGGCGGTGTTCTCATGATTAGCCATGAACACAGGCTTCTCGCCGCCGTGTGCGACGGCGTCGTCGCCTTAGAGTAGCGATATTGCTTAGCGCCCAGCTTGGAGTCATTGAACCTTCACTGCCTGTGATCGCCGATAGAATTTAGGAATTAGGGTAGCCATACCTATGACAGGTAGTGTAGGCTCTCCTTTTGTTGGTTGAATGGTTGGCTA
Organism: Corynebacterium sp. HMSC063G05; assembly: GCF_001810555.1. Classification (NCBI taxonomy): domain Bacteria; kingdom Bacillati; phylum Actinomycetota; class Actinomycetes; order Mycobacteriales; family Corynebacteriaceae; genus Corynebacterium; species Corynebacterium sp. HMSC063G05. Next base: position 10,574 of record NZ_KV801830.1, on the reverse strand, counting down.
TCAATCGTTACTTGCTTGAAGGACTTCTATTGATTGATTCAAAAACTCCAAAGCTTCGACTTTTGACCCGATCGGACTTGGAAGATATCGAACTCGAACCTTCGCTGGTTATCCGTGCAGTAGAAGATGGATACTTGGCATTCGCGGAAGGTTCCTCGCAGTGCCCGACAAAAATGATGATTGACTTACCGGTTGAGAGCCGGGACTCGATTGCTTTTTCGATGCTCGGTTTTGATGCCAACCGTGATCTCGTTGGATACAAGACCTCTTATCGCCACGGAAGCGACAACCCAGATAAGTACTACACCACCATTAGTCTCTACGACGATGAAAGCGGCATGCCATACGCGCTAATGGACTGCCAAAAAGTTGGAGCCTCGCGAACTCCCGCTACGACAGCATTGATTGCGCGAGAATGTGCACGCGCTGATGCGAAGACTGTGACTGTTTTTGGCACTGGGATTCAGTCAGTTAACACACTTTCCTACTTGGTCACAGCAGTGCCGAGCCTCGAAAAACTACAGCTGCATGGAACTCATCCGGGAGGATTAGAAAAAAGCCGGAAGTCGCTTAATCACTGGTTTCCCGAGCGGAATATCGAACTAGTTGAACGCGATGATGCTTCTGTTATGAAGGCAGTTCAAAGCAGCGATATCACCGTAGTTGCTTCCGGTCGTGCCTGGCACCCATCGATTCAAACTGAATGGATTCCCGAAGGTGGGCTGCTAATTTCTGTTGCTTCCAAGGGAATTGCGGATGGTGCTGTTGCTGCTGCAGACAGGGTAATTGCTACTAGTGCCGGACAGTTCGAGCTAGTTGGGCAGCGATTGCTCCAGGGCAAAGAAGTGGAATTGGATGCAACACTACCCGATATTCTCGCGCGAAAGGCCCCAGGGCGCACGAATGAAACTGACCGAGTTTTTGCATTCTCGACGGGAATGATTATTACGGATATTCCAGTTGCTCAGGAACTTGCGGTTCGTGCATTTTCTGCTGGGCGAGGTACGGAGGTGTCGCTATGGTCGTAACGCTCGCTGTCGGCACTACGGGAAATGAAAAGTGAACGATAAAACTTTTGCTTCTACACCCTCTGTGCCCAAGACCTCGACCCTGGTCCCGAAACAACGTGACTGGGCGAAAGATTTACTGTCAATTCCAAGTGACGGCGTCTCGGAACTAACTCGTTTAGCCACACTAGCGGCAGGGCCTTTTCATGTTCTAAATACTCAGGTTTTTCGCCAGAATTTGAATGCTTTTGCTGCTGTTTGCGAGCGTCACGGAGTCGACTCGCATATCTACTTCGCTCACAAAGCAAATAAGTCTGCGTGCTGGATCCCCGCAGTCGCCGAAGAGGGGCATCGCGTAGATGTTGCGAGCGGGGAGGAGCTCACCGGCGCTTTAGGCGCTGGTGTGTGTGCTGCCGACTTAGTTGTTACGGGTGCGGAAAAATCGCAATCGCTTTTGACTCTTGCTCTCAGGCAGAGAGTTCTAATTGCAGTAGATTCTCCGAGCGAACTATTCCGAATTAATTCGCTGGCTAAGGATCTTGGAGTCGTTGATGCTCCGGTGTTGATTAGGTTACTGCCTGAAGAACAGCCTGAGACTCGCTTCGGCACCTCCATGGCACAGTGGCTTCGAGAGCTTGAGGCCCTGCGAGAACAATCTAGTAATGGGATTGACTGTAGGGGCGTGACCTTCCATTTGAACGGATACAGTCCCGCTCAGCGTAACCGCCAAGCACATAAAGCTTTGGATTTTATGGAAATTCTTCGAATTAAAGGATGGACGGCAGAGATGCTGGACATAGGTGGAGGATTTTCGGTTCAGTATTGTGAGCCATCCCAGTGGGAAATGTTTCGGGAAAAGGTTATTGATTCACCGGATAAGCGAGACTATTTTCATTCTGGTCGAATTCCAGAAGGGCTTTATCCGTATGGTGGGCAGGGCAATGATGGCCCTGAAATGTTAGATGAAATTCTTTCAGGAGTAGCTAATTCGCCTTCAGTTGAGAGGATTGATAAAACTAGCACTTCGCTTGCGGAACGGCTAAAAAATGGGCGATTTCAGTTGGCCATTGAACCAGGCCGAGCGGCGTTAGATGGTTGTGGATTGAGCGTTTTTCCAATTCAGGGTGTGAAATGGAGAGACGACTACATAATTATTACTGTTGCGGGTTTAAGTATGAGCCTTTCTGAGCAATGGAAAGGCAGTGAATACATGCCTGACATGACGTTATGGGAGAATCCCGGCTCAGATGATGGCGCCAATTACATGGGCAGGCCTAGCGGTGGCAGTAATTGTCTATCGCGCTCGGTTGGTGTCTGTGTTGGCGGAAGTAGCTGTATGGAATATGACATGCTCACTTGGCGAAAGGTCCAAATGAATCGAATTCCGAGAGTTGGGGATTTGGTTATTTATCACAATACGGCTGGTTATCAGATGGACAAAAATGAAAGCGAATTTCATCAAATTCGCCTGCCCATGCGGTTTGTTTGGGAAGGTCGGGGAAGCTTGCCGAAAATAGATAGGCCTTTATATCGGGAATTGGTTTAAATGTCTAATTGGGGTCTGTCATGATTGATTTTCCATATTCTGAAAAAAAATTAAGAAAACCTTGCGCAACATGTTCGCTTGAGAGTTGTAGTTTAATTGGAAACACGCCAATTCTTGAACTGTGTAATACCGGATCCGGAAGCCGGTTATTACTGAAGATGGATTGCCTAAATCCGACGGGAAGCGTAAAGGTGCGAATGGCGCTGGAGATGATTGTTGCTGCGGAGATCTCCGGCGAGCTCAAGCCGGGCGGAAGAATCATTGAACCCACTAGTGGAAACACTGGTTTAGGTCTGGCATTTGTGGCCTCTCAGCGGGGATACAAGTTTACGGCGATTGTGGATCATCACGCTGCTAAGGACAAGCTGCGTTCCATGCAAGCACTTGGAGCAGAGTTGGTCTTCGTCGGGGATAAAGAATCCTGTGTTCCGTCTACGAGCCTTAGACGTGCGAAGGCCGCAGAAATTGTCGCCGAGACCTCGGATGCATGGTGGCCAGATCAGCACAATAATCCCAACAACCCAGCTGGTTACTGGCAGCTTGCATACGAACTCGATGAGCAAATCCCAGAAAAGGTTGACGTTCTCGTTGCGGCAATCGGAACGGGCGGGACGTTGTGCGGTACAACGGAACATCTGAGGAAGCTTGGGCATACCGCCGAGTCGTTGGCTGTTGAACCCGAAGGCTCCATCATTTTTGGTGGGGTGCCAGGGGCATATAAGCAATCAGGTGCCGGTGCTCCGTCGGGTTTCAAAATCGGCAATAACGTCCGCTACAACCTCATCGACCATGGAGTCAAAGTTAGCGATGTCAAGGCATTCGCTGTGGCCCGAGTGTTGGCTAGGGAACATGGGCTCATGGTTGGAGGCACAGCAGGTGCTGCAATCTACGAAGGTTTGCGTCATCTACACGAGTTTCAGGCAGGAACAACAATGGTCGTCATTGTTTGTGATGCTGGTGAGAAATATCTCGACACAATTTTTGATACTGATTGGCTTCAGAAAAATCATTTGTATTCAGAAGTTATGGAGCGTCAAGTTTCGCGAATGCTCAGAGCCTATGGTGATTCTCGTGCCATTGCTAGTTCCTTCGAGGTGGCCGGGTGATAAAACCAGCTCGTGCAATTGGCCAGCAAACCGTGTCCTACCGTGATGTCTATTCGCTTGCGCTACCCATCGCGGGCGTTCAGCTAGCGGGGGTTGCGCTAACCACGACCGATGTGCTGATGCTGCAGACCCTCGGTGTAGTGGCAATTGCCGGCGGCGGACTCGCAATGCAGTTCTACAACCAGATTCGCACCATGTGTGTCGGTATGGTCACCGCCGGAGGCAACCTAGTAGCCGAGGCCGCGTCGGAGTGGGAAAAGACAGGCGAGGAAGTTGCGGCTGAGCGAATCCGCCAAGCGGTACGCAGTTGCATGGCCGTCGGTACCGCAACTGCAATCATTGGTGGCCTCATCGTGATTTCATTTGGTGCGCTTGCACTCATCTTGCCCATCGACGACACTGTTGCCGAGCTAGCGTTCTCGATGACGGTCGCGCTTGCACCAGGCCTTATCCCGATGATTTGGCTCAATGTCCTGCGGCAGTTTGCAGTCGGCATGCGTCGGCCGGGCTCTCTGCTGGTGGTTACGCTCATCTCCATCGTTGTCAACGCTGCTCTCAACGCTGGATTCCTCCGGCTAACAAGTGTCAATGAATGGGGAACTGCATGGGGACTGGTGGGCATCGGTCTGTCGACCACCTGCGTCCAGGTTTTTACCCTGCTGTCCTTTGCTGGCTTGCTGCAAAGAGACCGTCAGCTACGGAAATTCTTCGCGGTCATTCCGAGGCCCGGCGACGCAGCATGCATGAGGCGCATTATTCGGCTTGGGATTCCAGTTTCGCTTACCTACGGCTCTGAAGCTGCGATTACTACTATCGCAGGTCTAGCGATGGGCCTGGTTAGCCCAGTCATGCTGGCAGCGCACACCGTTGTTAACCAACTCGCTTATATCGTCTACCAAGTATGTATCGGCTTCTCGCACGGAGGATCTATACTGGTCAGCCGTGCATTAGCGGATGGTGCCGAGGCAGTCAAACAGGTATCACGTCGGGTTTTGCACGCAGTGGGTATTTATCTTGCCGTCGTCGGTTTGCTCTGGTTGCTACTGGGCAAGTACGTCGTTGGACTGTTCCTTACTGATTCCAACGTTAGTGCCAATCCCGATGTACGCCATATAGCGACAATCTTGTTGTGCCTTGCCGTGCTTCAGCAGTTCGCTAAAGGCTCCCAGAACGTGCTGGTGGGGCTCCTTCGTGGGCTGCGCGACACGAAGTCGGGTCTCAGTGCGACCCTTTGGGGCTACTGGGCGGTGGGGGTTCCAGCTCTCCTGATTCTTGGCCTTGGCCTTCGTTGGGAAGGATATGGCGTTTGGGTTGGGCTCATCCTTGGCTTTTCCACGACCGCTGCTCTGCTTTACCGCGCTCTGCAGCGTCACCTGCAACCCACTAGTTCCGTGTGACGGCCGAAGCTTCGTAACACCCATCCAGAAATAGTCTGAACCATCCACGTAAAGATGACGTTTTCCCTCTACCGAAGGGGATCCGAGGAGCTGAATATGCGGTCGACTGACCGCCTGCTCCGGAAAGAAGAAAATGAAGGTTAGTTCTCCTCTTACTCCAAGCGTGCTACTGCGTGACTTCCCCGCAAGGGTGCTTTTCGCGGTACTCCTATGCATGTCGCTCGTCCTTCTCGCCGCTTGCTCAGATGGAAATGGAGACGCATCCGCTAGCAGTGAGAAGCGTACCGTCGTCGATGCGCTAGGACGCGAAGTTAAAGTCCCGCAGAATGTCGAGCGAATCCTGATGGGCGGGCAGAAGATGCTTTACACGACGGCGCTTCTGAACCCAGACAATCCAACTGACAAGATCGTTGCCTGGCCAGAGGACCTGAAGGAAAACGACAAAGCCACTTACGACCGCTACGTTGAGAAGTTCCCCAAGATCAAGGACATCCCGACCACAGGCGAGATTTACAACAACACTATGTCGCTGGAACAGGCTCTGGAGTCCCGACCCGATGTCTTCGTAGTAAATGCGGGTGTCTTCGACGCGGCTAAAGATGCTGGAATCGTTGATGGATTAGAAAAGGCAGGCGTGCCGACGGTGACTGTCGACTACTTCATTGACCCAGTGAAAAACACCGAGCCCAGTATTCGAATGATGGGACAACTGCTGGGGCGTGAAAAGCAGGCGGAAGACTTTATCAACTACTACGAGAAGAAGGTCAACAAGGTCGCTGACCGCCTTGCCGAGAAGAAACCAGCACCGACACCGACATTCCTGTGGCGAGCACCCGGTTACTTTGACTGCTGCTCAACCTTCGCCAAGTCCAACCTGGCGCAGATTGTCAATTTTGCCGGTGGACTAAACCTTGGCGACGAAATGATTGATGCGAAGCAAGGGCAGGTATCGCCAGAGGCATTGGCCGGGAAGAATCCTGAAGTCATCATTGCCACAGGCGCAGACTGGGATCAGGGTAAGACTCCGGTCAAGGAAGGAAATTACGTACCGCTGGGTTACTCGGAATCGAAGGAAGAGGCGCAAAAGGCCCTTCACGATGTCGTCGGTAAGCAACCCGCTGTGCGTGAAGTCGACGCGGTGAAAAGTAAGCGTACTTTCGTCGCATGGCATCATTTTTACGATTCGCCATATAACTTCCTGGCAGTCGAGATGTTTGCAAAGGCCATGCACCCGGACTTGTTCGGCGACATTGACACTGAACGAGAGGTACAGGACCTGCACGATAAGTTCCTGCCAATCGAGGCCTCGGGCACCTTCTGGACTGGGCTGGAGTGATGTCGAACATGCAAGTTTCGCACGGAAACCTGGCAACAACGCAGGGGAGCGGAGACGCCGTTCGCGGGGAGCAGGAAGTCAGCCCTGATAGAGTAATGGTGCAGTCAACTTTTCACTGGTATCAGCGCGCAGCACGGAAGAAGTGGGTGATAATCGCTCTGATTACTGTGGTGTTGGCTTTGACATCGCTTGCTGACTTTCTACTCGGTGGCGGTAGCATGCCTGCCAGCGAAGTTTTGCATACATTGACCCATCCGGTTGGTGCGCGACCCATTGACCACCAGATTGTTTTCGACATTCGGCTTCCGATGACCGTGACTGCAGTGCTCGTCGGAGCGACGCTGGCAGCGGCGGGCTCACAAATGCAGACAATTCTGGGAAATCCCCTGGCCGAGCCGTACACCCTGGGCGTGTCAGCGGCGGCCGGATTCGGTGCTGCCCTGGCTGTGGTCACCGGCTTCGCTTCTGAGGGAATCGGTGCGGTGCTGGGGATGGCCGGGACTGCGTGGGTGTTCGCGATGCTGGCCTGCGCTGCGATTCTGCTCTTTTCCCGATTTCGTGGCCCAGGAGTCGAGGGGATGATTCTCCTCGGTATCGCGATTGTATTCTTTTTCGACGCTCTACTGGCCCTGATGCAATACCTGGCCTCGGAGACGCAGTTGGAACAGGTTGTGTTCTGGACGATGGGTAGTCTCACCCGCTCGAACTGGACGCAGATTGCGTTGCTCGCGGTGATATTCGTGATGGGGCTACTCTTCTTTTACCTCAATGCCTGGTCGCTGACTGCATTCCGGATGGGCGATGACCGCGCAAAAGCCCTTGGCGTAGACGTTGATCGACTGCGTGCGCTGACCCTTATCGTGGTGTCCTTTATGGCGGCAACCGCTGTGTCGATGGCCGGTACGATTGGATTTATCGGTCTCGTCGGCCCACACGTTGCGCGCTTATTGGTAGGCGAAGATCAACGTTATTTTCTTACTGCTTCGACTTTGGTAGGGGCGCTGCTTCTGGTTGCGGCATCGGCAGTGTCGAAGGTGATTCAACCGGGTGTAATTCTTCCCGTAGGCATTATTACCGCAATTGTAGGAGTGCCCGTATTTGTCGCGATTATCGCTGGCCAGAGGAGGAAAATGTGGGTTGGCTAAAGGCAAGTCGCTTTGTCGGGAACGACGCTGTACATGGTCATCACGACAGCCCCAGTAAACCTGACGGTAAACCCCTCGGCGAAACCCCTCCAGAATCGTCCGCTCTTAGCGCGCGAGGAGTGTCTTTTGCTTACGACGGCCATCATGTCCTGCACAATGTCGACGTTGGGCCTCTTCCGATGGGAAGCGTGACTGCGTTGGTCGGTCCCAACGGAGCTGGCAAATCGACACTGCTGAGGTGTTTGGCGGGCCTTGAAAACTGCTCGGGGCAGGTACGTGCTGAAAGATCTCTATATTTGCCACAGGACCCTCCGCCGCTGAGCTCATTGACCGTGTACGAAAGCGTCCTGCTTGCCCGGCAACAGTCATTTTCTGGGTTTTCCGCACTGCGTGTCGGATCCACAGTGCGGGCAGAAGTGCAGGCCACCATTGAACGACTTGGGTTGGTTGCGTTGTCATCGCGGCTGATGTCTGAGTTGTCTGGGGGACAGCGGCAGTTGGTGAGTTTTGCGCAGGCGGTTGTGCGACGACCTCGGGTATTGCTTCTCGACGAGCCCACCAGCGCACTCGACCTGCGTAACCAATTGATGCTTCTCGGGCAGGTACGCAAGTGTGCGCGGGAATTGCCCTGCGCGGTAGTGATGACACTTCATGACCTGGGGCAAGCGGCGCGCTTTTGCGAACATGTGGTTGTTCTAGCCGATGGTCGGGTCAGCAGTGCAGGGCCTCCGGCAGAGGTCATTAATGAAGCTATGCTGCGAGAGGTTTATCAGGTAGAAGGTGCGGTGCTCCCGACTCGCAATGGCGGGCTGGCGGTCGAAGCGTCGGAGGCACTCTAGCGCAGACCCGTGACTGTAGCGCACGCTCTCGGCTGTTCTACAGCCACGAATGAGCGCTAAAGTGCAGGGCCCGACGAGCGCCCCAGCCGGCGCCCCCCCTAACTGCCCCTAGTAGTAGAACGGGAACTCGTCCCAGTTCGGGTCACGCTTTTCCAGGAACGCTTCCTTGCCCTCGACGGCCTCGTCGGTCATGTACGCCAGGCGAGTAGCCTCGCCCGCGAAGACCTGCTGGCCCATCAGTCCGTCATCGGTCAGGTTGAAAGCGAACTTCAGCATGCGCTGCGCCGTTGGGGACTTACCGTTGATCATGCGGCCCCACTCCACCGCGACATCTTCCAGCTCAGCGTGGTCGGCGACCTCGTTGACAGCGCCCATGCGGTGCATGGTCTCAGCGTCGTAGGAACGGCCGAGGAAGAAAATCTCGCGGGCAAACTTCTGACCAACCTGCTTCGCCAGGTAGGCCGAGCCATAGCCGGCATCGAAAGATCCCACGTCAGCGTCGGTCTGCTTAAAGCGGGCCTCCTGGCGGGATGCCAGTGTCAGGTCACACACCACGTGCAGGGAGTGTCCGCCACCTGCGGCCCAACCATTGACCACGGCAATGACAACCTTCGGCATAGTGCGAATCAGGCGCTGCACCTCCAGGATGTGCAGGCGGCCACCCTCGACCTTGGCACGCGCGGTATCGATGGTGGATGCGTCCGCGGTAGCGTCGTCATGCTCGTGGGATGTGGCGTACTGGTAGCCGGAACGACCGCGAATGCGCTGGTCACCACCCGAACAGAATGCCCAGCCACCGTCCTTGGTGCTCGGGCCGTTACCGGTCAGCAGCACAACGCCGACATCCGGGGTGCGACGCGCGTGGTCGAGCGCGCGGTAGAGCTCATCGACGGTATGCGGGCGGAATGCGTTACGAACCTCCGGGCGATCAAACGCAATACGCACAATGCCGTTTTCGCGGCCCTCGCCGACGTGGCGGTGGTAGGTGATGTCGGTCAAATCCTCAAAACCATCAACCGTCTTCCACTGCTCGGGGCGGAAGGGGTTATCGGTCGAGTACTTCGCGGTATCAGTCATGGCTTCCAGCATAAAGGTCTCTAGCATGAGGGGTATGTCTGTGTCCGCTGCGCCCAACATCCAGCTTCCGCCCATCGATGACATCCTCGACCGCGCCCACGTCGTCGCGCTGCCCATGGCAGTGAAATTCCGTGGCGTCACCACCCGCGAGGCACTCCTCATCGACGGCCCCGTCACCTGGGGCGAGTTCGCTCCCTTCCTGGAATACGAGGCGTCCGAGGCCGCCGCGTGGCTGCGCTCGGCCATCGAATGCGCATACGTCGGCCTGCCCATCCCGAAGCGCGAGTTTGTCGAGGTCAACGCCACCATCCCCGCCGTCACACCCGGCCAGGTGCCGGAGGTCGTGGCGCGCTACCCCGGGTGCCGCACGTTTAAGGTCAAGGTCGCAGAGAGCGGCCAATCGCTTAACGACGACATCGAGCGCGTAGCCGCCGTCCGCACCGCGGTGGCCGAAGCCTATGGCTATGAACCTGTGGTGCGGGTGGATGCGAATCGTGGCTGGTCGGTGGAGCAGGCCATCCGCGCCGCTCATGAGTTGGGGCCGCTGGAGTACATGGAGCAGCCCGTTGCGACTGTCGCCGAGCTCCGCGCGGTCCGCGACACAGTGGGGGAGTTTTGCCCGATTGCTGCCGATGAGTCGATTCGCAAGGCCGAGGATCCGTATTTGGTTGCGCGCGAACAGGCGGCGGACGTGGGCGTAATGAAGGTCGCGCCGCTTGGTGGACCACGCTGCTTGCTTCGGTTGGCCGAGGAGCTCGCGATGAAGGTGACGGTCGCCAGCGCCCTGGACACCGGTGTTGGCATGGCCGCCGGTTTGTTCACGGCGGCGGCCCTGCCTGCCACAGAGCTGCAGCCGGAGCCGAACGCGGCGGGTTTGGCCACGTCCTCGCTGTTTATCGAGGACGTCATCGAGCCCCGGCCACTTATCGATGGCCGACTGCCCGTCACCAACCCCGCTCCCGACCCTTCCCGCCTGGCCGAGCTCGCCGCGCCGGGCCCCCGCCGCGATTGGTGGTTCGACCGCCTCCGCGCGGCGTACGCCCATCTATAACGCCAAGAAAGTGACTAGGTTTATGACACTTTGAGCCCGGTAGGTTCAGGCGGTGAATGCATCACCACTT
>NZ_KV801829.1:0-1209 GCF_001810555.1 Corynebacterium sp. HMSC063G05 | reverse complement strand
GGTAGTAGTCGCGCGATGCGGGATGGCAGTTCGACGCGATCCACGCCGATTGAAACATCGCGTTTTTCAACTGTTTATTGCCGGCCCTGGTGGGAAACTCGCCGCGGATCGACGTACCCGACTGCCGGGTGGTCGGCGCGATGCCGGCGTAAGCGGCCAAGTGCGCGGCGTCGGCGAAGTCCTGGCAATCGCCGATGGACAGCAAGATGTTGGAGGCGGTCTTGATGCCTACGCCGGGCATCGACATCAAGACCTGGGCAAGAGGGAACGATTCGAGCATCTCCGAGCCATGTCCGGCGATCGTGTCGCGCTGTGCTTGAAGCGCTTCGATGTTCGCCGCCAGCTGGGGAATGACCAATTCTGCTGCCGCCATGCCGGGTACCGTGACAGTTTGCTCGGCAAGGGCGGCGAAAATTGCGAGGGTATCAGGGTCCTTCTTGGCGCGGTTGCGTATCCACTTCAGGACCCGGCCTCGACCTGCGGCGGCCAGTTTTGTCGGACCTTCGTAGTGGATGAGCGAGTCCAGCACCAGCGTGCGCGAGAGAATCTCGCCTGCAAAGACGCGCTCGAGTGCGGGGTGAATCTGTGTGAGCACGCTGCGAAGGCTGTTTTTCGTTCGGGTGGCGTCTTTGGCGATGTCGTCGTGGAATCCGGCGAGCATCTTCAGCGCTGCTAGTGTCTCGTCGTCGCGGTCGACTGCCCGCAGTGTGTGCGGCATGGTGCGGGCGGTGTCGGCGATGATGAATGCATCCCGGCGGTCAGTTTTTGATCGTCCAGGGTAGAGGTCGGCTGCTTTTCGCATGGCTAGGTCGGGGAGGTCTCCGACCGTGCAACCGCAGTCGCGGGCCACTGCGATGGGCAGGGCGCCGATGGTGTTGGGTTGATCGACGACCATGAGAACGCCGCCGTGGGCCTGCATGGACGCGAGGATTTCGCGCTGTGCGGCTTCGTCTTGGGGCAGTGGTTTGTCGTAGATTCTCTCGCCGGTGGTGGTCAGCGCGCTGGCATGGTGGTCGGTTTTGCCGACGTCGAGGCCGATGATGATGTCGGGTGTTGTGGACGGTTCCATGGTGGTGTCCTTCTGTTGCGGCTGGTCGCCGGTGTCTTGGACATCCGTTGCAGGCACCCACGTTACGACGAGACCTCTGTTTGGTCCGTGTCCCTATTAGCTGTCAGCGGTTGTCCCCGGTGTCCGGTGGCAACACCCCC